>CAZQFS010000021.1:0-23977 GCA_964592755.1 uncultured bacterium | reverse complement strand
TCCCTCGACCGCGAGCGTGATGCGGATGGTTTCAGAAGGCAGCACCGACTCGGCCCTCTCGGCCCACTCAACCAGACATACGCCGTCGCCGCCGAAGTAGGACTCGAGTCCGATTGCTTCGAGACTGCCGCCAGGGGCGAGCCGGTACAGGTCAACGTGGTATGCCGGAATCCTGCCCTGGTACTCACTGACGATGACAAACGACGGACTCTTGACCACCTCGGCGACGCCGAGCCCGGCGCAGATGCCCTTTATCATCGTGGTCTTGCCGCTGCCCAGGTCGCCGAAGAACGCTACCACGTCGCCCGGACCGAGGCACGACGCAAGAGTGCGGCCGAGCTCCTGGGTCTCGGCCGCACTCGAGGTAAGGTAGACCGTGCCGGGCATGTCCCGCGCGGTCAGGTGCTACACAAGCTCGATGCTGATGGCGGTCGCCTCGCCGCCGCCCAGACAGGCAGTAGCCAGGCCGGCCTTCAGGCCCCGGTCTTTGAGCGCGTAGATGAGCGAGACAATGATGCGTGCTCCGGAACAACCAATCGGATGCCCTAGGGCAATCGCGCCGCCGTTGACGTTCACCTTGTCCCAGTTCCAGCCGAGTTCCTTGCCGTCGGCCAGGGTCTGGGATGCGAACGCCTCGTTTATCTCAATCAGGTCAAAGTGGTCGATGCCGACGCCCTGCACCTTGAGCAGGTTGCGAACCGCCTTGACCGGCGCATAGAACAGCATCTTCGGCTCGGCGCTGCCGGTGGCATAGGCGACGATGCGCGCGAGCGGCGCAAGGCCTGCCTGCTTCGCATACGCGCCCGAGGCAATCACGACCGCAGCACCGCCGTCGTTGATGGATGAGGCATTGCCGGCCGTGACCGTGCCGTCCTTGGTGAACACGGGTCGGAGGGTCGCCAGTTTCTCAAGGGTCGTGTCAGCGCGCGGCCCTTCGTCGGTGTCGACGATGACCGGGTCGCCCTTGCGCTGGGGGATTGCTGCCGGCACAATCTCGGCCTTGAACTTGCCTGCCTTGATGGCCGCAGAGGCCTTGGCGTGGCTGCCCGCCGCCCACTTGTCCTGCTCCTCGCGGCTGATACCCGAATTCCTGGCAGTGAAGTCGCCCAGCTCGCCCATGTGGACATTGCCGAAGAAGTCCCAGATGCCGTCGTAGACCATGCCGTCCTGGAGCTGGGCATCGCCCATCTTGTTGCCGCCGCGCAGGGTCTTCAGGTAGTAAGGCACGTTGGACATCGATTCCTGGCCACCGGCGACAATCAGCCGGGCATCTTTGGCCTTAATCTGCTGGCAGCCCAGGGCCACGGCAATCATACCCGACCCACAGACCTTGTTCACGGTCAGGGCAGGTATATCCGGCGACAGCCCGGCGTACTTGACGGCAGCCTGTCTTGCCGGTGCCTGGCCGATGCCGGCCGGGCAGACCGTGCCCATGATGACGCCGTCAATGTCACTCGGTCTTACGCCGGAGCGCTCAACCGCTGCCTTGATTGCCGCGCCGCCCAGTTCGGGTGCGCGCAGCGGGGCCAGGCCGCCAAGAAACCGACCGATGGGCGTCCGGGCCGCGCCCACTATCCACGTATCTTCTGCTTTGCCAATTGTCATGAGTTACTCCTTTGCTGCTGTCCAGTCTGCTTTCCGTTTCTCCAGAAACGCCTTCGTGCCTTCGGCCGGCTCCCCGGACGCGAAGCAGACGCCGAATGCCTCTACTTCGAAAGCGTTGCCCGTGCCGAGGTCGGCATCGAGCCCGCGGTTGATGCAGGTCTTGGCCAACCGGACTGCGGTCGGGCCTTTGCCCGCAATCTTCTTTGCCATGTCGGTGACGGTCGTGATGAGCTTGTCCGCCGGTACGACCCGGTTCGCCAGGCCGATGCGCAGCGCCTCGGCCGCGTCAATCGCGTCCGCGGTGAAGATGAGCTCCTTGGCGATGCCCGGCCCGACCAGCCGCGCCAGCCGCTGAGTTCCGCCGAAGCCGGGCAGCAGTCCCAGGTTCACCTCGGGCTGGCCGATTCTGGCCGTATCGGAAAGGACCCTGATGTCGCAGGCCAGTGCGATTTCGCACCCGCCGCCCAGGGCATAGCCGTTGACCGCGGCAATCACCGGCTTCTCGATGTTCGCGACCTTGGCCAGGGTGCGATGTCCGTTCCGGGCAAAGACCCGTGCCTGGAGCGGCGTGAAGTCCGCCATCTCGGCAATGTCGGCTCCGGCGACAAACGCCTTGCCCTCACCGGTAAGGACGATGACCATGACGTCGTCCTGCGCGGCGAACTGGTCGAATGCCCGCTCAATTTCCAGGACGACTTCGGTGTTGAGCGCGTTGACCGGCGGCCGGTTGAACCGAAGCCAGCCGATGCCGTCGGCCTTGCTGATAATCAGATACTTGAAATCCAAGGAACCTCCAGTCTGAATTGGAGCCTGAATATAGGCCAACTCGGCAGCCCGGTCAAGCGAAAGCAGACCCGACCGAGGATGCGCCGCAGTCCAGGCTCAGACGCCCGGGCGCGCCCCTGATTTGACTGCAACGCAGAACATGCTATCCTCGTCTAACCACGGAGGAAAACCCATGTTAGGACTACTAGTAGCAATCGTCATAATCGTCCTGCTGGTCATCATCGTTGCGGGTATCTACAACTCGCTGGTGGTGAAGCGGAATCGTGTCCAGAACGGCTGGCATCAGATTGACGTCCAGCTCAAGCGCCGGATTGACCTGATACCCAACCTGGTCGAGACGGTCAAAGGCTACGCGGCGCACGAGAAGGCCATCTTCGAGCGCATCGCCGAAGCCCGCTCCCTGGCCATCAACGCCAAAGGCCCGGCCGAGGCAGCCAGGGCGAACAACATGCTCTCGGATACGCTGAAGACTCTGTTCGCCGTGGTCGAGAACTACCCGAACCTGAAGGCGAACGAGAACTTCCTGAAACTGCAGGAGGAGCTCTCCGGCACGGAAAACAAGATTGCCTTCTCGCGCCAGTTCTACAACGACGTGGTGATGGACTACAACAACGCGACCCAGATGTTCCCCTCGAACATCTTCGCCAACATGTTTGGCTTCAAGCAGGCCGAGTTCTACACCGTGCCCGAGGCCGAGCGCGAGGCGCCCAAGGTCAAGTTCTAGCGCCCTGATTCGGGACTGACCATGCCTGCCCGCCGGACTCTGTACGCGCTCATCAGCGCGAACAAAGCCAGGACCGCCGTGTTCATCGTCGCCATCTCGCTCCTGCTCGCACTGGTCGGCTACGCCCTGGGCGCTTACTTCCGCTGGGGCACGGGCATGTATGTGCTCTTCGGGCTCTTCGTCGTCCTCTACAATCTCGTTCTCTACTACAACTCGGACAAGCTCGCGCTCGCGGTCAACGGCGCGCACCCGGCAGACCCAGACGAGTATCGCCAACTGCACAACGTGGTCGAAGAAGTCGCCATCGCAGCCGGCATCCCGAAACCTCGCGTCTACGTCATTGACTCAGAAAGCCCCAATGCGTTCGCCACCGGCCGCAATCCCGAGCACGCCTCGATTGCCGTAACCCTGGGCCTTTTGGGCATCATGAACCGCGAGGAACTGCAGGGTGTCATTGCCCACGAGATGTCCCACATCCGCAACTACGACATCCTCGTGATGACCGTCGTCGCCATCATCGGCGGGCTGATTGTGCTCTTCCGCGACATCTTCCTGCGCATGAGCCTCTTTGGCGGCGGCCGGCGGCGGCGCGACTCATCCTCGCGCGGCGACCAGTTCGGCCTGATACTGGTGCTCGTGGGCATCGCGCTCGCCATCATCTCTCCTATCCTCGTCGCGCTCATCCGGGCGGCAATCTCGCGCCAGCGCGAGTATCTGGCCGACGCCTCAGGCGCCTACATCGTCCGCAACCCGCACGGCCTGGCCTCGGCCCTGGCCAAACTCGGCGCAGTCCCGGGCAGGCTGCGCGGCGCTTCGTCCGCTACTGCCCATATGTACATTGCCAACCCCTTTGGCCAGGACCGGGGCGCAGACGTGGCCAACTGGTTCGCCACTCACCCGCCGCTGGCCGACCGCATCAGACGCCTGAAAGACCTGACCCTCACGCCGGACGACCCGCTCGCCGACCGCTAGCCGCCCGAGCGACCGGCTTCAAGCATAACCCCGACACGACGCCGGAGTTTACTAGGGGGCTATCCGCGCTATAATTTCCTATTGGTAAGGAGGAAGTAATGGGAGCAGTTTGGACACGAGTCAAAGCGGCCAAGCCGCAGCGCCTCAAGACGCGACACCACAACCATGCGCCGCAGGCCAATCCGTTCAACAGCGCCGACAACACCGTACGCGCTCAGGTCAGGAACGCAGTCGCCGAGCACAAGGAGAAGCGTCGCCAGCAGAAGATTGAAGAGCTCATCGCCAGGTACGCTGCCCAGGGTCTGGACCCCGAGGTCCTGCGCCAGGTTGCCGCATTGGCTACTGACAAGGGAATGAGGAAGCTGGCCCACGGACTGATATAGCCTCCGGGGACACGACTCCGCATCGCATTCCACGACCCAGGATTGACACCACACCGGGCCGCAGTGTAACATAGTCTGTGGCGGCAGGGCACCTGGGGACATTGCCGCGCGTCAGACGCGCGGAGTCCGGGGCTGCCCGGCAAACCCCTGGACGGACTTCGGACTCCTGAAGGGACTCCCGGCGCAAGGCGCCGGGGTCATGTCCCCACCACTCGTCGGCCGACTGCTGCCAGACCGAGAAGCTGGCCGTGCGTGTCCATAACGCAGGCACGGCCGTAACGTGAGAGGACAGGACGTGAGACAGATGAACGTTATCGTGTTGATGGGAGTGGTCGCCCTCGCCACAGCACAGACAAAGACCCTGCCCGAGCACAGCAGTACGACCGTGCCGGTCCAGGCTTTGCTCGGAGCCAGGCCGGCAGACCGGGCCGACGGGGAGCTTGCTTTGCTGCGGGCCGAGCAGCAGGCAGCTCTGGCACGCGGCGACCGCGCGGCCGTGAGCAGAATCGAGCACGAGATTCAGGCGATGCTGGCTCGGAAGCAGGCGGGCCTCAACCTGCCCGTGCCTAAGTTGCAGGTGCTGAATGAACCTCCGGACCTGATGGCCGACGCCGGGCCGGATGTCCTTATCCGCCAGGGTCGTGTCACGGCCACCGCGGCCGATTACGAACCCGACGGCACGATGTGGGTGGCGCTGGCGTGTCTGGATTCCATCAACCACCTCTACTTCTCAACCGACCACGGTACGACCTGGAACCACCACGTGGCCTTCCAGTGTAACCAGCTCTTCCGAAAGCTGGGACTCGTGGTCGGTCAGGGCGATTCGAACTTCATCCACATCTTTGTCATTAGCCAGGACTACAGCGGCGACCTCTACGACTTCCGGTTCAGTCATGACGGTTCGACCTACCAGATGCTGCCGGTGCGCGTCGGGTGGGACACAGTCAGCGACTTCTCGGTCGCGCGCCAGCCGTCAGGCGGAAATCACTTTCTCTACGCGATGGTCAACAACGAACTGCGTACAGCCCCGCCCCTCTACAACGCTTTCTTCCTGCGGTCCGGTGACTTTGGCCGGACCTGGGTCGTCTGCGAATCCCTGATGAACGTCCTCAAACCCCACATCTCTGCCGGCAGCGACGCCTAGGTCTACTTCACATGCACCATGACCCCAGCTACCAATCCGGGCATGGTCGGTCACGGGGTCAGCAGGCTCTTTGGCTCACCCGGCTCCTGGAACTACACTGTGGTCTGGCCTGACACGTTTCGGGTCGCTGACCCGGTGATTGGTGCTGCGTTCACCCAGCCCGAGTCGCTCGCGGTCATCTGGTGCCTGTACGCTCACAACTACCAGAACTCAGCCGACTGGGACGTGTTGTACAGCTTCTCGACCAATGGCGGCAATACCTGGACGACGGGCAACATCCTTGCCTACTCGGGCGACGTCGAGGCCTGGCCGGACTTGAAGAACTACGCCTCGCCCAACAACCCCTGGATGAACGCGTCCTATATCCGTGCTCAAGCCTCCGGCGACAGGACAATCTACCGCCAGTACGCCAGCAGCGCGGCTCCAACCAACTGGTCCGACACGTTGCGCATCAACACTACGAGTGCGGCAACGGGCCGCGAGATTCGACCCCTGCTTGTCTACTCTCCTGGTTCGTCCGGGACCGGAGCCGGGCTCGTCTTCGTCGGCGTAGGAATGCTCAACCTGTACTGGAACGCGCCTTGGATGTCCGGCATTCAGGAGCAGCGGAAAGGAGGTTCATGGCGGACCCTGAAAGTCGAGCCGAGTATCGGGTCCGGGCCGTTCCGGGTGACAGGCGCGCGCCCAGACGCGACCGTCGCAGTGTATGACCGGACAGGTTGCCTGGTGCGTACCTTGTCCGGCAACGCGGTCTGGGAAGGAACCGACAAAGGAGGCCGACGCCTGGGCAGCGGCGTCTACTTCCTTCGGCTCGCAGGCGACAAGACCTGCCCGAGCGCGAAGCTCGTCATCCGCTAGTCGCCGCGCGTCGGACGCGCAGAATCAGGGGAGCAGCGCGCGTCGGCGCCGGCCGCAGATGACAGGTGAGGAATGACGAGGAAGAATCTCGCGCATGATAGCAATTACTATCATGGCGGTCGAGGTCGCCGATTGGACCTAACATAATTGCTTTCAGGACGTTACGGCAACGAAGAGAAGTCAACCCCCTCCGGCCCCCGGCACCGTCTGCCCGAGGGTTTTGTGCGCCGCGTTTGCCGGTGCGATGGTCGCGGTCTTGAGCTCGGCTGTGACACAGACGTGTCCCTGGCCGTGACCGGGAACCCTAGCTGAAGCAGCTTGCGCGGCGCAAGCTCAGGCGGTCGCCGATGCGGTCATCTGAGCGTTTGCGCCGCCGGCTCTCTGCGCGATGCAGCCGGCAATTCTTTCGGCGCTTGTCGCTGCTCTGGTTTCGGCTTTGTGCGCGGCAATGGTGACTTCATCTGACAGGGGGAACTGTGCCCGCCTGCCGGAACAAAGGTAGAAGTGCGGCTGGCGTGACGCGACCGGGTCGGACTGCCGCCAGCGGCGCCGAACGACGACCTTGACAATCGCGCCGGAGTGTCTACATTCTCTTGTATGAGTCCCTTTCTGCTCGTGTCCCTGGTCCTGGCCGGACTGGACCTGGGCGGTCGCATCGGCGGCGTCTTCCCTTCTGCCGGGCTCGGAGGCCAGCACAACTCCAGCACCCGCCTTGGTGCGTCGGCGGGCTACGCTTTCGGCCGGAATCGCGTCGAGCTGGGCTACGACTTTGCTGAGCTGTCCGGACGCCAGGCCGCGCCCTACCGCATGACTCTGCACACGCTCAGCAGCGAGTACGGCTTCGAGTTCCTGCATCGCCCGGCCTGGGGTCTTGAGGCGACCGCCGGGGCAGGCTACTCGATTGTCCGCCGCACCCTGAATGCGGCGCGGGAATCAGGCCGGTCTGCGGCCGCGAACCTCGGATTCGGGCTTGTCCAGCGTCAGGGGCCGGCCCGGTTCAACCTGGGGCTGGTGTATTCACTCTACATTGAAAGCCGCCCTGCCGGAGGAACTACCCGACTGGCATTCACGCCGCTTTTCGGCATCCGGACCGGAGTCGCCTATGTCTTCTAGCGCCACTCGTGCCCTGGTCCTCTGCTCGGCTCTGGTCGTGGTCGTCTCCGGCTGCAGCGAGATGCTGCTGTACCGGGCCGGACAGGACTACTTCCCGCTCGTTTCCGGCTCACGCTGGACCTTTGAGCCGGACCGCGTTGACTCGGTCGGCCGCGACACCGCGCTCGCAGGGCGGCGGGCAACAGTCGTCTACCGCGACTACGCGCCGGAGTTCTGGCTCAAGACCGCGACTGAAGTCCGACGTCTGGTTCGCCGCACCGTCATCCGCAGCGGCAGTGAGTACCTGCTCGAAGAGCAGTACGGGCTGGAGTACTGTCTTCCTCTGGTCGAGGGCGCAGAGTGGGCCGAGTCGTTCCGCGATACGGTCGTCCTGCTGGGCACGGACACGGTCGCCGTGTTCGACAGCGTCTGGGCCCGGGTAGTCGCGGTCGAGGACCTGACCACGCCGGCCGGCTGGTTCCTCCAGTGCTACCGGATTGACTTCAACCGCATCGTGCAGGCCGACACGAACTTCACCGAGAGTCGCACCGAGTGGCTCGCGCCCGGCGTGGGCGTGGTCAGGCGCACGGCCGACGGACAGACCGCCGAGCTCCGCGACTACCATATCGGACCCGAGTAGTCGTCCGGGGCGATGGAAAGACCAGCCCAGGCGCGGCGCCGCGAGTGGGTTCCGGTGGCCCAGACCTGGCAGCGCAATCCGGAAGACAAAGAACTCTGGCGTCAGGTTCCGACCATGCCGGCACTGGCCTTCTCGGTCGTGGAGCTGGAGCTCCTGGGCGTGGTCGCGGGCAAGCGGGTCTGTCTGCTCGGGGTCGGCGATGGTGCTTCTGCCCTGGCCCTGGCCGCGATGGGCGCGCGCGTCACGGTCGTTGACCCGACCCAGAGCTATCTCGACATGCTGATGGTCAAGAGCCAGTTGGTCGGCCTCGAGCTGGCCTACGTCCAGACCGGCTTCTGCACCCTTGACGGGCTGCGGGACGGGTGCTGTCAACTGGTCTACGCCGCCCAGGTAGCGCCGCAGGTTTCCGACCTCGGCGCGTTTTACCGTGAACTCCACCGTATCCTGGGCCCGGCCGGCCGACTGGTCGTGACCGAGTACCATCCGGTGCGGCGCATCTGGAAACCGGAGCCTGGTCACCCGCGCGCCCGCTACTCGTACTTTGAGCGGTGCCGGCAGCGCGACGAAGAGTGGCAGTCAGACCCGGTGTCCGGCTCATCCGGCTTTGCCCGCTACGACTACCAGTGGACTGTGTCCGACCACTTCCACTACCTGACCGAGGCCGGGTTCCGCGTCGCGGCGCTGGAGGAAATCGGCGACGTGCGCGAGCACTGGGAGCTGCCTAACCTCAAAGGTCTGCCCGAGCAACTCATCCTGGCCGCGGACCGGGTCGAGCCGGAGCCGGTTGTTCGGCAACCGTAATCAGGAGATTGTCAATGAAACACCTGCGACTCATTCTGCCCCTGCTTGTGATTCTCGTCCTGCCCAACTGCGCGGTCCGGTATGTTGCGGTCTCGGCGGTGCCGCGCTCCGACCTGCGCATCGTCGTCTTCACCGACAACCGGCAGCAGGGCCTTGAGCTGCTCGACTGGCTCGAAGAGAGAGGCTACGACAACCCCCACAACCAGGTGGCGTTGCTCGAAGAAGACGAGGCGGCCATCTACTGGGGCGCGGCCCCGCTCTGCTACATCGAGGAGATTGCCGCCTACGTGGAGGGCCGCTTCGACACCGAGCTTGAAAGGGAACGTGACTTCCGGGCCGACGACTACTCGGTTTTCGTTCATCTGGACGGAACCTCGGCCGCGGCGCAACCGGACCGCGAGGACTTAAGGGTCGTGGTCTTCACCGACGACCCGGGCCGGGGCGATGAACTCCTTGCCCAACTGCGGGCGCTGGGATACACCAACGACGAGAGCTACGTCACGGCCGAGCCCAACGATGATTTCAACATAAAATGGGGAGCGGCGACTGACGAGATGGTCGAAGAGGTAGTCGCGCTTGTCGACTCGATGTTCGGGGTCGTACTCGACCGCCAGCACACGTTCGCGCCCGACGACAACGACCTGTTCGTGAACCTGCCGTTCCGGTCTTCCCCGCCCGGACTGACCCGGGCCGACTTCGTCATCACCGTCTTCGCCGACTCCGCCACTGGTGGCCGACTGCTCCGGAAGCTGGCTGAGCTCGGCTACTCAAACGACGCCAACGAGGTCCTGTCCGAGCCGAACGACGAACCGAACGTCAAGTACGGGGCACTGCCGGAAGCGATGCTTGAGGAAATCGCCCGCCTCGTCGAAGAGGAATCTGGTGCAAGCCCCGAATTGCTGCAGGAGTTCGGCCGCTCCAGCCCGCAGGTCTTCATCAACATCCCGGCACCGCGCTAGTCATCACCCCGGTTCACCGACCGCCCGGACTTGACTGCCGGCGTCGTCCAATTATCCTTAGACACAAACCAACCTTGGAGGCAGTTTGACCACTAGAATCGGTATCAACGGATTCGGCCGCATCGGACGTCTGGTGGCGCGGGTCGCCGCCCGCCACCCGCAGGTCGAAGTAGCGGCGGTCAACGACATCGCCGACGCGCCGACCCTGGCGCACCTGCTGCAGTACGACTCGGTGCATGGCCGGTTTGACGACGTCACCGCCACGGCTGACACGCTGGTGATTTGCGGCAGGCCCGCCCGGGTGCTGACGGTCAAGGACCCGGCCGAGCTGCCCTGGAAGGCGCTGGGCGTGGACATCGTCATCGAATCCACCGGTCTGTTCACGGCGTATGAGAAGGCCGCCCGCCACCTGACCGCAGGCGCGCGGAAGGTCATCATCTCGGCCCCGCCCAAAGCAGGCGGGCAGCCGGTAAAATCCCTGGTCATGGGCGTCAACCACACGACCTATGACCCGGCCAGCGACCATATCGTGTCGAACGCTTCCTGCACGACCAACTGCATCGTGCCGGTCGCCAAGGTCCTGCACGACTCCTTCCGCATCCGGCAGGGCTACATGACGACGATTCACGCCTACACCAATGACCAGCGGATTCTGGACCAGCCGCACAAAGACCTGCGCCGGGCCCGGGCCGCGGCCATGTCGATGATCCCGACCTCGACCGGCGCCGCCCGGCTCATCGGCGTCATCTTTCCGGAACTGAAAGGCAAGATTGACGGCGTTGCGGTTCGCGTGCCGACGCCGGACGTTTCCATGGTCGACTTCGCCTGCACGGTCGAGAAGAAGACAACGGCCGAGGAAGTGAACGACGCGTTCAAAGCCGCGGCCGCAGGCCCGCTCAAGGGCATCCTCGAGTACCAGACCGCTCCGCTTGTCTCGGTTGACCTGGTCGGCAACCCCCATTCTGCCATTCTCGACGCCGGGCTGACCGCGGTTGTTGATGGGACACTGGTCAAGGCTTTTGCCTGGTACGACAACGAGTACGGGTATGCCTGTCGGCTGGTCGAACTCGCCGCCTTCATTGCGGCCCGGCGGTAGGCCGTGAACAAACTGACGGTACGCGACCTGGCGGTCCGGGACAGGCGGGTCTTTGTCCGGGTTGACTTCAACGTCCCGCTGTCAGAGGCGGCCGAGATTGAAGACGACACGCGGATCCGGGCCGCGCTGCCGACGATTCAGTACCTGCTGGACAACGGCGCGGGAGCGGTGCTTGCATCTCACCTGGGCAAGGCCAAAGGCAAGCCCGATTACCGATACAGCCTGCGACCGGTCGCCCGACACCTGAGCAGACTGCTGGGCCAGCCGGTCGCGTTCGCCCCGAGCTGTGTCGGTCCGGAGGCCAAGATTACCGTGAGTCGAGCCGCGCCCGGCACGGCGGTGCTGCTTGAGAACCTGCGGTTTCATCCGGGCGAGACCGCCAACGACCCCTATTTCGCCACGCAGCTTGCCGACCTTGCCGAGCTCTACGTCAACGACGCCTTCGGCACTGCCCACCGGGCTCACGCCTCGACCACGGCCCTGGCCGGGTTGTTCAAGCAGCCTGCGGCCGGGATGCTGATGGAAAGGGAGATCGACTACCTGAGCCGGGTCACTGAGGCCCCGGCCCAGCCCTATGTGGCGATTATCGGTGGCGCCAAGGTCTCGGACAAAGCCGGGGTAATCGAGAACCTGCTTTCCCGGGTTGACCGGTTGCTGCTCGGCGGGGGAACCGCTTTCGGTTTCATCGCCGACCTCGGTTTCTCTATCGGCCGGTCGTTGTGCGAGCCGGACCTGGCTCCGACCGTGAAACAACTGAGTGACTCGCCCAAGCTGGTGCTGCCGGTTGACGTGGTGGTCGCGTCTTCGGTCGATGACGAAGCCGGCGCCCGCGTTGTCCCGGTGGAGATGATACCGGATACCGCGTTCGGGCTCGACATCGGGCCGAAGACTATCGTCAAGTTCTGTGGCCTGCTGGCTCAGGCCCAGACCGTGGTCTGGGCCGGGCCGATGGGCGTGTGTGAACGCGACGCCTTCTGCCAGGGCACGAAAGGCATTGCCCAGGCGCTGGCCGATGCCACCGACCGCGGGGCCACGACTGTGGTCGGCGGCGGCGATACGGTCGCCGCTCTGGCCCGCTTCGGGCTCACGGGCCGGGTTAGCCACGTCTCGACCGGCGGCAGCGCCTGCCTTCGATTCCTCGAAGGAAAGAGCCTGCCCGGCATCGCGGCCCTGGCCGACAAGCAGTTGTCCTGAAGATGCGGTGATGTTGACCGCCGAACGATGAAGGAAGCAAGAAACCCCCTGGTCGCAGGAAACTGGAAGATGAACAAGACCTGCGCTGAGGCGACGCAGTTCTGCCGCGAGCTGAAGGCACGGCTCGGCGCTGCACCTGGTCCTGAGGTTGTTCTGTTTCCCCCTTTCACTGCGCTGCCGGCGGTGGCACAAGAGCTGACCGGCTCGGGCGTCAACTGGGGCGGCCAGAACCTCCACTGGGAGGAATCGGGTGCCTACACCGGCGAGGTCTCCGGCCGGTTCCTCGCCGACCTGGGCTGCCGCTACGTGCTGGTCGGCCATTCTGAGCGCCGCGCCCTGTTCGGCGAGACCGACGAGACCTGCCGCCGCAAGGTAAGGGCTGCGGTCCGCAGCGGACTCGTGCCGGTGCTTTGTTGCGGCGAATCGCTCGCAGAACGCGAGGCAGGTTACACGCTGTCGATCATCCAGGCCCAGCTTGACGCGGCACTCGCGGGCGCGGCGGAGGGACCGCTGGTCGTGGCCTATGAACCGGTCTGGGCAATCGGCACCGGCCGCAACGCCACCCCGGAGCAGGCCCAGGAGGTTCACGCATTCGTCCGCGCGTGGCTGGGCGAACGCTTTGGGGACAGCTATGCCTCGCAGGTGCGCATCCTCTACGGTGGCAGTGTCAAGCCGGACAACGCTTCCGCGCTCCTGACCCAGCCGGATATTGATGGCGCACTGGTCGGCGGCGCGAGTCTCGACGTCGACTCATTCATCGAGCTGGTTCGGGCAAGCCCGGCCTGACCGCGGCCGGCCGCACCACGGGAACAGTGCGCAGGGCTTGACTTTGTTTGCGGCCCGGTTAATCTTGACACACAAAGGAGTAATGTCTCGTGTATGGAATACTAATCTTCTTTCATCTGCTCGTGTCGGTCGTCCTCGTGCTCGTCGTGCTGATGCAGCAGCCTCAGAAAGGCGGCATGGCGACCATTCTCGGCGGCGGGGAGTCGATTTTCGGCGGTGGCGGAGCCGCGCCCTTCATGGCCAAAGTCACGACCGGGCTCGCAGTTGCCTTCGCCGTCACTTCGCTCGGCCTGGTCCTGCTCTCGGCCCAGCGCGGACGACCCCAGACCATGCCCCGCCGGACGGCGAGTCAGCCTGCGCCCGCTCCGCCGCAGCCCGGACCGCTGGGGGGTGAGTGATGTACGCGGTTGTCAGAGTCGCCGGCATGCAGTACCTGGTCCACGAAGGCGAGACGGTAACCGTGCCGCTGCTTTCGGCCGAGCCCGGGTCAAGCCTGAAGCTCGACGACGTCTTGACTGTACGCACCGAAACCGGGCTGAGGTTCGGCCGGCCCCGCGTGCCTGACGCGACAGTGGAGGCTACGGTGCTCGACCACATCCGCGCCGACAAGGTCACCACCTTCAAGTTCACCCGGCGCGAGAACTACCGACGCCGCAAGGGCCACCGTCAGGGGCTGACCCGCATCCGGGTCACCAGGATCGCCTGCGAGGGTTAGCAACATGTCGAACGCCAGGCACCACCGGAAAGCCGTGCGTATGACTCTGCTTGCGGCCTTGGTTCTGCTTGCGCCGGGCAGCCACGCCTCGGCCAACCTGTTGAGCAACCCGGATTTCTCTCAGTGGGACAACGACTCAACGCCGACGGCGTGGACGGTCGAAGCTCGCAATTACGCACCGGCACGACGCGAATCAGGCCAGGGCCAGGCCGCCCCGCCCTGTCTGGCCATCACCCGGCTCCAGGCCGGCACCGGCAACAACAAAGGCGTGCTGCAGAATGTACCGGTGATCGCGGGTCGCAACTACACCGTGGGCGTCTGGCTGATGACGCCGGTCATGCCCGACACCACGCAGTACGTCTCGGGCCGGGTGGTCATCACATGGCGCAACGCCTCCGGCGCTGCAGTTGGCTCGACCAACCCGGCGGTCTATGTGCACGAGCCGGTCTGGACGAACCAGTCCTACGTTGCCACGGCGCCGAACAACCCGAACGGCGACAGCATCGCCGCGACTGCTGACGTGCTGGTGCGCTGCTACGGCAGGGCCGGCGGCAGTCCCGGAGGAATCCTCTACGTTGACGATGTTTCACTTGAGGAAGGCGGCGCTATCGGGGAAGGCCCGGCCGGACGAAGATTGTCAACCGTACTGAAGGTGGGACCCAATCCGGCCGGGGACAGAATCGCGGTCACGCTGGAACTGTCCTATGAGACCGAGCTGAATCTGCGCATCTATGACCTTGTCGGAGCGCTGCGGGCCGAGCCGTTCCGCGGGAGGCTGCGCGCTGGCTCCCACACGCTCTCAATGCTGGCGGTCGGACCGGACCGGCGTCCGCTGCCCGACGGGCTCTATTTTGCGGTCCTGAGCGAGGCCCGCGGCCTTGCGGTACGGAAGCTGGTTATCCGGCGCTAGGGGAGTATGCGGACCGGCCGCCTCGCAATGGCGCTGACCCTATTGCTGGCAGACCAACTGTGCGCTCAACCCCAGGGAAGGCTGCTCTGGTCATTCGAGGGCAGCAACGGCATCTACAACTCGCTTGCCATCCCGGATGTGGACGGCGACATGCTGCCTGATGCGGTTGCCGCCATCTATTACGGCGCCTACCCGAGTGACCCGCGCAAGCTCTACTGCTGCTCCGGCGCTACCGGCGACACAATCTGGGTCAATCGCACGGCCTACGGCACCTGGGGCAACAAAGGCCTCGACCTCTCGCCCGACCTTGATGAGGATGGCCATGCCGACGTCCTGCTGGGCACGGCCGGTGGCTACACCACCTCGGGCCGTTCGGTCATCGCGGTCAGCGGGCGGGACGGCGACACGCTCTGGCGTTACAGCCGGTACCAGTACTGGGGCTGGGTCTACTCGGTTCGGAGCATCGGCGACATCGACGGCGATTCGGTGCCGGACGTGCTCGGCGGGAGCGGGACCACAACCGACTCGGCTGGTGCGGCCGTGCTCGTCTCCGGCCGAACCGGACAGGCAATCTGGCTGCGCCGGATGTACGACGACGGCGTCGGGTCAGTGGCCCCGTTTGCTGACGTGAACGGCGACCAGTTGCCCGACGTACTCGTCGGCGCCGGCGGCAACAGCCGCTCCGATTCAGTGCTCTGTCTGTGCGGAGTAACCGGCGCAACCATCTGGCGCACCCGCGCGGCCGCCTCGGTATCAGACGTGGAGCGAATCCGCGACGTGAACAATTCGGGGACCGACGACGCGGTCGCCGGCGGCTGGGACTACGCGGTCTACTGCCTTGAAGGCAGCACCGGCGACGTCATCTGGTCGACCCCGCTGGGCACGGCACGCGTGGTCATGGAAGTGGTTCCGGTCCGGGACGTGAACGGCGATGGAGCCGATGACGTTGTCGTCGGGTCCTGGAGCCAGATGGTGACCGTGCTTTCCGGTCGCGACGGAGCAACGGTCTGGAACGGGTATCTGGCGAGCGACGTCTGGGCCGTTGACACACTTGCCGACGTGACCGGTGACGGCGTCCCGGAAATCGTTGCCGGGTGCCTCGGCAACGGAAACGGAATGGTCAGAGTCTTTGCCGGCAGCAGCGGCGACGTACTCTGGCAGTACTCGTTCAGTGAGCGCGTCTACGACGTCACCGGTGCGCCTGACATGAACGGCGACGGACGTCCCGATGTACTGGTCGGGCTCCAGGACCAGGGCCACGAGCCTGCGCATCTTCTTCTGTTCGACGGTGCGCCGCCGTCGCCAGTGGCCGAACCGACTGGCTGCAATACGTCCGGGCTGCGCTATGACCCGGTCACCGGCCGACTCTGCCTGGAGGTCAATACGTCAAGAGCGTACCGTCTTGGGCTATACGACCGCTCCGGCCGCATGGCGGGCCGCACCATTGTCGGCACCGGCCCGGTCGAACACCAGGTTCAGGTCTCAGGACTGACCCCGGGCGTCTGCTTTGCCCGACTGTGGATTGCCGGCAGGGAAGAGAAGACCCTGAAGTTCGTCGTTCCGCGAAGAAAGTGACATTAACCGTGGTCTTATCAGAAAGGAAGTACCATGACTGAACTGACCGCACTGGAGAAAATCGAGAAGCTGGGCAAGTCGGTGGCCAAGATGACCCAGGCCGACCTCGCCCGGGCCGTCGGCTGCTCACGCGAACGTATCCGCCAGCTCGTCCCCCGCCTCAAGGTGAAGCCGGGCCGACGCGCCGGGGCCTGGCACCACACGCTCGCCAGGAAAGAGTGTGAAGCGATGGCCAAGCTGTACGAGGCCGGCAATTCGCTGGCCGACATCGGCCGGCAGCACGGCGTCAGCGACTACCACGTGCGTGAGGCAATCCGTCAGGTCCGCAAGAGCCTGGTCCCGGCCAAAAAGCCGAGCCGCAAGCACTGACCGCCCGGCTGCCTCGTCTGCTTGTCTGCTGCCGGGGAGTGGGCGATACTAGAGTTGAACTAGTGACCTCTGGTATGTGAGACCAGCGCTCTGACCAACTGAGCTAATCGCCCGTTCAGGCGGCGCAATTCTACCGAACTGAGGTCAGGAGTCAAACTCCTGACCTCACGAATCGAGGAACTGCACACCCGTGCTCGGCCGTGGGAGGCGGCTGAGCAGCGCGTTCACCTCGTCGGCGCGTCTTCCGTCGGAAAGCTTCAGGTACAGTCGAACTGCCTGGTTCAGCCTCATCCGCGCCTCGTCCGGTTCGCCGGCGTCGGCGTGAATCTGGCCCAAGCCGACCAGACACTCGGCCTCTCCCGCGATGTCACCAATGCTCGTGTAGACCTGGAGCGCTCGGACGTAGTTCTCCCGGGCCAGGTCAAAGTCCTCTCGTCGCCGGTTGACCGCGCCGATCGCGGCCAGGGCACGTGCCTCGCCCGGCCGGTCACCCGCCTGATGGGCCAGCCTGAGCCCGTCCTCGAGCATCTCCTTTGCCGCATCCAGTTGCCCGTCCTGAGAAAGTGCCAAGCCGAGTTGCACAAGGTCGTTGGCCTCAGCGTGCCGGTCACCGAGCCGGCGGTGCAGCTCGAGTGCCTCGCGCCCGGCCGTGACCGCCGCGGTCCAGGTACCGGTCGAGGCACGGGCGGCGGCAGTTTCGGCCAGCACATCGGCGAGCAGCGTGTCGTCACCGAGGCGACGCGCCGCGGCCTGACTCTGCTCGAGACAGGCCAGTGCTTCCTGCGTCCGGCCGATACCACGAAGTGCGCGGGCCAGCTCGAGCTGAAGCATCGCCTCGTTGCCACGGTCCTGACGCTGGCGTGCCTGGGCCAGTGCCTGATTGAGAGCGTTCGCCGCCTCTTCGTATCGCTCCAGACAGACACACGCACGACCCACGCCGGCCAGGTCTTGTGCGAGGTCTGCCTCGCGGCCGGCACCGCGGTCCAGTTTGACAGCCTCTTCGAGTAGTTCGAGCGCGCGCTCCGGGGCACGTCCGGCCAGGCACGACTCGGCAATTCGCCGCAGGTTCGCGGCCACGAGCGCACCGTCCTCCACCCGCCGCGCCAGCTTCAGGGATTCCTCGAAGCACTCATGCGCCGCGTCACCCTCCTTCAGCCGCTCGTGAACCAGTCCGAGTTCGTGGAGAGCCTTCGCCTGACCGCGCAACTGCCGGACATCACGGTACAGCCTCAGGGCCCGTTCCAGCACGTCAAGCGCCCGTCGTTCGTTCGCCTGTTGCCGGTGGATTCTGCCGATTGCCAGCAATCGCTCCGCCTCTCCGGTACGGTCGTGAATGTGGCGCGCAAGGCGCAGGCTGTCTTCGTAGGCGGCCCTGGCGTGCTCCAGCTCGCCGCGTGCGGCCAGCAGGTTGCCAATCGCCGCGTGTTCACCCGAGGCCCCGGCCCGGTCGCCGGCCACGTCAAATGCCCGTAGTGCCTGACGATGGAAGTCGAGCGCGGCCTCGGCTCGCCCCTCGCGGCCGGCTATCTCGGCCAGGGCCGCAAGACCGACCGCACCCATTTCGGGATTGTCGAGCTTGCGGGCGAGCCCGACGGCAGCGCTGTACCTGCTCCGCGCCTCGGTCAGTTGTCCCTTGTCCATTGCCATCCGGGCGAGGACCAGATGGCAGGCGGCGGTCGCGGTCCGGTCGTTCGCGGCTCGGGCCGCGTACATCGCCGTACCGACCTCGGCCCGGGCTTCGGCCTCCTGCCCCAGAAGCAACTGGCAGCCGGCTGCCAGCAGGCCCAGCGCGGCAAGCTCCGCGCCGCGAGCCCGGGCGCGTGCCGCCTGCCAGCGGGCAAGAGCCTGACCCCACCTCGCCTCAGATGCGAATCGGACCCCGGCTTCAAAGTTTTCAACCAGGGTCCGGTCGCGCGAGGAATGGAGCCCGTCCAGGTAGAACACCCCAAGTCGCCGCCGAATCGAAGCGAGCGGCTCGCGAAACCTGCCTGCGGCCTCGTTCTCCAGCCGCGCCAGCCGCACTTCCCACTCAAGCACGCGGCGTGCGGCCCGCCGTCCGCCCACCAGAAGAAGAATCGCTCCCGAGACACCCGCTCCAACCAGCACGCCGACTAGCAGCAGCAACATCGGTGCCTCCCAAGAGTTATGTTCGTCATACGCACGTTACTCCTTAATCGTAGTGACCATTCACCCGCCGGCTTCGACCCTCATACCCAAGCAAGGTTAAATCAAATCAAGCGATTGTCAAGCCATGGCGGTCATGCTTGACCGGCGGGCTGGTTGAGCTACAATCGGGCCAGGCTTGGCCCCGCCGAGTCGCTATCGGAACTCTCCTGACAGCCGACTCGGACGCGATGCCGGGCGCGACAACAACGAATCCTCAAGGAGGCATTGGTGAAAACCTTCCGACTCGTACTCCTCGTCCTGGCCGCGGTGGCCGTAAGCTTCGTCGGGTGCAAGAAAGACACCAAAGCGAAGTGGACCATCCTTGCCTACATGGACGGCAACAACAATCTCGATACGCTCCAGAACGGCAGCTCGTGGGTCATCGGCGACTGCCAGGAGATGGAGGAAATCGGCTCGACCGACGACGTGCAAATCGTCGCCATGGTCGGTTCGCTGCGCAAAGGCGGCAACTCCAAGGTCTACCACATCGGGAAGCACCTGAACGAACAACCCGACCAGATCAGCTCCACCGTGCTCGAAGACCTGGGCGGCAAGGACATGTCGGACAAGGCCACGCTCAGGGACTTTGTCCGCAAGTACGTCAGCCAGTACCCGGCCGAGCGGTACATGCTCATCATCGACGACCACGGCGGCGGCTGGTACGGTGCCTGCGAAGACAACCAGAACGGCTCGGGCGACATGATGTCCATGCCCGAGATGCGCGAGGCGCTTGGCGACACGGTCAAGTTCGATGTCATCGTCTTCCACGCCTGCCTGATGTCGATGGTCGAGGTTGCCTTTGAACTGAAAGACCGAGCCGACTACATGGTTGCCTGCCAGTTCACCATGCCCATGCAGTCCATCCTCGGTTCGGACAAGTGGCTGGCCGAGCTCGTCGCGAACCCTGACATGTCGCCGCTCGACATCTCGAAGAAAATAGTGGACGCGGTGTACCAGACCGCGGGCGAGAAGCAGAAGGACTGCCACATGGCCGTTACCGACCTGACCAAGGTCCAGGCGCTGGCGGCCAAGGTCAAAGACCTGGGCAACAACATCGTGACCGAGGTCGGTAGCGACTGGGGCGAGGTGCTGCAGGCTTTCAACGAAACCCATTACACCCAGTACGACCATCCGGCGTTTGTTGACCTGCGCGAATTCGCCAAGAAGGTCAAGCAGATGCCGAACCTGCAGAACCGGAACATGATTAAGACCGCGGCCGACGACGTGATTGCCGCCATCAACGACGCCGTACCCCTGACCAAGACCAACGTCACCGCGATTCCGCGCGGCGGACTCTGCATCCACTTCCCGTACAAGGCCGAGCTGTTCGACTCGGTCAAGTATGTCAAGCTGCAGTTCGCCTCCTGGAACTGGCAGAACTTCCTCTCCAAGTTCATCGCCCTCGCCGGCGGCGGCGGTGGTGGCGGCGACAAGGGCTGGCTCTCAATCAACTCCACACCCCAGGGCGCGAACGTCTGGGTCAACGGCGAGAACACCGGCGCACAGACCCCCGCGGTCTTCCAGGCCGACCCGGCATCATATCAGATAAAGTTGACCCTGACCGGCTATCTCGACTGGGAACAGAACGTCACAATCCGGGTCGGCGAAACCACCTACATCAACGCCCAGCTCCAGCAGCAGGGCGGCGGTGGAGCGGCCACAGTGACCGGGACTGCGCTCTGGCAGGGCGGCAACCCGCCATCAACTCACACGCTGGCCTACCTCGACACGGTCGCCGGTTCCCAGGCCGTCCCGATTGCCCAGGGACAGGTCAGTTCGGCAAACGGCAGCTACTCCATCAGCGTGAATATCACGGCACCCCGTCAGGTCCTGGCTGATGCATGGGACGACGTGGACAACAACGGTGACTGGACTCCGGGTGTGGACGGCTGGGGATTCTATGACCCGGATGGCGACGAGCAATGGACCGTGAACGACCTGTTCACCATCACCCCAGGCCAGACCAGAGCCAATATCAACATCACAATCGAACAGGGAAAGGACCGACCTGCCGGGCCAATCAGGAAGCACTAAGCAGCGGCTATGTTCACTCAGGGGCGGCCTCGCGGCCGCCCCTTGCGCTGGATACGGCATCGTCCTTGACACGACGGAATACGGACTTAGCATTCTACCGGCTACCAAGAAAGGATCTTTCATGAAGTTCCCGGCTCTCGTGCTTGTCCTGCTCTGCGTCTGCGCGGCATTCGCCAACCCGCCGTGGTCGGCGAACGTCCGCGCCTGCGACGTCGGCGACACTATCAACGAAGGCGAATCGTGCATCGCCGCAGACGGCGACTACATCTACTGCATCTGCAACTGCAACGAACGCAGCCGCTACCCGGTCATCCCTTACGGCCGCTCCACTAATGGCGGCGCGACGTGGACCAGCACCTGGTGGAACGACCCATCGGTCGGCGTGAGTTGGCATTCTGACCCGCTCATCCTGGTAGACGACACGGGCTATGTCCACATGCTCGTCCAGTTCTCGACGACCGTGGAACGCCACTACCTTTCGACCGACCACGGCGTGACCTGGTGCGAGTCAACCAACGTCTCAGAATGGCTCCCCAGCGGCACGTGCGACAAACCCTGGGGCTGCATCAACGGTAACGACATCTACTACGCCTGGCAGCAATGGGATGCGTCGCAGGAAGGCATCATCTTTGCCAAGTCAACTGATGGCGGCCGCACCTGGACCCGCCGGGAGGCAGACCCAGACCGGACCGGCATCACCGGCATCTGCACCAGCCCGTCGGGCATCATTTACCTGATGAATCGCTACTGGAGCGGAGGCAGCGTCCACTGCACCCGTTCAACCGACCGGGGCGAGACCTGGGCGCCGTGGGTCACGGTCGCCACCGGCTGCACCTACACATCAGGTTACGGCGACCGTGCGCCGCTGCCCTCAATCGCCGCGCCGACCGACTCGATTGTCTTCATCACCTGGGTTGACGACCGTTACGGCAACTGGGACATCCTCTACTCCCGCTCGACCGACGCCGGCGCAACCTGGTCCCCGGTCGCGCACCTGGCCGACTCAACCGCGGGCGGCCAGTGCAAAGGCTGGGTCACGGCCGACTGCTTTGGTCGGCTGCACCTCATCTGGTATCACACTCCATCCTGGCCCACGTCGTCAAACAGCCAATGGTCGGTGCGCTACACGCATTCCGATGATTACGGCGCGACCATTGAGCCGAGCATCAGGCTGACCGACACGACCTTCCGAAGCCCGGTGACGTTCATGGGCGAATACCATGTCATCGTCACCGACTCGACCTATGCCCGCGTCGTCTGGACCGACGGCCGCGGCGGCGACCTTGACCTTTACTTTGCTCAGGCACTGCTTTCGCAAATCGGCGTGGAGGAAAAACCCTTTCGTACCGTACGCCTGCCAGGAATCGGCCTGAGCGTGCCGGCAATTACCCGCGACCATCTGCCGGTCGAGCTTACTCTGCGCCGGGCCGGCCCGGTGGCGGTCAGTGTTCATGACCCGCTCGGCCGCCAGCTCGCGTACGCCAACCTGGGAGTCCTGTCGGCCGGGGTCCACCACCGCGAAATCCGCGGTCTGCCCGCAGGCCGGCCGCTCTTTGTCCGGCTCAGTGCGGACGAAGCAGTCACGGCTCGAAGTCTGCTCGTGCGCTGAACCGTGAGCAGCCGGGTCAATACCGTTGACATCAGCCGGGGATACCGGCTGGAACAGCAGTATACACCTTGCCATCGGGCGATACCGTGCGCCAGCCATCATCTCGGCCGGGCCGAGAAAGTGCGCTGCGGCAACTGCCGCTCGGGTCATGATTAACCCAACCCCGGAGCACCACAAGCCTCGCCCCCTGTCGAGCGCCCTTGTCTTCGTGCCCTTCAACGACTTTTCGCTCCCGACCTTCACTGCCGCGCTCGCGCCGTCCTGCAACCCTGAGTGACAATGAAGGACTACTTCCTCTCCCGCAGCCGCGAGGCGGTTGTCCGATTGCTCGCTGCCAGCCGCATCGCCGTGACCCACGCCGAAGTCCGTGACGTCGAGACCGGCATCGACGCCGACCTGGCCGTGCCGATGTTCCGCATCGCCAAAGAACAGCACGTGAGCCCGGTCGAACTGGCCGAGCGCCTGGCCGCATCGCTGGACCTGGACAACACCCCCTTTGCTGCGGTTTCAGCCCTCAATGGCTACGTGAACTTCGGCTTTGACCCGGCCCTCGTGGCACGCGAAGTCGCAGCCGACTTCGGGCGCGACCCCCACCGCTACGGCAGTGCTGACACGGGCGCAGGTCGCACCATCGTCATTGACTACTCCTCACCCAACATTGCCAAGCCGTTCTCGGTCGGCCACCTTCGTTCGACCATCATCGGGCAGGCCTTGAAGAACATTCTTCAGTTTCTCGGCTACAAGGTTATCGGCGACAACCACCTCGGCGACTGGGGCACGCAGTTCGGCAAGCTGCTCTGCGCCTTTGAGCGCTGGGGCGATGAGACAGAACTCGCGCGTCACCCGACCAAGCACCTGCTCGAACTCTACGTTCGTTTCCACGAACAGGCGAAAACCGAGCCGGAGCTCGAATCCGGCGCCCGCGACTGGTTCCGTCGCCTGGAGCAGGGGGACGAGCAGGCGCGGGCGGTCTGGCAGCGATTCGTACAACTGAGCACGGCCGAATTCAATCGCATTTACGACCTCCTGGGCGTGGAGTTCGACGCGGTGCTGGGCGAGAGCTTCTACTCCGACCGCCTTGACGACCTCGTCCGCCGCGCTCTTGCCCTGGGTGTGGCGCGGCGCGAGAAACCGCAGACCGGTGCGGCCGGGGCCGGCGAAGAGATCGCGCCGGACGAAACCGTGGTCATCATCCCGCTCGACGCGGCCGGCATCGATACGCCGCTGTTCTTGCAGAAGTCTGACGGCACCAGTCTGTACGCGACGCGTGAGCTCGCCACGGCCGAGTACCGGATCGAGACCTGGCATCCGGAGAAGATACTCTACGTGGTCGGCAACGAGCAGGAGCTCTACTTCCGCCAGTTCAACGCGGCGCTCAGGCTGCTCGGGCATAGCGTGCCCTGCGAACACGTTCGGTTCGGGCTCATCCGGCTGCCCGGCGGCCGGATGTCCACGCGCGAAGGAAGGGTCATCTTCCTGGAAGACGTTATCAAAGAAGCCATCAGCCGCGCCGGCGCCGTCGTGGCCGACCGCGAGCTGACCGAGGAAGACAAGGCCGC
>CAZQFS010000020.1:0-31319 GCA_964592755.1 uncultured bacterium | reverse complement strand
TCAGTGCCGACGTTGCCGTCGAGGAGGGTGGTAACGATCTCTTGGCCCCATACAGTCCGGCGACCGAGCTTGGGGGACACGACCCGAATTGCCGCGCGTCGGGCGGTCTAGAATGACAGGTTGAATCCCAGTCGTGCCCGCCGGGGAGGACCGTAGTTGTTGACCCAGTCAACCACGGCCCTGTGGTGTTCTGCTGCGCGCCAGTACTCCACCCACTGTGCTTCATCCGGGCTGACAAAGCCGTCGTGGTTCGGGTCCAACTGCGCGTCATAGCCCGGTTGTCCGAACCAGCGGGGACAGGTTAAGGTGTCGGCGCGGACGAATTCAAAGTCGTAGTAGTAGAAGCGCTGGCCGTCGTCGTCTGGACGGCCGGTTTCGGGATAGACATACATTATGTCGCGCACGTCGAGGAGGTTCAGCACCTCGGCGACGAGTTCGAGTCGAAGTCGTCCTAGGTTCCATCCTTTGCTCGCGACGGCGTCAATGCTTGTTCTCCAGGGCCCGACCCGCGTGTTCCATGTTGCCGGGTCGCCCTTGCCGCCGGGTGGTGAGTACGGAAATCCATTGCCCAGATACCCGAGCAGGTGCAGATTCAGGCTGTCGAGCACCGCATTGATGGCACGGACCGATGTGACGCCTTCGGGAATCGAGGCGTTGAGCTGAAGGAAGAAGCGGTTGCGCTGGTCGAAGTCGAGCGGGTACTCGACTGCGGGTACAGTGGCACCGCGCAAGATGAAGTCGTAGTAGGACTGGTTGGCATAGGAGCTGGTGCCGCGGGCGAAGGAGAGTGTGTAGGAGAGCCTCAGACCGAGCCGGTCCTCTCCCAGGTCAGCGATGAACTCAAGACCGGTGAGCCGGGCATAGTCGTTGTTGACGTAGGTGACGTACTTCTCGGGCAGGCGTGGGACTTCGTGCGTGCCGACCAGGTCGAATACGTCTTTGCGCCAGAGATTGGCAGTAAGCGAGAAGCCGCGCGCGAGTTCGCCTTGGAAACCGATTTCGTAGGACTGGGTGCGCTCGGGTTTCAGGCTCGGGTTCCCGACCACCAGGAGCGAGTCGCGGTACGAGGTGCGGTAGTACATCGGGTTGACCGTGTTATCGTACAACTGGGAGAGAAGCGGAAACTGGACGTAGTAGCCGAAGTTGGCCCTGGCGAACAGCCATTCGGTGATACGAAATGACGCGCCGAGCCGGGGGGAGATACGCGATTGGGCAGGGACCCGCGGGACATGACCGGAATCGGCTGATGATCCTTGGTTGTTTCCCAGGGTCCCGGACGAGTCCGGGACGATGGCTTTCGGGTTCAGTTGGTCGTAGCGCAGGCCAAGATTGGCGTAGAGCCCCTCGTGTTCAACCTTGTCCTGGATATAGGCCCTGAGTCCGACCGGGCGGAAGTGATATGTGTCGTGGAATGGGCTGTTGGAGCGAATCCAGCGCCACCAGTCGCTCTTCACGTCGTAGAGCTCCGCGTCTGCCCCGTACGAGAACTGGTGATGGGCGGTGACCTGATTGCTGCCCGTGAGCGAGACACTGCGGGTCTCGGACCGGGTGGCACGATACTGGTCGAAGTTGCCTCCAGTGTAGAAGTACCAGTAGCGGTTCCAGCGTACATGCCACGGGTTGTTTTCATCGATGGTCGGCCGGAGATACGCGCTCGTGTCCCGAAACCGGAAGTCCGTGAAGAGGGAGACCGGGCCGGGTTCGCGTGCGCCGAAGGTCTTGTCGGTTGAGAAGCGAGAGAGCGTCAGAGCACAGCAGGAGAGTGAGTTCGGCATGTAGCTGACTTTGACTGCGGCCAGCTCGCCGTGCCGCAGGTCGGACCGGTAGTCGGCGAGCCGAAACTTCCACTTCGAGTGGTAACGGTCAATCTGAGTGCGAAAGAGCATGGCTGAGCCGGTGACCCTGACCCTGCCGGACGGCTGCCACTGTGCCTTGCCATGAAGCGAATAGTCGGCGCGGCCTTTGTGGGGCAGTTGGAACAGGCGCGGGTCCCAGTCATCCATCGCCGTCGTGCCGAGACTGAAGAAGGTACCCAGGTTGCGGTCCGCCGGCAGATGAAGGTGGACCGCCTGGTCGGTGTAGCCGAAGTCATAGTAGAAGGGCATCGGCTTCTCTGATTTCAGACGATAGCCGGCTCCGAGCGAACGGTGGGGGTTGACCGTGACGAGGTTGATGACTCCGGACATGGTCCGTCCGTACTCGGCTGAGAACCCGCCCGGCATGAAGACGACCTCGTCGGCGACACCGCGCGAAGGTTCGATGCCGAACTCCCCGGAAAGCGGGTCAACGACGCTCACTCCGTCAATGAGGTAGTCAACCTCGGTAGCGCGGCCTCCCCGGACATGGAATGTGCTCTCAGTGCGCGCGGCACCGGCGGAAAGAAAGATGACTCCGGTCAGGGCGTCGAGCGGCAGGCGGTCAATCTGCTCGGAGTGCAGGGTGTAACGAGCCGCAACCATCTCCTTCGAGACTGCGGGTTTCTCGGCCCGGACCAGGACGCCGGGCACTTCAATCGTCGAGAGATGAAGCCTGATGTCCACCTCCGTGGTGCGGTCAGCTTCAACCCGTACTCCGGTGACCGTCGCCGTCCGATACCCGACCATTGACGCCTCGACCGAGTAGCTGCCGACCGGCACGTTCAGCACGGCGTAGAAGCCATCGGTACCACTTGCTGCTCCGAGTTCGAACCCGGCGAGCATGACGTTAGCCCGCGGCAGGGGCTGACCGGTGTGGGCGTCGGTGACGTGGCCGGCAATCTTGCCGGTCCCGGTAGCCAAAGCCAGTCCCGGTATCAACATGGCCAGGGAGAGGAGGCCGCGCATCTACTTCTGGAGCTTGACCAGGCGCAAGGCCGGGCCGGCGGCATTCTCTGTCCGTGCGAAGTAGGCGCCGGGAGCGAGTGAACGGCCTCGTTCATCCCGGCCGTTCCAGACCTGTTCTGACACCCGGGGAAGGACGCGGACCCGCCGTCCGGAAGCATCGTAGATGGCAACTGGGGTGTTGCCGGGTGTCACCGAGGTCGAGTGAGCCAGCGAGAGGCGGACAGAGGTACGGAACGGGTTGGGATGCGCCCGAAGCGCGACCGGGACACGACCGAAACCGTTCGGGGACCTCGCATCGTGCACCGGGCCCTGGTGTTCTTCGACTGCCACCGCCGGACCCCGGTAGCCATACCAGCCGGTACGCCAGACGTCGTGCTGAAGCGTTGGCCAGTCGAGGCGGCCAGGTTCGACCGCGACCGTGTCGGCCCGATAGAGCCACCATTTGAACGAGCGATAGGTCGGACCCAGGCAGAACTCAACCCGGCCGTCAGAGTCCACATCCCCCACGGTGGGGTCTGCCATCGTCGTGCCGACCGTGTCGTTCCAACGCGGACGACCGTGGCAGTCAAGCACCCACATGGGCCGTAACGAGTCGTTGGGGCTGTTCTGTTTCACCTCGGCGAAGACCGTCTCCAGCAGGCCGTTGCCGTCCAGGTCGCAGATTGCCGGGGAGGAGACTACGTAGTAGCCGCTCGCAACAGCAAAAGACCATTTGTCCTGTCCGGTGCGGGCGTTGAAGCACCGCAGGTTCGGGCCAAGTGCGACAACCATGTCGAGCGTGTCGTCGCCATCTACATCGGCGACGGCTGGATAGGAGGCGGCGTGTTCGCCTATCCGGCGGCTCCAGAGCTCGTTGCCCCGACAGTCGAGGCAGAAGATGCCCCAGTAGTTTGCTACCGATAAGACCTCGAGCGAGTCGTCCCCGGTCACATCGGCGACCGCGGCCGATGCCAGTTGCCAGCCGCCGATGCCGGAGCCCGGTGTGTTGTAACTCCAGAGTTTGGCACCGGAGTCGTCGAGGCAGTAGAGCTGCCCGCCACCGCCGGTGAACGACACCTGCCCCAGTATTTCGAGTCTTCCGTCTTGGTTCAGGTCGGCCACGGTCGGTGTGCCGACCGAGAACATCGGATTCCCGTCCGGGACATATGTCCAGATGGTTTCACCGCCACGCGGCTCCAGACAGAGCAGCCGGTTGGCGTACACCTCGTAGGCAAAAAGCTCTAGCAAGCGGTCGTGGTTGATGTCGCCCAGCGCAACCGAGGAGATGCAGTTCTGTACCGCACCCTGACCGGCGAGCGTTCGCTGCCAGACCGGCGCGCCGGCCGGGTCAAGCACCGACACAACGAGCGGAGTGGATACGATGACTTCAGGACTGCCGTCATTGTTCAGGTCAGCCGCAAGCGCGGAGCTTATCGCCGGGAAGTAGTTGCTGGCTGGTCGGAAAGTCCAGCAGGGTGTAGCCGCGGTGTCATAGCAGTACAACCAGGCATTGCCCGGAATCAGAAACTCAGCTATTCGGTCGCCGTTCAGGTCGAACAGACCGGTTGCGGACATGCTGTGTCCGTCAAGACCGGAGTTGTGGACAGGGGCGAAGTCCCATGCATGGGCCCCTGCCGTTGTAAGCAGCAGGAAGAGCAGTCGCTCACATAATCTAGGCACAGTTGCCTCCTTATTATGTTGGCTGGATACACTCTACTGCGGGTCCCGGGCAAATGCAAATACTCGCCCGGCCGCAGAGTGAGGGGAGAAGCTTGACTTGGGCAGTCCCGGTTCTAGAATTGACCTGAATCAGTGTCGCGCCCGTAGCTCAATTGGATAGAGTGCCGGACTACGAATCCGTAGGTTGCGCGTTCAAGTCGCGCCGGGCGCGCTGTTTGAGTTCAGTAATCATGCAGGAACAACACGCCGCAGCGGAACGCAGTCGCGTTGACGAGCGGTGGATGCGCGCCGCCCTGGCAGAAGCCAAGGTTGCGGGTGAGGAAGGCGAGGTGCCGGTGGGTTGTGTGGTCGTGCGAGACTCATCGGTCGTCGGTCGGGGGCGCAATCAGACCGAACGCCTCAGAGACCCGACCGCACATGCCGAGGTTCTTGCGCTGGGTGCGGCAGCGTCAGCCCTGGGCAACTGGCGACTGTCCGGCACGACGGTGTACGTGACGATTGAGCCTTGCCTGATGTGTACCGGCGCCTTGGTCTTGGCCCGGCCCGAGCGAGTGGTGTTCGGAGCGCGGGACCCGAAGTTCGGCTGCCTCGGCTCGCGTTACGATGTTGCCAAGGATAACCGGTTCAACCATCAGTTCGGCGTGACCGAGGGCGTGCTGGCTGATGAGGCTGTCAGCCTGATGCGCAGGTTCTTCCAGAAGCGAAGGAGTCGAGGATTTGAAGGATGTCAGTGGAGAGATGGCCGAGTGGACGATGGCGCGTGACTCGAAATCACGTATACCCGTAAGGGTATCGGGGGTTCAAATCCCTCTCTCTCCGTTTGTTAGGAAAGACTCGACGGTTCGAGGATTCATGGCTCCAAGTGTCTGGTTTCGGCTCGCGCTGGCGGTCGCGCTGGCCGCAGGCACGGCCGTGGCCGGGCGCGTGAGGTTGACCCGGCCTGGGCAGCGTCACATGCCGGGAGCCGTTGAGCAGCAGAACCGGTTAGTCCGCAACTACACGAGCATTCAGCAAGACCTGGCGCCACTGGCGCGATTCCGGTTCAAGCCTACTGAGAAGGACATGTGGCGTGCGGCGAAGTTGCGGGCCGGCGGGTATGATACGGTGCGGGTGCTGTGCCTGCGGGTGGAGTTCGTCGAGGACACGACCCCCCTGACGACCGGGAACGGGAAGATGGACACCTTCGGGTTCCTCGTCCCGGATTCCGGGTTGTTCTACGACCCGCCGCATTTCAAGCGCTACTTTGAGCGTCAGATGGAGGGCTTGCGCAATTACTACCTGGCTCAGTCACTGGGCCACCTGTACGTTGATTTCACGGTGCTGCCTGAGGATGAGAAGACCTGCTACCAGTTGCCTCGCGAGATGCAGTTCTACGGCGACACGACGTCGTTTCTTGCGATTGAGCTGGGGTTAGTGCGGCTGATGCGCGACGCGTTCAAGGTCGCGGACGAGACCGACCCTGATATTCACTTCGGCGACTACGACGAGTTCATCGTTTTCCACGCAGGTTCCGGGCTACAGGCTGACTTCGGGCTGCGCCGTGACAGCCCTTTTGACCTGCTGGCCGGCGAGATTCCGTCCGGTGCAATTGAAGCATATCTGGGCGAACCATACATAGTTGTGGATTCGGGCCGTACCCTCATCGAGCAGGGGACGGTTCTGCCGGAGATGATGCGCCAGGACACGATGTATGAGGGCGAGACGAACATACTAGGGATGACCGGTCTGGCGGGCACGCTCGTACACGAGTTCGCCCATCTGCTTGGTGCGTATGACCTCTATGACGTCACCGGTTATACGATGGGTGTGGGCTCCTGGAGTCTGATGGGTTACGGCGGCTGGCTGGGGGATTATGGTGCGGGTGCGCCGCCGGGCGTGATTCCGGGATTCCTTGATGCCTATCACCGGGTGAAGCTCGGGTTCATCCGGCCGCTAGTGGTGAATGCACCTCGGGATTCGGTTCCGGTCTATGCCGCGCAGATGGACACCACGCTCTACTCCGCCCGAGGTGATACTTCGCCGCCGACGATTGTCAAGATTCCGATTACCGAGGACGAGTACTTCCTCGTCGAGAACCGTCAGATAGATGTGCGTCAGCCGGACACCATCGACGTTGACGTCGAGGACGGTGTGGTAATCTCGGTAGCCTTCGGCGAGTATGATTTCTTTCAGCCGTCCGATACTGCGTACCCGCGTGGCGGCTCTGGTCTGCTTATCTGGCATGTTGATGAGCGAGTCATCGCCGATTACGGGCCTTACAATGCGGTCAACATCTTTCCCGAGCGGAAGGGGGTTGATCTTGAGGAGGGTGACGGGGTGCAGGATTTTGACGTCGTGTATTGGGAGTCACGCAACCCTGAGTACGAGATTTACGGGCACAAGTTCGACCCGTTCTTCGTCGGTGGGTATAATGATCGGTTCACCGCCCGCACGAACCCGAACACCGACGGCTATGCCGGCAAGAGCTTCATCAGTGTCACTCTGCTTGGCGAGAGAGACTCGACCGTACGACTCAAAGATACCATTATGTCAATCAACGTTGCCTGGGACTTGTATCAGCGGGGGTTCCCAAAAACGGTGGGCGCTGCGCCGCTGAAGTCTGCGTTTGCAGCCGACATTTACGGTTCAGATACGCTCGCGCTTGCGGTCCTTGACACGGCCGGAAACCTGAGGGTGTGGCGTTCGGATGGGACCCTGCTCCGCTCGCTGGGTGTCGGCAGTCCCGCGAGCGCGGACCTGGCAATCGGTGACGTGGCCGGCGACGCGAAGCTGGAAGTTGTGGTCGCGGGTAACGATGGCTTGGTACGCATGTTCCCGACGACCGGTGCGCCGCTGCGGATGAGGACCGGTGACCGCATCGTTGCCGCGCCGGTCCTTGTTGATCTGGACGGCGACGGGAAGAAGGAGATTATCGTCGGCTCGACCGACATGAAGCTCTACGCCTGGAAGGGCGATAGCAGCCTCGTGCCCGGGTTTCCGATACACGTTGGCGCGGAGATTCGTGCCGCGGTGGCCGTGACCGATACGGTTCGGCCTCAGATGGTGCTCTTGAGCGGTGATGGACGGCTCTTCCTGTTCAACCCTGATGCGAGTCTGGCAGCCGGGTTTCCAGTCGTGCTTTCCCGTGCGCCGTTCTATGCCTCTACCCAGCCACTGGTCGGTGACTTCAACCGCGACGGGTCAAAGGAGATTCTCGTCGTTGCGCCGGGTGACCATGACTGCCGTCTGTTCGTCGTGAGTCTGGATGGAAGGATGCTGCATCAGTCCGGCGAGTTCATCCGCAGTCCGTTCACCGGAATGGCCGCGGCCGCGGACGTAAACGGCGACGGCTATCCTGACGTACTCGCTGCTTCCTGGAACGAGCTCTTTGCCCTGAATCACCACGCGACACTGGTGACGAACTACCCCCTTGTTCAGGACTCGACCTATCAGACAACCGAACTGGCCGGCAACTGGATTATCACTTTTGACGCCTATTTCGTGTATGCCTCCTCTCCGGTGGTGGCTGACGTTGACGGCGACGGTACGCCTGACGTCGTCATCGGCTCGCCGCGAAGCGGACTCTTGGCGTTTGACGGCCGTACGGGCCGGGCGCTGGACCGATTTCCGCTGCTCACCGGCGCGAGCGTCAGCGCCGTGCCCCTGGCCGTTGACCTGGACCGGGATGGCGATGTTGAGCTGGCGGTCGGTTCTGATTCCGGCATCTTCTACGTCTGGGACCTGCCCGGCCCGGCAGGCGGCATCAGGTGGCCGTGTGCGTACCATGACCCGTGTCACACCGGGCTGGTGCGCGAGTTTGAGCTCGGGCCTGCGCCCCGTTCGCGGAACAGGGCGGTCGAGGCGCTCTTTGTCTATCCCAACCCGGCCAGCGACTCGGCCAAGGTGCGCTATCAACTGGGCTCAGTTGCGCAGCGCGTACGCGTGCGGCTGCTCGACATGGCCGGAGACCCGGTCGGCGAGGAACTGGAGGGCAGCGCGACACCCAACATCGATAACGAGAAGACGCTCGACCTGCGCCGCACTCCACCCGGCATGTATGCGGTGCGGCTGACGGTGACCGTGGACGGTCGCACTGAAGTCAGGTTCACGAAACTGGCGATTGTGAGGTAGAAGATGATACACCATCTCGGTGCGCTGTTTGCCGCCGTGTTTTCGGCCGGTGCCGTCCTGGCCATAACCACTGCTGACTTCGAGCGGATGCTCGATTCCCGCACGGACGAGAACATGCGGCCACTGCCGGCCGGGTCGTTGCCGGTGAAGCAACGCAGGCAGCACCGGGGCGCAGGTTCGTCGCCGATTGACACGGTTATCAGGGACGACTTTGTCTGCAATGACGACGTAACCGGCGGTTGCCGACAACTGAACGTCAGGATTTGTGCTGACCGGCAGGGTGGGTTTGTGGCTGCCTGGCACGAGTTCCGCGACGGCGACACCGACGTCTGGTATCAGCGGTTCGACTCGCTGGGACGGCCGCTTGGTGCGAATGAGCGGTTGAACACCGACATCACGATGGGCTGGCAGGGTGATGCGGCCCCCGGGGTGGGGCTGGACCGTCGGGTGTTGTTTTCATGGGAAGACCGGCGCGACATCGGCAACTCTGACCTGTTCGGCCAGCGCCTCGACGAGATGGGTGTTCGCCAGGGTGATAACTTTCGGGTCAGCGACTCGGCCGCGGCCGGGGACCAGAGCTATTCCGACGTGCATATCGGGCCAGATGGCACAGCGCTTGTTGCCTGGGATGACCGTCGGTTCGGCATCACCGGCGACATCTTTGCGCAGTTCTTTTCTCCGGAGGGCAATCCGCTCGGCGCCAACTTTCGGGTGAACGATGATGCTGTCGGCATGGCGAATCAGTACGCGCCGTCAGTCGGGGGAGATGATTCTGGTCGGTTCGTAGTCGCCTGGATGGATGGCAGAGGCCGGAATCCATATGACTGGAACATCTTTCTGCAGCGGTTCGGGCCGGACCGGAGTCGTCTGGGCCCGAATGTTCAGGTGACTGCTGATGAGAGTATTCAGTGGTCACCACGGGTTGGGGTGGGCCGTTCGGGCCGAGCGGTCGTGGTCTGGGACGACCGGCGCACCGGGCAGTGGGACGTCTATGCCCAAGTCTATGATGAGGCCGGTTCACCGGTGGGAGCGAACTTCCGGGTGAACGATGACGTCGGCTCGAGTGACCAGTCGGCGGCCGATGCTGCGGTGAACTGCTTTGATGAGTTTCTCGTGGTCTGGACCGACCGACGGTCAGGGGACGAGGATGTCTATGCCCGGAGGTTCGACCGGACGGGTAGCGCACTCGGGCCCGGGTTCCAGGTGAGCGATACGGCTGCCGGGAATCAGGCGATACCGTCGGTTGCCGCGTGTCCGGACGGCGGCTACTGGGTGGCCTGGGTTGATTCCCGGTCGGGTGACTATGATGTGTACTGCCGGCGGCTGAATCGTGACGGTACGCCGATGGGGGCGAGCTTTCGAGTGAATGATGACACGGCGAGTTCGCTGCAGCGGGTTTCGTCAATCGGCATGGATACGAGGGGCTGGTCGTGTGTGGTCTGGGAGGATGAGCGGGATGGGCAGACTGATATCTACCGGGCAGTGTTTGACCGTGACGGGCAGATGGCAGGTTCTAATCTGAGAGTGAACGACGACGGTGCGGGTGGTGCGGCGCAGTATTACGCCGCGGTCGCGGGTGGGAATGGCCGGTTCGTCACGGCCTGGACTGACAACCGTCTGGATTGGGATATCTACGGCCAGTTCTTTGATGGCACGGGCCAGTTGTTGGGAAGCAACTTCCGGGTGAACAGCGACGCGCTGGGTGTTTCTCAGTGGTATCCGTACTGCGCGATGGACTCGGCGAACAACGTGGTTGTCGCGTGGATGGATTGGCGTCTTGAGGCTACCCAGGTTTTCCTGCGTCGGTATGACGCGTCGGGGAATCCGGTCGGCGAGGAGTTCGCTGTATCCGACACGGACGCGACCGCGGTCTACGGCAGCGTGGGCATGAGCCGTAATGGCTGGCTGGTGGCTGCCTGGATGGACTACCGCGACGGCGAGTCAGACATTTACTGCCAGGTGTTTCGGCCGGATGGGACTCGAGTCGGGTCGAACGTGAAGGTGAATGACGCGATTGCCGACACCTACAACGGCTACCCGAGCTGCGTCATTGGCAACGACGGTTCGTTTGTCGTGGCCTGGGAGGATACGCGAAATGGCAACTATGATGTGTACCTCCAGTGGTTTGACTCGACCGGCAACCGTCTGGGTGGCAATGAGCGCGTACCAGACGGACGGCTTGATGCCGACTGCTATTCACCGAGCTGCGCCCTGGCCTCGGACGGACATCTGGCCGTGATGTACAACGATGAACGTGACTTCCCGGGTAATCCTCAGGTTTACTGCCAGCGGTACGGGCCTGACCGCGCCCGCATCGGCCGGAGCCAGCGCATCAACCAGCCAGACCTTTTTCCAAAGAACCACCATTGGACCGTGGGCCAGAGTGTGGCGGTTTCGCAAGAGCGCGTGGCATTCGCCTGGACCGACAACCGCCGGCATCAAGGCTGGGACATTGTGGCTAAGGTGACCGACTGGGAGCTGGTCGGCGTGCGCGAGCAGAGTCGGCAGCCTCAGACGTCGCATACAATCGTGGTTCCCCTGTTTGCCCGCCGCGTGCTCAGTCTGCCTGCCGGTCATGTTGAGTTCGTCCTTCTGGACCCCTCCGGCCGCAAGGTGGTGACCCTGCTGCCCGGACCGAATGACATCCGGTGCTTGTCGAGCGGCATCTACTTCGTGCGTCCGGGGTCGGGTCCTGCACGCAGCGTCAAGGTGGTTGTGGAGTAGAGCATGCTGCATCTCTTGCTGCTGCTGGGGGTCGCATTGTGCGGGCTGCCGAGCCCTGATTCTCCTGAGCCGGGTCGTGCTTCGCGTCGAGGTACGGCGATACTCACCTCGGTTGTCCTGCCCGGTTCCGGGCAGATGCTGCTCGGAACCAGGAAGCGGGGCGAAGGTCTGTTGTGGCTGGACGGTTCGCTCTGGGCACTTCTGGCCGGGTTCTCGTGGTACGGCAACGCACGCGAGCAGGACGCCCGGTTACTCGCCGCCAGCGAGGCAGGGGCGGACCTGAAGATTCGCACTCAGGGTTACTACAAGGCGCTGGAGCGCTATGACAACGCCGAGCAGTACAACGAGGACGTACGGCGCGAGGCACGTGACCTCTACCCCAATGACCCTGACGCCCAGCATCGCTACTACGAGAGCCACGGTTACTTCGGAGTCTCGGCCTGGGACTGGTCAGGCGATTCGGCCCGGTATGACTACTGGCGGACGCGCAAGTCCGGGCGCACGGCCCTGCTTCGCGCCCAGTTCGTGACCGGTGCGCTGGTGCTGAACCGGCTTGCGAGTCTTGTTGACTGCGCGTTTTTCTGCCGGGAGCCGGGCCAGCGTGTCCGGGTCGGGTTCGAGCCCGGTGAGATTGAACCGGGCATCAAGGTGTGCTTCCGTTTCTAGACCGGGCCGAGAGTCGCAGCACGTCTGACTTCACGGCTGACTATCTGGTTATCGGTTCCGGTATCGCCGGGCTCTGGTTTTCCTATCGCGCGAGCCGGTATGGTTCGGTGATCATTGTTACCAAGAAAGAGGACACCGAGTCGAACACCAACTACGCGCAGGGAGGCATTGCTGCGGCGGTGGACGACGATGACACTGCCCGGCTGCACTGCGAGGATACGCTGCGTGCCGGGGCCGGAATCGCCCACGAAGACGTGGCGCAAATCGTCACTCAGTCTGGACCGGCTCTCGTGCGCGAGCTGGCCGGACTTGGGGTCGGGTTTACCACTTACCACGATGCCATGGGGCGGCTTCATTTCGACCTGGGTCAGGAAGGCGGTCATCGCCGGCGCCGTATCGTTCACGCCCGTGACTTCACCGGCCTGGAGGTGGAGCGGGGCCTGCTCGCCGCGGTGCGTGCCCACCCGCGGGTCAGGGTTATCGAACAGCATCTGGCCGTGGACTTGGTGCTCGACCAGGTTGGCCACTGCCAGGGGGCGACGGTACTGGACTGTGAGCGTCAGACACCGGCGGTTATTCGGGCTCGGGTGACCATGCTTGCCACTGGCGGCATCGGACAGGCGTACCGGTACACAACCAATCCGACGATTGCCACGGGTGACGGCATCGCGATGGGCTTCCGGGCCGGGGCGCGGGTCGCCAACATGGAGTTCATCCAGTTCCACCCCACAGCGCTGTTCGGGGCCAAACCTGGTGACCGCGCCTTTCTCATTTCCGAGGCGGTGCGGGGAGAGGGTGCGGTCCTGCGCACCCGGGACGGCCGGGCGTTCATGCCTGACTATCATCCTGACGCCGAACTGGCTCCGCGCGATGTGGTGGCCAGAGCGATTGCCCGGGAGATGCATCGCCGCGGGGATGAGTACGTTCTGCTTGACGCGACCCACCTCGACCCGGACAGGATTCGGGGTCGGTTTCCGAACATCTACCGGACGTGTCGGGAACTGGGCATTGACATGACCCGAGAGCCACTGCCGGTTGTACCTGCGGCTCACTATGTCTGCGGCGGGCTCCAGACGAATATCTGGGCTGAGACTTCTATCCCTGGGCTGTTCGCCGCGGGCGAGTGCGCCTGTTCGGGTCTGCACGGGGCCAACCGTCTTGCGTCCAACTCGCTGCTTGAGGCACTGGTTATGGCTGACCGCGCGGCGGTGCGTTGTCAGGAGCTTGAGTCTGGCGGGGCGGCGGCTGAGGACTGGAGCCATGCGGCGAGGTCAGACCTGCTGGCTGAGGGTATGTCAGCCGGCGGTGGCGACCGTACGGCCGTGGCCGACTGGTTGAGGGAGGTTCAGGAGCTGATGTGGCAGTATGCCGGAATCGTGCGTACCGATTCCGGGCTGGCAAGGGCGCGGGCCGAGCTGGCCGACTTGGAGAAGAGAGCCAGAACCGTCCTCGCGAGGCTCTCTGCCCCGGCAGTGGAGTTTCGTAATCTGCTGCTCGTGGCCCGGCTTGTGGTTGAGTGCTGCTGTCGCAGAAAGGAGTCAAGAGGTCTGCACTACAATGAAGACCACCCCGACACCGACCCGGTTCAGGCGCGCGACACGACGATCGAGCGGGCCCAGTTCAACGCCTGAGGTTCAGGCGCTGCTCGACCGGTTCGATTCGTATCTGCTCGTGGAGCGGGGCGTAGTCAGGAAGTCAACGGAAGCGTACCGCACCGACGTCAGGCAGTTCCTCGAATCGGTGCCGCAGGCTGCGCTTCAGCCCGGCCAAGTCAGCCGCCAGACCGTCCACGCCTATGTGCAGCAGCTTTCCTCGCTCGGCCTGGCCTCGACAACGGTTGCACGCAAGGTCATCTCTCTGCGGCTTTTCTTCAGGTTCCTGAGCGTGGAGCTTAGGCTCGGTAGGAATCCGGCCGACATGCTTGAGCTGCCCCGAGCCCGATGTCGGCTTCCTCAGGTTCTGACTCAGGACGAGGTCGCGCAACTGATTCAGGCAGCCGCGGCCGCACCGGACCGGTTCTGGGCCCTGCGTGCGCGGGCGATGCTCGAGGTGCTCTACGGCTGCGGTCTGCGGGTTGCCGAACTACTTGGCCTCGAGCTTGCTGACCTATCGCTTTCGGACCGCAGCGTCAGGGTCATGGGCAAGCGGAGCAAAGAGCGGATTGTGCCGGTCGGGCATTACGCGGTAGCCGCGGTGCGAGACTATCTTACGGTCTCTCGGCCCCACTACCTGGGCAGGAACCGGCACGCGAGTCTGTTCCTGAACCACCACGGCCGACCGCTCTCCCGGATGGGGTTTCTGAAGATACTCCGGCAGTGCGTTGCCCTGGCCGGACTTCGTCGCCGCATCACGCCTCACACTCTGCGTCATTCATTTGCGACTCACCTGCTTGAGGGCGGGGCTGACTTGCGTTCGGTTCAGGAACTGCTGGGCCATTCGAGCATCGCGACCACTCAAATCTACACCCACGTAGACCGCACGTACCTGCGCGAGGTCTACAGGACATTTCACCCGCGCGGCTAGAGCCGGCGCGTCAAGGCACGGCGCCAGGCCAGTTCAGCCTCGGTCAGGTCAAGGGTCACGACCTGCACGCGGTTCAGCCCGGTGACGGTCATGGTTCTTTCTGGAACAACGCGACCGATGGCTGAGTGGCGGACGCGACCCAGGAGTCGTTCGAACTCGGTCCGTCGGTCAGGTGGAACCTCGCAGAGGAAGCGCGAATTCGACTCGCTGAAGAGGAGGTAGTCGTCACGCCGGAACCGCTCTGCTCCGGGCACGCGGCGCAGGAAGACCTGGGCACCGTACCCGCCGCCGAAGCCCATCTCAGCCAGTGCGACGCCGAGTCCGCCTTCTGACAGGTCGTGACAGGAAAGGACAAGTCCGCAGCCTATCGCCCGGCCGACCGCGGCCATGGCACGACGGGCCGGGCCGGGTTCGACTTTGGGGACTTCGCGGCCGAGTCCCTGGTTGATGCGGAAGTACTCGCTGCCACCGAGTTCAGGGAGAGTGTCGCCGACAAGGTAGATGAGCGAGCCGGGCTGTTTAAAGTCGCTGGTGACGGTGTTGCGGCAGTCGTCGATTATGCCGAGCGCGGAGATGAGGAGGGTGGGCGGGATGGGGAGGGGGTCGCCGGATTCAGGGCGGAATTCGTTGTAGAGGGAGTCTTTGCCCGAGATGAAGGGGACACGGAATCTCGTGCCCATGTCGTAGCAGGCTTCGGCCGCGCGGACGAGTCCGGCAAGCTGGTCGGGTCGGTCCGGGCTGGCCCAGGAGAAGTTGTCGAGGAGGGCGATGCGTTCGATGTCTGCACCGACCGCCACTGAGTTGCGGAGGGCTTCGTCGATTGCCGAGGCGGCCATCCAGTAAGGGTCAATCAGGCCGTATCGAGGTTTGAGTCCGCACGCGACCACGCATGCGCGGTAGGAATCGGGCAGGGGCATGACCACGCAGGCATCGGTGGGGCCAGCGTTGTTCACGCCGCAGAATGGCTTGAGGGCGCTGCCGGCCTGGACTTCGTGGTCGTATTGGCGCGTGACCCATTCCTTGCTCGCGATGTTCGGAGTCTGGAGCAGCTTGATGACCAGTTCGGTAAGGTCCTGGCGGACCGGAACGGTCGGGTCTGCGGTTTCGGGGCGCTGCCAGTGCGCGGTCTTCCTGACGCCTTTCCAGCCGCGATGGAGAAACCCCATTTCGATTTCAGCGACAACGTGCTTGCGGAACCTGAGCCTTAGATGTCTGTCAGAAGTGACCCGGCCGATTACCGTGGCCAGAACATCGTGCTCTCGGGCAAGGGCAAGCAGCTTTCTTGCCTGCGCCGGCTGGGCAAAGACGACCATGCGCTCCTGGGCCTCAGAAATCCAGATTTCGGCCGGGGAAAGGCCGGAGTACTTGAGCGGCACTCGGTCGAGCTGGACCTCGGCCCCTGCGGTCCGGGCCAGTTCGCCGATGGCACTTGACAGTCCGCCGCCACCGCAATCGGTGATTGCCTCGAACAGGTTGCGGTCGCGCGCCGCCAGGACCAGGTCGAGGACTTTCTTCTCTTCAATCGGGTTGCCAATCTGCACTGCGCCACCCGATACCTGAGTTGGTACGTGGCTCAGTTCGAGTGAGGCAAAGGTGACGCCGTGAATCCCGTCCCGGCCGGTGCGGCCGCCCAGCAGTACCACCAACTGGCCGGCACGCACCCGTTTTTTCAGTCGGTTTCGGGGTATCAGTCCCACCGTACCACAGAATACAAGTGGATTGCCAAGAAAGCCGGAGTCGAAGTAGACTGCGCCGTTTGCGGTCGGGATGCCCATGCGGTTACCATAGTCACGCACGCCCGCGACTACGCCCTTCATGACGCGCCGGGGGTGCAGCACGCCGCGAGGCACGTCCTCGGCTCGGGTGTCAACCGGCGCAAAGCAGAAGACATCGGTACATAGTATCGGCTTCGCGCCCAGGCCGGTGCCCAGACAGTCGCGGATGACGCCACCGATGCCGGTGGCTGCGCCGCCATACGGCTCCAGGGCCGACGGATGGTTGTGGGTTTCGACCTTGAAGCTTATACCCCAGTGCTTGTCGAACTCGACCACGCCTGAGTTGTCATGGAACACCGAAAGACACCACGGCCGGGCCAGTTCCCTTGTACAGCGCATCACGGTTGACTTCAGCAGATTACGAATCCGTCGTTCTCCCATCACCACGTCGCCTCGAAATGTCTTGTGCTGACAGTGTTCAGACCATGTCTGGGCAAAGGTCTCCAGTTCGACGTCGGTCGGGTTCCGCCCCAGCCGGCGATAGTAGCGCTGCAACGCAACCATCTCAGCGCGGCTCAGAGCCAGAAGCCCCTGACGCGACAGGGTCTCCAGCTCCGTCGGCGTCAGCTCCAGCAGACGTACCTCCTGGCGGCGGTAGCGGCAGGCGTTGGCCCGGGCAAACACCGGCTCGCCAGGTCGGGCAACATGTTCGACAACCTGGTTCATGAGCAGGCCTCTGGTGATGAGGTTCAGCTCGCCGGTGGCCAGCTTGGCACCGTTTCCAGCCACCGTCAGTTCGTAGGCCCGGCCGGTCCGCACTCGACACCGGCACAACCCCATGTCCTCAACCGCCCGGATGATGCTCTCGACGCTCGGGTCCATTACGCCCGGGTGGTAGAGGATTTCCACGCCTCTGGTGCCGACCGCAGACTCGCGTACCCGGAAGCACTCGGAGACCGGGTCGCAGAGCAGCTCGGCAGCGACTCGTTCCACAACCGGCCGCTCCAGTTCGCCTTCCAGGTAGTACAGCCGGATGACTCGGCACTCCACCTCAGTCCTGATACCGAGGTCGTGGATGCCTGACCGCAAGGCACAGGCCTCGGGGTCAGAGCCCGTTTTCTCGACCTCGACGCGCCAGACCAAAGGCGAGCCTGCCTATTCGCTCAGCAACCGCCGCAGCTCGGCGTTGAGGGAGTCGTGGTCCGGGCCATCTGAACTCAGACCACGGGCCAGTGCTCTGATTCTGGCGCGCAGCACCTCGTAATCAAGCATGATGCTGTCGTACAGAGCCCGTTTCGGACGGTACCCGGACAGGGAGTCGAATCGGCTGAACCGCCGCCGCAGTTGGCCGAGTATGGTTTCGCACTCGACGGCCAGCGAGTCCAGTTTCGGGCCTGACCGGGCAGCCAGGGGCCGGTACTTTGACAGCCGGCGGGTCTGGGTTTCCAGTCGGTTCCTCAGGTTGTGTCTCAGCTTCAGCCCTTCGGTATCGGGTCGTGGTGGCAGCAGAGAAACCGGGGCCGGGCCCGGCCGTACGTTTCTTGCACTTCGTACAACCACGATCGCAGCCGCGACCAGCGCGGCAAGCACGACGATGCCGGCGGCAACCGACGGCCAGCGTGGCGCCGGGCGTTTCTCGCCTGCCGGCGGCTGAAGGTCAGGCACGCGCTATTATACGACCGAATGTTCCGGCATCAAGGACGACTGCACCGGCCGCTTCTGCTTGACATTTGCCCGGCTTCTGGTTAAATAGAGCGTACTGCGGGGTGGAGCAGCCTGGAAGCTCGTGAGGCTCATAACCTCAAGGTCGCTGGTTCGAATCCAGCCCCCGCTATTCCCATTTTGGACCAGACCCCTCGCCCTGGAGGCCCGTGTTGTCCGCTAAGCTGAAGTTCGGTTTCTACTGGGCAGCCTCGTGCGGAGGCTGCGAAATAGCCGTCCTCGATACCAACGAGAAGCTCCTTGACATCGTGGACAAGGCAGATATCGTGCTCTGGCCGGTGGCCATGGACACGAAGTACGCCGATGTCCGCGCAATGCCGGACCGGTTCATGGATGTCTGCTTCTTCAACGGCTCGGTACGCAGCTCGGAGCAGCTCGAACTGGCCGAGTTACTGCGTCGGAAGGCGAAACTTCTTGTTGCCTTCGGGTCCTGCGCCCATCACGGCTGCATTCCCGGCCTGGCCAATCTCCACACTCGCGAGCAGATACTCACTAATGTCTACACAGAGGAACCGTCGGTGGTCAACCCGGGCTCTACCATTCCGCGGGTCAGCTCTCGGGTCAACGAGGTCGAGCTCACGCTACCTGAGTTCTTTGACCAGGTCTCGCCGCTTGACCGGATTGTCGAAGTTGACTACTACCTGCCCGGCTGCCCGCCGCCTGTGGCCCGCATTCTGGAGGCGGTGGATGCCGTCTTCGCCGGTCTCCTGCCGCCTCGGGGGACGGTCCTCGCGCCGACCAAGGCGCTCTGCGATGAGTGTGACCGGAACAAGCACGCGGCCAAGAGGATGCCGGACATCAAGAGGTCGTATGAAGTCGCGGCCGACCCCACGGTCTGCTTTCTTGAGCAGGGGATGGTCTGTCTCGGCCCGGTCACCCGAGCCGGCTGTGGCCAGCGCTGCATCAACGGCAACTGGCCCTGCACCGGCTGTATGGGTCCGACACCTGAAGTCCAGGACCAGGGCGGTAAGATGATTTCGGCCCTCGCCTCGATTCTCCGTCTCGACGATGAAAGGGAATTGACGCGGGTTCAGACCGAGCAGCTTCTGGCCAAGGTCAAGGACCCGGTCGGGACATTCTATATGTACGGGCTGGCCAGTGCCACGCTCAACCGGCGGAGGCAGCATGGCACGTAGGATCACGATTGACCCCATCACGCGGCTTGAGGGCCACGGGAAGATTGAGATCTTCCTGGATGAGTCGGGTGAGGTTCAGGAAGCGTACCTTCAGGTCCCAGAACTCCGCGGTTTCGAGCAGTTCTGCGTTGGTCGCAAGGCCGAGGACATGCCTCAGCTCACCAGTCGAATCTGCGGAGTCTGCCCGGTCGCGCACCACTACGCATCGGTCAAGGCACTCGATGCGGCGTTCGGAGTTGAGCCGACCAGCACGGCCAGGAAGCTGCGCGAGCTCATCTACTGCGGCTACATCATCTACGACCACATTCTCCATTTCTACTTCCTGGGCGGGCCGGACTTCGTGGTCGGGCCGGATGCACCCAGGGCCAAGCGCAACATCCTGGGTGTAATCGAGAAGGTTGGTTCGGATGTAGCACGGGACGTCATCAAGCATCGCGCCTACGGCCAGCGGATAACAGAAATCCTCGGCGGCAAGCCTACGCATCCGGTCTCGGGTATTCCGGGCGGCCAGACCAAGTACCTCAACGAAGAAGGGCGTGCTGAGATTGAGCAGATGGCCCGGTCCTGCGTCGCCTTTGCCGAGTTCTCGCTTGTGCTCTTCGAAGACATCGTGCTCAAGAACCAAGCCTACATGAAGCTCGTTACCAACCCCAAACTCGGGCTCAGCCTCTACAACATGGGCATGGTGGATGAGAGGAATCTGGTCAGTTTCTACGATGGGCAGGTCCGGGTTACGGACCAGCAGGGCCGGGAGTTCTCTCGTTTTGCGGCAGTTGACTACCTGGACCACATCGCCGAGCATGTTCTTGACTGGAGCTACGTCAAGGTCGCCTATCTCAGGCGGGTCGGGTACAAAGGACTGCAGGATGGTCCTGATTCCGGACTGTACCGGGTCGGGCCCCTGGGCCGGCTGAATGCCGCCGAAGGGATGGCCACGCCCAAGGCTGACGCGGCCTATGCCAAGATGTTCGGTACGTTCAAGACCAAGCCCGTCAACTCGACGCTCGCGTTCCACTGGGCACGGTTAATCGAACTCCTCTATGCCTCAGAGCGTGCCCTCGAGCTCTCCACCGACCCAACCATCACGGGCAGGGACATCAGAAACATGAACTTCAACATGCAGCCCCGGGGCGTCGGCGTGGTCGAGGCGGCACGCGGAACCCTTTTCCATGACTATGAGCTGACCGAGGACCGGCTGGTGAGCAAGGTCAATCTGATTGTGGCGACCACCAACAACAAAGGCCCAATCTGCATGTCGGTCCGGGAGGCGGCCAAGGAGTTGATTCACAAGGGCCAGGCCGACGATGGTCTGCTGAATACGGTCGAGATGTTCTTCCGGGCCTATGACCCCTGCTTCGGCTGTGCCAGCCACGTCCTGGGCCGGCCGTCTTTGGTTATTGACATCCTGGGCTCCGATCGAACCCTGCGGCAGCGGCTGGCGAGCCGATAGTGCGAGGCAGGAGGGAAACGAACCCCGACCGTGGGCGATGTCCCTGAACTATCGGTTGTCTTCGTCAACTTCAACTCGGCGCGGTTTCTGGACCGCGCCTTGTCTTCGCTGGCCACGGCCGAGACTGAGCTGGCCGTCGAGGTGGTCGTGGTGGACAACGCCTCCTCGGACCGGGACTATGTCCGGGCGCTGTGTGCCCGGCATCGCTGCCGACTGCTCGCCTTGTCGCGGAACCTGGGTTACGGCCCGGCTGCCAATCGCGGATTCGGCCTGGCGCGCGGCCGGTACGTGGCAGTGGCGAATCCCGACCTTGAGTTTCCCGTCGGGAGTATGAGCGCGCTTGTCCGCCTGATGGATGCGACGCCGGGTTGCGGTGCGGTCTCGCCGCAACTGGTCTACCCAGACGGAAGGCCTCAGGCGTCGGCCCGGCGGCTGCCGAGACTTGGGTATGTGCTGGCCGGACGTCGCTCGCCGCTGGCCCGGCTCTTGCCCGGTTTCACCCGAGCGCGAGAGTTCCAATACGCGGGAATCGAGGACTCGCCGTGCCCGGTCCCGGTCGAGGCGGCAATCGGTACGTGCGTTCTGTTCCGGCGCGAGGCGCTGGCCTCGGTCAGAGGCTTTGACGAGCGGTACTTCATGTTCGCCGAGGACCTTGACATCTGTCGCCGGCTGGGGCAGGCCGGCTGGCAGGTGCTGATTGAGCCGCGCGTTCGGGTGCGGCATTTCTACGGCGGGGTGCGGCAGCGGTTTCGGCGATTCACCGAGTTCCAGCGCCTGCGCGCGCTGCGTCAGTTCCTGAGTCAGGGCCGGCCGGCAGTCGAACAGGCCTTGCTGACTCTGGGCTTTGCTTGCTACCTTGGCCTGGAGGAGGCGGCAGGGCTGGTCGGGCTGGGTGAGTTCGAATACTCCTGGCGCAGCCGGGGTGGCAGTTGATGTACCGGTTGCGTGCCGTGCTGGTCCTGCTGGTGCTGGTGGTCGGGGACGTGTTTGCGGTCGGTCTGAGCTACATCATTGCCTACTTTGTCCGCAACCTTGTTTTCCACGGCGGACTCCCGTACGGGCCTGACCTGCTGCCCTTGGACATGCTCTCGGAGAAGGCGTACCTGCTGGCGATATACCCGTTTGTCTTCGCTTACGAAGGGCTGTACACGAGGCGGCTGGCCGGGTGGGAGGAGACGCGACGTTACTTCCGAGGGATGTTCATTTCGACCGCGGTGGTGACGATACTCCTGTTCATGGTGCGGATATGGATTGTCTCCCGTGTGGTGGTGCTGCTGGCGCTCGTGGTGGGCGTGTTGTTCGTGCCTCTGGTGCGAGCCGTGCTCAAGCGCCTGGTCGTGGCGGTCGGGCTCAGGTCTCAGCCACTGGTGGTGGTCGGCTCGGCTGCGGCCGCCGGCCTTCTGCGGCGGGAAATCGCGGCCCACCGGTCTCTGGGGTACGAAGTGGTGGAGCTGGTGAGCCGGGCCGGCGCGGATGAGCCGGTCCGGAGCATGCTGGAGCGGAGCACCAGACACCAGGGCGCGACCGTTGTTGTCCTGTCGGATGCGTTCACGCCTGAGGAACTCGGGGCCATCTTCCGCTTTGCCGAGCAGAGGTTCGCGAGCCTGATGGTCGTGCCCAACACCGCTCTGCTTCAGAGCTCAGCCGCGGAGGTCGAGCAGATCGGCAGTCTGGTCGTGATGAAGTACCGATACAATCTGCTCCGGCCTTTCAATACGCTGGTCAAGCGTGCGTTCGAACTCGCAGCCGGGGTTGTGCTGCTGGTGCTCTTTGCCCCGCTGCTCGGCGTGCTGGCTGTTCTTGTGCGGGCATCGTCGGCCGGGCCGGTTCTGTTTCGACAGCCGCGCATCGGACGTCACCGTCGGTTGTTCGACTGCCTGAAGTTCCGCACGATGTACGCCGACGCCGAAGCGAGACTAGATGTGCTACTCAAAGAGAGTCCGGACGTGCGCGAGGAATGGGAGCGGTATGGCCGGATTACCAACGACCCTCGCGTCACCCCGGTGGGACGGTTCCTGCGGCGCTACAGTCTGGACGAACTACCGCAACTGCTGAACGTCGTGCGCGGCGAAATGGCCTTGGTCGGCCCACGGCCATACCTGCCGAGCGAAACAGGCAGGGTCGGCGACTACCTTGACCGGATTGTAAGGGTGCGACCGGGCATGACCGGCCTGTGGCAGGTTTCCGGCCGGGCAGCCCTGCCGTTCGCCGAACGGACGCTGCTTGACGAGTACTACATCAGGAACTGGTCGCTGTGGATGGACTTCTCGATTCTTTTACGCACGGTGAGGGCTGTGCTCGGGGCGAGGGGGGCCTACTGACGCCCGGAACCATTCGCTGGGCCACGAAAAGCACGGAAGGCACGAAGGGATTAGGTGCACTTCGGACGCCCGGCCTTCTGCTCGGGCTTCGTGTACTTCGTGGCAGTCAGCTTCGGGATTGGGGTGACCATTGACCGGGCGCGGATTGGTGTTAATATCGGGGTAGGCCGAAGTGATTAGCACGCTCGTCAGTTTCCTTGTTGTGGCCGGCTCCCTGACCGGCTGGCGGTCGTATACCAATACCAACCTAGTCAACAGCATTACCGGTAGTGACTCATCACTTTGGCTGGCGACGAACGGCGGAGTCGTGCTGCTTGATGCCGGCCCACCACCGGTCCGAAGACGGACGTTCGTCAACACCGACAGCCTGCCGGCCAACCGGTGTCTCTGCATTGCATTGGACGACTCGGGGAATCTGTGGGTGGGAACCGGTGGTGGTTTGGCGGTGATTGAGAGAGGCTCGTCTAGGGCCCGGTCTTACCGGCCACGCGAATGGGCGCCGCACGACATCAGGGCGCTGACCTGGGATGGAGCGCGACTCTTGGTGGGGACCGACCAGGGTTTGTACGTCATCGACACACGTTCCACGCTTCTCGATTTCGAGGACGACGGCCTTGGCTGGTTCACGGTCGCCCGCGTGCCTGAGTTGCTGAGCGACCAGGTGCTTTCAATCGCGGTGCACGACCGCTACTGGGTGGGGACAAATCGTGGCGTGGCTTCGGTTGACCGCGGATTCAGAGAGTGGCATGCCTATCGGCAGCCACTGGGTGATTCGGTGCGCTCCATCGCCTTCTGGCACGACACCCTGCTTGTTGCGACCGAGCGCGGGGTGGCTCGACTGGAGGATACCGTTTTCCGGGTCGCGTTGCTGCTCGGGGAGCCGACGGAGGTGTTTGACCTGAAGACCTCGGGCTCGAGTGTATACCTTGCCACCAAAGTCGGCCTGTATCAGGCCGATGCGCCGGACTCGGGTCGGTTCTCGGTTGTGCTGGCCGAGGACGTGCGGGCGGTGTTTGTGGGAACGGTTGTGTGGGTCGGTGGTGGCGGTTCAGAGCAGGCCGGCTCGGGCCTGCGCTACGCCGCCTCGGGTCAGGGCTGGACCGGATACTGGAACGACTGCATTGCCTCGGACCTGATATCCGACTGCGAGCTGGTCGGGTCGGGCGAGGCGTACCTGTGTCACGACGGCGGGGCGATATCCCGGGTCAGGACCGACGGCACGATTGACGTTTTCTGGAGCGTGCTGCCGATTCCGAAGCAGGTCCGGGTTGACTCGCGGGGACGGCCCTGGTTTGCCCATTTTGCCGGCAACGGCGGGCTGAGTATGCGCGACGAGGCGGCCGGCTCGTGGCAGACGGTTCAGTGGGGCGCGAACTCATCCTGGAACATAATCGACGCCTTCGGGATTGACCGGTACGATACGAAGTGGGTGTTCAACGGCGGCGGGGTGGTCGTGGCGGTTGACGCTGCCGGAGACCAGACCGTCTTCGACGTCTCGGGTCTGGCGCCGCCGCCAGGCGGGCTGTACGAGTTCGCATTCGACGGCCAAGACCGGGTCTGGCTCGGGCTGACGGTCGGGCTGGTGATGATTGACTACGCGGGCACGCTGCACGACCGGCGGGACGACCGTGACACGGTCATCGCCCAGGGTCTGCCCTCGCGTGAGGTACGGTCGGTTGCGGTGGACGGCCAGGGCAATATCTGGGTCGGGACCCCGCAGGGAGCCGCAGTCTGGGATGGCAAGGAGCTGCGCAGCTTCACCACGGTCAACACAGGCAACGCGCTCGCCTCCAACAACGTGTACCGGGTTCGGGTAGATGCGTCAGACCGGGTCTGGCTGCTGTGCGATGGTGGGCTTTCGGTGTTTGACCAGGTTGCCAATTCATGGCAGACCTACAAACCTCAGAACTCAGGGTTGATTCCCAATCCGCAGGGGCTGTCAAACTTCTACACCGGGCTGGCCGTTTCCGACCGACTGGGCCGTGTTCTGGTTGGAACACAGCGCGGGCTATCGGTTCTGGACTATGCCGCGCCCTCGGGCAGCAGCGCCGAGCGGATGAGAGTCTATCCCAATCCCTGCATCCTCGGCGTGCACCAGGGCCTGGTTATTGACAGCCTGCCCGACGATGCTTCCCGCGTGGAAGTGCGCACGCTGGACGGGCGTCCGGTTGCTGAGTTGCGTGTTGAGAGTGCGCTGCGGCGCGCGGTCTGGCGTCCCGGCGACCGGGCCAGCGGGTTATACTTGCTGGTGGTGACAACGCCGCGCGGCACCGCGCTGGCGCGGGCGGCTCTGGTAAGGCCCTAGACCGCGGCCGGTTCGGTTCGGACTACGTGACTACTTTCTCTTGGTGCGAACCGGGCTACGCGGTTTCTCCTCTTCCTCCTGGGGCTGTTCCATACACGAATCGAAGTAGCGACACTGCGGACAGCAGTCGTCGGACAGCTTGCCCTTGGCCAGACACAGGTCGTAGCCAGAGCACGCACGACAACACATGGTTGGTTACCTCCTTGGTTGGACTTGCGAAGGTCATAAGGACGCTGCTTTCTGCGGACCGGCGCCGGCAAGCAGCAGGACCAGCTCACGCGCCAGCTCGGCCGCCACGCATGCACCGGCCGACGGCTGGATAGTCCGCGGACAGACTTCGACCAGGTCCGCGCCGACCAGGTTCAGCCCGTCGAGTCCGGCAAGGGACCGCGCCAGGTCAGCGTAGGAGCAGCCGCCGGGCTGCGGGGTCTGGACGTCCGGCATCACGCCGGGGTCGAGCACGTCAACGTCAACCGTGACATAGGTCGGTCGGGAGCCGATGGCGTCCCGCACTCGGCGAATCGGCGCGAGAACGTCGAACGGAAACAGATTCGGTGCGTTCATTTCAGACGCATGGGCAAAAGAGCGGATGCCGAGCTGGAACAGGCGGTTCCGGGGCACGACGTCGAGCACCCGGGCCATAGCCGTGGCATGACAGACCCGTTCGCCGAGATACTCATCGCGCAGGTCAGAGTGGGCGTCGTAGTGGACGACACAGAGCTCTGGATTCTGCCGGGCAAGCTCGGTGACAATCGGGCCGGTGATGGTGTGCTCTCCGCCAAGCGCCAATTGCCGGCGGCCCGCGTCACGTGCGGCACGGGTGGTGGCGCGGATGAGTTCGAGCGGGGTCTGGGCTGTGGTATAGCAGAATTCGATGTTACCGGCATCGTGCACCGGCACGTCGGTCACATCGCGTCCCAGATAGGGGCTGAAGCTTTCGATATTGTCTGCGCCGAGGCGGGCCATGTCCGGGCCAAAGCGTGAACCAGAGGCGAATGAGCTTGTCCGGTCCAAGGGCATGCCGGTGATGATGACACGGGCGTCATTGGGGCCGGCCTTGGCGTAATAGAAGGCCATCGGCAGGAATCAGCATAGTGGCCGCCGGGCCAAAGTCAAGCCGTTTTCGCGCGCCCGGCCCGAGACAGAAGCCTGCCACCAAGGAACAAAGGCTCCAAGACGGTCCGGAAGCAGGCCGCCTCCGTACGCTCCGTGTTCTTTGCGTCTTTGTGGCACAATGTCGGGTTCAGGGTCGTGGTTGACACGGGCGGCCCGCAGCATACGCTTTGGCGCAGATGCGTGTTCTGATTTCCACCGGGGAACCATCGGCTGCGGTGCTTGCCGCGGTTATCGAACAGGAACTGACCGTCGCGTCTGATGTCGTCAGGGTGTTCCGGCATGATGCAGGTGCGATTCTCGGTCCGGTGTTCGGGTTCGGCGCGGGCCTCAGGGCGGCGCCGAAGCTGGGCCGGGCGCTGGCCCGCAGTCTGGCTGAGATAAGGGCAGCCAAGCCGGACGTGGTAGTGCTCGTTTCGTTCTCCGGGCTGCACCTGCCATTGGGCCGCAGGATTCGGGCACTGGGGATTCCAGTCGTCTATGTCTCTCCGCCTCAGGTCTGGGCCTGGGGTGCTGGCCGTGGCCGCGCGCTCAGAGACGCGGCCGACAGAATTGTATGTCTCTTCTCGTTTGAGCAGGAATACCTGTCCCGAATCGGGGTCAGGTCAGAATACTTCGGCCACCCGCTGCTTGACTCGGTCAGGCCTGTCCTGTTCGAACAGGAGGTGCGGCAGCGCATGAGGCTCGGGCCAGAGCCGTATGTCGCGTTCCTGCCTGGTTCCAGACCGACCGAGAACCGATTTCACCTGCCGCTCTTCTACCGGGTGTTCGAGCTGTTGCAAAGCAGGTTTCCGCTTCTCGGCGGAGTGATGGTCGGGCCGGGCGCAATCTGCCGCCTGCCGGCGACTGGGGGCAGATTGCCGTTGTCGGACCGGTACTCGGTCATGGCCCATGCTGCCTGTGTTGTCGCTGTCTCGGGCACGGTTACGGCCGAGGCCGCGATTCTTGGAACGCCGATGGTGGTCTGCTACCATCTATCGAGGTTCTCGACCTTTGTGGCGCGGAAGCTGGCACGCGTCCGGTATTTTGCCCTGCCCAATATCCTGGCCGGTGCCCGGATTGTTCCTGAGTTACTGAACCCTAGCTCGGGACTCCTTGCCGAAGAGACCGCGCGCCTGCTGGCCGACGATGCGGCCCGGGCAGAGATGCGCGGCCATCTGGCGCGGGTTCGGGACCGGCTCGGCCCGCCAGGCGCGGCCCGGCGTATCGCCCGGCTCGTGCGTGAACTCGCCGGCTGACGTCCGAACCTTGACACCGCGCACCGTTTCGGTATTAGTTATCCCTGTCTGACTGCTATCGGGCCTGGTGTTACCGCGCACCCGGCTCGGTTGCTGGTCAGCGAAGCGAGACCGAGCCAAGGAGGTGGCATGCACTCAACGTTCGATGAAGCAAAGCGGAAGCGAAGTGGCAGTAACAAGGCACTGGCCTGGGTGCTGGTGCTGGCGGTGGTGGCCCTGGCGGTTGCGGTTGTTGTGCTGGTGGCGAAAACAGGAGCCGGTAATACGGTCAGGGTGCCTGCTCTGGTCGGCAAAGACATGGTAGCAGCGGCTGAACTTGCGGCCCGCAGCGGTCTTGCGGTCAGGGAACAGGCACAGGTGAGGCACGACACGGTCCCGGCCGGCTGCGTTGTCGCCCAGGTTCCGGAACCGGGCACCAAGGCTGAGAAGAACGATACCATTCTCGTGACGGTCAGCAAAGGCAGGCTGACCCATGTGCCTGCGCTGGCCGGATTCAAGAGAGACGATGCAGCGGCCGAGCTGGGTAGAGCCGGGCTTTCCCCAGGCAGAGTGAGCACCGCCTCATCGAACGAGTTCCCGGCCGGCAGAATCATCGGCTCCAGTCCGGAACCGGGCAGCGAAGTCGCGCCGGGCACGCCGGTGGATGTGGTCATCAGTACCGGGCCCAGGGTCGTGCCGCCGCCCCAGGTCCCGGCCACATTCGTCCGCCCGGGAATGCGGCTCGCATCGTTGGAGCTCGGAGAGCCGGACCAGCGCGGATTCAATCTCGCGGTCGGGATTGAGGCCGACAATCCCAACGGCGTTGCCGGTGCAGTCAGAGGATTCTACTACAAGCTCGAAGTGGATACGTTTTTCCTGGGCGACGGCAAGTATCTGTGCAACGCGCCGCTGAGCGCGAACGGCAGGTCGCAGATGGTTATCAACGTCCATGTCCGGCACGACTGCGTCGGCCCGGCCGCGGTCGCGTTGCTGCGTCGGGGAGAGGTTGATTACCGCGTGCGCGGCTACTACATCCTTGAGGCCGAAGGCGGCCGTTCGTTCGAGCCCATCTACTCAAGCGGCACTTTCAATCTTGCCGACAAGCTCGGGCCGTACCTTGGGAGGATATATGGGGAATGAAGCGAGCTCGGAGCGCGGAGCACGGAGCGCTGAACGCGGGCGAGTCCACCTTATCACCTGCTGCTCACTGCTCCTTGCCTTGCTGGTCAACTGCGCGACCGTGATGAGCGGCACTGCCGGCGCGATACTGCTGCAGATGGCGCCGGTCGGGCTGGAGCTGTTCGAGCTCCCGGCCAAGCTAGACCTCAAGGTTACGAATCCCTACCCGGTCAATGTCCGCATCTCCAACGTGAAGTACGAGGTGTTCATTGAGGGCCGGCCGGTGGCAACGGGCGAGCAGACGGCGGAGGCGCTTGTGCCCAAGGAGAGCTTCGTGATACTGTCGGTGCCGCTGTCGGTCAGCGCCGCCGACGTGCTGGGTGGAATCAAGACCACGCTTGCCCGTCGCGGGGTGAAGTATCAGGTTCGCGGTACATACACCGTCGCGTCCGAGGTGGAGTCCGAGTTCCGGGTCTCGTCGCTGCTCAAGCCGCTGCTCAAGCGGAAGTGAGGAGAGAAGCGCAATGAGCGGTGAGCGAGGAAAGAAGGGACGCAAGAGAAGTCGGTCCCTTCACACTACTCATCACTCATCACTCATAACTCATCACTCATAACTATCCCATGATTGGCTCGACCGTCGGCGACTATCGGATTACCGAGAAGCTCGGCGCGGGCGGGTTCGGCGTCGTCTACAAGGCCGTACACCGCATGTTGGACCAGGAAGTCGCCATCAAGACCCTGGACCCGATTCTAACCCGCGACCCCAGGTTCCGCCAGCGGTTCTTTGACGAGGCCCGGACCCAGGCCCGGCTCAAGCATCCGAACATCGTGGTGCTGCACAACTTCTTCGAGCACGACAGCCAGTACTTCATCGTGATGGAGTATGTTGAGGGTATGAGTCTGCCCGGCGGTCACTGCGCCCGCACCCTTGCCGAGCTCATCAAGCCGGGCCCGATTCCTGAATCGCGCATCCTCGCTCTTGCCCGCCAGATTCTCGACGGCGTCGCCTGTGCCCACGAGCACGGCGTGCTGCACCGCGACATCAAGCCCCTGAACGTGCTTCTGACCGAGAGGGGACTGGTGAAGATTGCCGACTTCGGCATTGCCAAGATTGTCGGCGGGGAAACGAGCGTCTCGGTTTCGGGTACGCGGGTCGGAACCGCGCCTTACATGTCGCCGGAGCAGGTGCTGAACGAGCCGCTGACCCGTGCGTCCGACATCTATTCCCTCGGTATCACGCTCTACGAGATGGCGACGGGCGAAATCCCGTTCAAGTCAACCTCGACCGAGTCAATTGAGAAGCAGCACCTCTACTCGCCGCCACCGTCCCTGCGCAAACGCAACCCGTGGGTTTCCGAGAACCTCGAAGCCGTTGTCCTCAAGGCACTGGCCAAGAAGCCGGAAGACCGGTTCCAGTCCTGCGCGGAGTTGGCCGCGGCGTTAGAAGGCAGGAGCGTGGCTCCCATATCGCAACCGATGCCCCAATTGGACGTCACCAGGCCGGAGCCGCCGGCACCAGGGCTCACGCCCGGCGTATCGCGTTCCGCTCGCCCCCGTGCCGGGCTGTTCATTGGGCTGGCCGCGGCGGCAATTGCTCTCGCGGTGGGAGTTGGTCTGCTGCTCAGGCCGAAGCCTGAGGCCGTGCCGGTAAGGCCGGTCCATCTCGAGATGCCCGACCTTGCGGGACTAGCTTTCTCTGATGCACGCAGCACCATTCTGGGCAGGGGCCTGACACTGGCAAAGACCGACAGCACCTTGACCGACGATGTGGACAAGGGTACGGTTGTCTCATTCTCGCCGGCTGCCGGCGCTGATGTCAAGCGCGGAGACTCTGTACGCGTCACCTACTCCTGGGGCCGCAAGACCTGTCCGGACTGCGGCACTGCCCGCAATGGGACGGCCCGATTCTGCACCAAGTGCGGGTACAAGTTTTAGCGCGGAGCTATGAGCGCGGAACGCGGAGCAGAGGACAGGAGCGCCGGTAGCGCGGAGCCGAAGGCCGTGCTGAAGGACAGGACACGCGAGTTCTCCCTGCAGGTCATTCGGTTGTACTCGCTGATGCCGAAGACCACCGTGGCTCAGGTCATCGGCAAACAGATGCTCCGGGCCGGCACTTCGGTCGGCGCCCATCACCGGGAAGGCACGCGCAGTCGCTCGGATGCGGAGTTCGTCAGCAAACTCGAAGGCGCCCAGCAGGAACTGGAGGAGACAATCTACTGGCTTGAACCGGCCGCGGCAGCACATGTCGTTCCGACCACTCAGCTACAGCCCCTGGTCAGGGAGGCGGATGAGCTCATGGCGATGCTCGTCGCCAGCGTCAAGACCGTCAAACGCAGGAGCGGCAGATAATGGGCCCGTCCCGTGCTCCGCGCTCGGCGCTCTCCACTCCGCGCTCTTCCATCGTGCTTCTCGTTCAGCGCTCCGCGTTCATCGCTCTCCTTATCGTTCTGTTCCTTTCCCTTGCGGCCAAGAAGTGCCCCAAGTGCAACAAGGAGTATTCTGATACCGAGAACTACTGCGCCATGTGCGAGGACTCAGATGGCGGGCCGGTGCGGCTCAAGCCGGTGGTGAAACCAAAGCCCAAGCCCGAGCCTGCCCCGCGGACCGAAGCTCCAGCTCCGGCCCCGCGGTTTGTCTCGCGCGGCCGCAACGCCCAAGGCTATGAGGAAATCCTCTGGCTCAAGGACTCATCGGTCATGATACGCATCCCGGCGGGC
>CAZQFS010000019.1:0-32613 GCA_964592755.1 uncultured bacterium | reverse complement strand
GGTTTGGGGAGCGACTGGGGGAACCGTTCCCCGGGCTGGTGGCGCAAGCGGTCTGGACGGTACGTGTGAGAGCACGGTTGAATCCAGCAGGGCGAGCGGGCGCAACGGCATCTGGCAAGGCAGGGCGGTCTGCGCGTCGGGATGCGGTCAGACCTGCAGGGCGACCGGCACAGGAGAGAGCAGCCCGATTCCCGAAGCCGAGGTCGCACTGGTTTCCGCACTGACCGCCACGTCTGGCCCTGCTTGCGGCTGCGCGTCTGCTCAGGTTCGGTCGAGCGCAGAACCAGGCCGGTCCTGCCGATGCTGGGCCGGTTGTCGCTCAAGGCGGCTGCCGTGGCTTGACTCCTGGGAGGTTTCGGCTACAGTTCTGCCATCATGAAGATTCACGAGTATCAGGCCAAAGAGATATTCGCCGCCTACGGGATTCCGGTCCCCAGGGAGCGCGTGGCCGCGACTCCGGCTGAGGCTGCATCGGCCGCGCGCGAGCTCGGGCTGCCTGTGGTCATCAAGGCACAGGTGCTGGTTGGCGGACGGGGCAAAGCGGGCGGGGTGAAGAAGGTGGATGCGGCTGAGCTGGTCGAGAAGACCGCGGCGAGCATTCTGGGCATGGACATCAAGGGCCTGAAGGTGGGCAAGGTGCTGGTTTCCGAGTGCGCGGACATCAGGGGCGAGTACTATGTCGGCATCATCGTGGACCGCTCAAGCCGCAGAGCCGTGCTGATGGCGTCGGCCGCGGGTGGCGTGGAAATCGAGGAAGTCGCCCGCACCGCGCCGGAGAAGATTCTGAAGGTTCCGATTGACCCGTGCCTCGGCCTGCTTTCTTTCCAGGCGCGCAATGCGGGCATGGCTTTGTTCAACGATGCTAAGCTGGCCCGCGAGTTCACCGCGATTGCCCAGAAGCTCTACTGCATCTTTGTGGAGAAGGACTGCTCGCTCATCGAGATAAACCCGTTGGTGAAGCTGGGCTCGGGCGCGCTAGCGGCATTGGACGCGAAAATCAACTTCGACGACAACGCTGATTTCCGGCACAAGGAATGGGAGGCGATGCGCGACCTTTCGGCCGAGGAGCCGAAAGAGGTCGAGGCCAAAGCAGCCGGGCTTTCCTACATCAAGCTGTCGGGTAACGTCGGCTGCGTGGTGAACGGCGCCGGGCTGGCAATGGCGACCATGGACCTGATCAAGCGCTACGGCGGTGAGCCGGCAAACTTCCTCGACGTGGGCGGCTCGTCGTCGCCGGAGAAGATGGTGACCGCGATGCGCATCATCCTGTCCGACCCGAACGTGAAGGCCATCCTCGTCAACATCTTCGGCGGCATAACGCGGTGCGACGACATCGCTGCGGGACTGATTCAGGCGCGGCAGCAGGCAGATATCAAGGTGCCGATTGTCGCCCGCCTGACCGGCACCAATGCCGACAAGGCGCGCGAGATACTCGCAGGCAGCCCGGTGACCGGGGCGGACAGCATGGCCGACGCGGTGAAGAAGGCTGTGGCACTTGCCGGGGCGGCGGATGCGAAGTCCGAAGTGCGAAGTCCGAATGTCGAAAGGGGTGGCCGGTGAGCATACTGATTGACAAGAGCACGAGAGTGATTGTGCAGGGCATCACGGGCCGCGACGGTGCGTTCCACGCCAAGGCGATGAGAGACTACGGCACGCAGGTTGTGGGTGGCGTGACGCCGGGCAAGGGCGGGCAACTGGTCGAAGGGGTGCCGGTCTTTGACTCGGTTGAGGACGCGGTCAGGAAGACCGGGGCGAGTGCGTCCATCATCTTTGTGCCGGCATCTTTTGCCACCGATGCGATGCTGGAGGGCATCGCTGCCGGCCTGGACCTCGTGGTCTGTGTGACCGAGGGCGTGCCGACCATGGACATGGTGCGGGTGCTCGACTACGCGAAGGACTCAAAGACCCGTATCCTCGGGCCGAACTGCCCGGGCTGCATCTCGCCGGGCAAGGCCAAGCTCGGCATTATGCCTGCGGCCAGCTTCAGGCCGGGCGTGGTGGGCGTGGTGTCGCGCTCGGGGACCCTGACCTATGAAGTCGCGAGCCAGACCGAGGATTTCGGCCAGTCAACGGTTGTGGGCATCGGCGGAGACCCGGTCATCGGCACCAACTTCATCGACTGCCTGGAGCTGTTCAACAAGGACCCGGAGACGCGCGCGATTGTGGTTGTGGGCGAAATCGGCGGCATGGACGAAGAACGGGCAGCCGAATGGGTGAAGGCTCATTGCCGCAAGCCCGTGTTTGGGTTCATCGCGGGCCAGACCGCACCGCCGGGCAAGCGCATGGGCCACGCGGGCGCGATTATCTCAGGCGGCTCAGGCACGGCCCCGGAGAAAGTCAGGGCATTTGAGGCCGCGGGCATCGAGGTCATCTACGAGCCGGGCGACCTCGGCGCGGCACTCAAGGCGAAGCTGTAGCTCGCGGCTCGGGCGAAGTCGGAAGGCAGAAATGCCGGCGGGAGGATGAACTGCCAAGAGCGCCAAGGACACCAGGGTCGGGTGTTCGGATTCGGATTTGATTCGGAATTCGGGTTTCGAGCTTCGGGCCTGAGTGCTGCCCTCTACCTTGTCTTGACCATCCGGGCCCCTTGTCCCGGTCCGCAGCGGATGCTGTAGACTCCGGCAGGTGCATCGCGGCCGAACCGGTCACGGCCGTCCCAGACGACTTCCCGCGCAGGCGCAAGCGTGCGCACCAAGGTGCCGCAGGCGTCGTAGATGAAGACTGGCGTGGGCTGGCGGCAGTGGATGACGACCTGTCGGGAGAACTGGGAGGAAAGCGGGCGTGGCTCGGCCGCCAGAAGCGCGGGCTGTTCAGGCTCCTTAACCGCGTTGCGGATGGCCGGCCGCCACCAGACGACATCGTTGGCGGGATACGTGTCTTGACCCGTGAATATGGAGCACTCGAACCAGAGGCCTGCCGGGTTGACCCACCACGGGAAAGTCACCAGCGACTCCACTCCCTGGGTCATGCCGGTGAGTGTTGTGATCTCTGAAAAGACTATAGTGTCGTTCGTGTCGCGTACGATGAAGCAAACGTCAACGTTGAGTGGGGCGGCGGAGGCGTGGACAGTCACTCGCGCGCATAGCTGGACCGTCGTGTCGGGTGGTATTGTCTCGGGCGGCACCGGGTCCCAGGCAACGCCCACGTCGACGTTCTGGGCCAGGAGCGCGGCCGGCAGCAGGGCTGCCGCGAGGAGCAGGGCACTGACTTTGGCTTCACGATCTCTCCCTGGCAGGGCGGTTGCGCCATTGCCCTGCCCGAGTAGGTTATGAGTCCATGCTCCCGCCGTGTCAAGCAGCAAGCGGAGTTCTGGCACGAGTCGTGCTACCCAAGGACCCGGCGCGGTTGACAGGCGGAATCGGCTCGGCTATCCTAAATGGAAACTGATTCTACTTATGACTACAGATGAGAGTGTCACCGCCAGCCTGCATCGCCAGGGTCTGAAGGCGACGCCGAAGCGTCTGGCAGTTGCCCAACTGCTGCTTCGTACCCGCGGTTCGATGACGCCAGAGCAGGTCTGGCAGAAGCTGCGGCCAAGGCTGGGTGAGCTCGGGCTGCCGACCGTGTACCGTATCCTTGAGGACCTGGTCCGGGTCGGGCTCGCGACCCGCGTCGAGCTGGCAGACCATGCTCTGCGCTACGCTGCCTGCCGGGCGCGGCCGGACACGCATCATCATCACCTGGTCTGCGTCAACTGCGGGGCGGTCGGCGTGGTTGAGGGCTGTACGTTCGAGCGTGAGGTGTCAAGGGTCGAGGCCCGAACCGGCTTCAGGGTGCTCGGACACAAGCTCCAGGTCGAAGGCCTGTGCGCCGACTGCCGGAAGGCACGGTGATGATGGACGGGCCTGCTGCCGTTCGGTTTGAGCACGTTACAGTTGCCTATCCTCAGAGCGTGGCGCTTGAGGACGTGACCTTTGAGCTGCACCGGGGCGAGTTCCTGGGCATCATCGGCCCGAACGGAAGCGGCAAGACGACGCTGTTGCGGGCGGTGCTGGGGTTGGAGCGGCCTGCGGCCGGGAGGGTGACAGTGCTGGATGCCGAAGGCGGCACCTCCGCGTCGGTCCGCCGGAGAATCGGCTATGTGCCTCAGCGCAGGGCAATCGACCCGCGCTTCCCGGTCAGCGTATTTGACGCGGCCCTGATGGGTGTGTATGGCGCGGTCGGGCTGTTCCGCCGGCCCGGACCTCTGCATCGCAAGCGGGTCGAGGCTGCGCTTGATGCGGTCGGCTTGGCCGACATTGCCGGACACGTTGCCGGCCACCTTTCCGGCGGTCAGCAGCAGCGTTTGCTCATTGCCCGGGCTTTGGCGCAGGAGCCGGAACTACTGCTGCTTGACGAGCCGACATCCGCGGTGGACGTCTCGACCCGGCAGGCAATCGTCGAGCTGGTTCAGAAGCTGCACGTCGAGCGCGGACTCACGACGCTCTACGTCACGCACGACATCAACGAGGTTCTGCCCTGTCTGGACAAGGTGATGTACTTGAACCGGACCGTGCGGGCTTTCGGTCGGTGCGAGGACGTGCTGAGCCGCCAGACCCTGGAGACGCTCTATCACGGCAAGGTCGTGGTTGTCGAGCGGGACGGCAGGAAGTACGTGGTGGTGGGAGACAGCCATGCTTAGTTTCCTCGAGTATTCGTTCATGCAGCGGGCTTTAGTCGGCTCACTGGTCGTGGGCCTGACGTGCTCGATTATCGGGGTCTTCGTGGTGCTGCGGGGCATGGCGTTTGCCGGCTCCGGTCTGGCCCATGCGGCTTTCGGCGGGGTGGCGCTTGGGTTTCTCCTTAATCTGAATCCGCTCCTGACCGCGGTGCTGTTCTGCCTGGGGACTGCGGGCCTGATTCAGGTCGCCGGCAAACGGGCCCAGCTTCGGCTCGATGCGTCAATCGGAATCTTCTTTGCCTTCACAATGGCACTGGGTGTGCTGTTCATCGGTCTGATGAAGCGCTACGACGCACGCATCTACGGCTACCTGTTCGGCAACGTGCTGGGTATTACTCAGGGCAACCTGCTGACAATGGTCGTGCTTGGGGCTGTGGTCATCGGCACAATCGGACTGCTGTATAAAGAGCTGCAATTCCTCTCGTTCGACGAGGAGATGGCGCAGGCGAGCGGACTGCCGACCACGGCGCTGAGCGCACTGCTGCTGGGGCTTCTGGCCCTGACCGTTGTGCTGGCACTCAAGGCGGTCGGGATTATCCTGCTACAGGCTTTGCTCGTGATTCCGGCCGCAACCGCGTACCAGTTGACCAACCGGTATGGCGTGATGTTTCTGTTGTCGGGTCTGGCCGGGGTTCTGTCCTGCGCGGTCGGGCTGGTGCTTTCGTACTATTTGGAGGTACCGTCGGGCGCGGCGATTGTCATCGTTGCCACCGTGTTCTTCAGCCTGGCTACGCTTCTCTCGCCCAAGCGAAAGAAGTGCCGTGTGTGCGGCCTGGAGACGTCATGAGCTTTCTGAGTCCCGGGTGCGGTGTCCGGCGCGGCAGGCCGTGGCTGCTCGGCGTGTTCGCGGTGGTGCTCGGAGTTGCTGCGGCAGCGCCGGTCAAGGTCGTGACCACGATTCCGGACCTGGCCGATTGGGTGAGGAGTGTGGGCGGAACACGAGTCGAGGTCAGGAGTCTACTTCGCGGTATCGAGAATCCACACACCTACGAACCCGGGCCGGACGACGCACGCCTGGTCAGTCAGGCACGGCTGCTGGTCCGGGTCGGGATGGGGCTTGAGGAATGGCTGGACGGGCTGGTTGAGAACGCGGGAAACAAGAAGCTCAGAATGCTCACGGTGGCCGATGGAATCGATGCTATCAAGGATGAAGGCGAAGCCGAGCACGAGAAGCAGGAAGCGAGGAGTCAGAGCGCAGAGGTCCATGGTCCGGCACCGGGAGTCCACGTTCATCACTTCGGCAATCCGCACATCTGGCTGGACCCGGAGAATGCCAAGGCTGCCTGTGCCAGGATTGCGGCCGAGCTGGGCCGGATTGACCCGGCCGGCGCAGAGACATTCCTTGCCAATGCCGGGAAGTACTCACGTCGGCTTGACAGCCTGACCCGGGTGCTTCAGGAGATTGTCAAGGAGTTGCCGGACCGGCGTTTCATCTCTTACCATGAGGCGTGGCCGCACTTCGCCCGGCGGTTCGGGTTTGACGTGGTCGCCTCGATTGAGCCGCTGCCCGGTCAGGAACCGTCGGCCAAATACCTGGCCGGTCTGGTCAAGCGAGTAAGACAGGAGAGTGTCCGGGTCGTTGTCACTGAGCCGCAACTGCCCCGCGACCTGCCCGAGGCGCTGGCCCGCGAGGCCGGAATCAGGCTCGTGACCCTTGCGCCGCTGACTGGCTCACTGCCGGAAGTCGCCACCTACGCGGGACTGCTGGAATACAACGTCCGGGCCCTGGTTCAGGCATTGAGGCAGTAGCCGCTCGCCTCGGCACACCCGACGCGCCGGGGGCGTGCGAGGGGGTCTTGTACTTCTGTCGGGCTACGACAGCGGGCAGCCGGAGCAGTCTGGTTTTGTCCGGCAGTGGGTCTTGGCTAGTTTGACCAGCAGCGCGTGATACTCGTTGAAGAGCTGCGCATCGGTCGGCAGGGCAGCCTGGAACTCCAGACGCAGTGCTTCATAGGGTTCGTCGCCCCGGATGATTCCGTAGCGGGAGAGGATACGTCGGGTGTAGGCGTCAACCACGAACACAGGCCGGGAGAGGGCATAGAGCAGGATTGAGTCGGCAGTCTCGGGCCCGATTCCGTGCAGGGCGAGCAGCTCTTCGCGCAAGGCGGCCGTGCTCATGCGGCGGAGTCCGGCAAAGCCTCGCCGTGCCGCAAGCCACTGGATGAGCGCGTGCAGGCGTCGGGCCTTGATGCGGTAGAGCCCGGCCGGTTTGATGAGCGGGACGAGTTCGGCAGGGGAGAGCCGGGCCAGTCGCGCAAGGCTGAGCATGTGACTCGCCTTGACGCGGAAGATGGCCCGCTCCACCGCAGCCCAGGAGGCATTCTGGGTGAGAACCGCGCCGAGGGCCACCTCAAGCGGGGTGTTGCCCGGCCACCAGCCTTGCGGGCCGAAGGCGGCGAGCAGCCGGCGGAAGATGTATCTCAGTTCGCGGCGGTCCCGGGCCTGATTCGACAAGGCGGACAATCCGGCCTGGCCCTGGTTACGGTCTTCCATGCAGAGGGCAGGAGCGCCGTGGCTCGGTTCCGAGCACGAACACCTCGTAGCGGACCCTGGGACAGGCTGGAGTTGCCAGTTTGCCCGACTGCTCGCAGACCGGCAGGCTGAGAATCCGGTCCGGAACCGGGAAACTGTCAGCGGCGGTGGAATCGGTCCTGATCGCCTTCATGAACTCGCCCCACATCGGCGCACAGACGACACCACCGGTGGCTCCCTTGAACACGGGACGGCGCTGGTCGTAGCCGGCCCAGATGCCGCATGAGAGGTCGGGCGAGTAGCCGACAAACCAGTTGTCAGTGTAGTCGTCGGTGGTGCCGGTCTTGCCTGCGGCCGGGCCCGAGTAGCCGACCCGCCGGATTGCGGTGGCCGTGCCTTCGTTCACGACGCTCTGCAACATGCTGGTGACAACGTAGGCGGTGGTGGGCTGAAGCACCCGGGTTCCGTCCGGGCGGTTCTCCTCGATGACCGTGCCGCGTGCGTCGGTGACCTTCTGAACCATTATCGGACGGACCTTGATGCCGGCGTTGGCCAGGGTGTTCAGCGCCGTGGTAAGTTCCATGAGCGTTACTTCGGCCGAGCCGAGCGCGAGTGAGTAGTACGGCGGCAGCTTGCGGTTGATGCCCATCATGCTGGCGTATTGGGCTACGAGGCCGGGTCCGAGTCGCTGGGCGAGTTTGACCGCGACCACATTGCGAGACAGGGCAAGGGCGCGGCGCAGCGACATCGGCCCGAGGAACTTGCCGTCGTAGTTGCGCGGAGAGTAGTCAGGCTGACCGGCAATCGGGATGCTGACCGGCGCATCGTCTTCGATATCGGCCGCGGTCATGCCCTGGTCAATTGCCGCAACGTAGACGAACGGCTTGAAGGTTGAGCCGGCCTGCCGCTCAGCCTGAGTCACGCGGTCGAACTCCGAGCGCCGGAAGTCTCGTCCGCCGACAAACGCGCGGACATACCCGGTTCTCACTTCCATCGCGACCAGTGCAGCCTGCAGGTAGTTGGGCAGGGGCAGGTTCGAGTCACGCAGCGCGGCCGAGTCATAGCGGGCTTTGGCTGCCTTGAGTTTGTAGTCGCGCTCAAGCGCGGCGCAACCGGCTTCGAGTATCTCATTGGCCCGGCGCTGCAAGTCCAGGTCGAGCGTCGTATAGACGACCGAACCGGACCGGTAGACGAAGTCGGAGCCGTAGCGCTCGGCCAGGTAGCGGCGGACAACTTCGACGAAGTACGGTGCTTCGTTGCGGCCCGAGCCGAGCGGCAGCACGGTCAGGGGAAGAGCAGACGCGGTCTGGTACTCTTCCGGGCTGAGCAGACCGAGATTCCTCAGCTTGGCAAGGAAGAAGTTGCGGCGGCGCAGCAGTCGGTCGGGATGATAGTAGGGCGAGTAGGCCGACGGGTTGGCGAGCATCGCGCCGAGCGTGGCGCACTCGACTGGAGTCAACTGACCGACGTTCTTGCCGAAGTACTTCTCGGCCGCGGCCTGGACCCCATACACCGAGCCGCCGTACCAGACCTGGTTGAAGTAGAGCTCGAGGATTTCCTCTTTGGAGTAGCGGCGCTCGAGCTCGACCGCGAGCAGCGCCTCTTTGACCTTGCGCCGGATTGAGCGTTCCGGAGTGAGGAACATGGAGCGGGCAAGCTGCTGGGTGATGGTGGACGTGCCTTTGAAGTCTCCGGCCCGCCGCAGCGCGCCCCACAGCGCACCGGGCAGGCGGACCACGTCCAGACCCCAGTGCTGGTAGAAGCGCCGGTCCTCAACCGCGATGACCGAGGCACGCAGGGCAAGCGGGATGCTCTCCAGGGACACGGGTCGGCGTCTTTCCTGATAGAGGTCGGCGATGACCCGGCCCTTGTAGTCGAGGATTCTCGTGCTCGCCGGCGCCTGGTAGTTGGAGATGCTGTCGGGCGAAGGCAGGTCGAACAGCCCGTTCCGACCGGACGCGCGACCGGCCAGGCAGAGCAAGGCGAGCACACCGGTGACGGCCCAGGGGAAGGCGACCGACCGGCGAAGTGTGCTGATGGCGGGCTAGATGGCTTCGGCGGTCAGCTCGGCCAGGTCGCGAATCCGGAGGCGCGATTCGCTGTTCGTGGTCTTGACCGCATCTTCAAGGGTGAGCACGCAGAACGGGCAGGCGGTTGCGAGGATTGATGCCGACAGGTCGAGCGCGTCGGTCACTCTGGTTTCGGCAAGCCTGCCCTTGCCGCTTGACTCGTACCACATCCGGCCGCCGCCGCCTTCACAGCAGAGGCTCGTCTCGCCGGAGCGGTCCAGTTCCACGAACCGTTCCCCCGCCAGGGCGTGCAGGAGCTGGCGCGGAGGCTCGAACACCTTGTTCTGCCTGCCGAGATAGCAGGGGTCGTGATAGGTGACCACCGTGTCGAGCATATTCCTGAGCACCAGTCGCCGCGCGTCGAGCAGCTCGGCAAGAAGCTGAGTGTAGTGCAGTACCGGCACGCCCAGGTCCGGGTAGTCTTGCTTGAACGCGTTGAGGCAGTGGGGTGAGAGCGTGACCACGCGGCGCGGTCCACGCTCGCGTATCAGTTGCGCGTTGGCCTGGGCCAGTTCGTCGAACATGCCCAGCTCGCCCATCCGGCGCTGCTCGCTCGAACAGCAGGTCTCCGGCTCGCCGATGACGCCGAAGTCCACGCCGGCGGCACGAAGCACCCTGACCAGGGCGCGGGCCGATTCCTGGCAGCGCGGGTCATAGGCGCTGGTGCAGCAGACAAAGAGCAGGACGTCAACGGTCTTGCCCGGTTCGGCAAGCGGCAGGTCAAGTCCCTGAGCCCAGTCGAGCCGTCTTTCCCGAGCCCGGCCCCATGGATTGCCTTGCAGGTAGGTGCTCTCGAGCGCCGACTGAATCTGGGAGGTCATGCGGCCGGACTCGATAACGCGCGAGCGCAGCTCGACCACGAGGTCAGCAGGTCGCACCGCTTTAGGGCAGCGCTCGGTGCAGGTGGTACAGGTGGTGCATTCCCACAGGCCCAGTTCGTCGCTGCTCATGCTGCGCTCTAAGCCGTTCAGGACGCAGTAGACAAGGCGTCGCGGATTGAGGTTCGACTTGATTGATACCGGGCATCCGCCTGAGCACCGTCCGCACTGGATACAGCCTCTTAAGTCAATTGTGGCAGTAGACACGACGCGTGATTGTAGAAGGCGCGGACCGCAAGTCAAGGTGAGCGGTTCCCCCGAAACCCGACATTGAGCCACGAAAGGCACGGAGGAATTGAACTTCGGGCTTCCGCCCTCTGCTCGGATTTCGTGGTCTTCGTTGCAGTCAACTTCGGGATTGGGGGTTACGTGCTGCTCAGTTGGTCTGGTCGGCCTCCCGCTGCTGCAGGGGGGAAAGAAGGTCACGCAGGGCCTGGCCGACCTCGGCCAGACCGAGCAGTTGTGCCGCCGCCACGTAGACCGCCAGTCCGACTCCGCCGGCGACGAGAACCAGCCCGGCTTCAATCAGTATGTGGTGCGAATGAAGCAGCGCCTGTCCGGCAGTTGCGGCCAGCCAGGCCACGGTCCCAGCCAGGAGAGCACAGAGCAGGGTCAGGCCGGTCTGACGTGTGAGGCGGCCGATGCCCAGCCCTGGTGTTCGTCTTCGCAGAATGAGGAGCAGAGCCGCGAAGTTGGCAGCCTGAGTCGCCGACGCCGCCAGCGGGAATGAACGGAACCCGATGAAGCGCATCAGGATGAGGTTGAGCACGATGTTCGTGCCGACCACGCCGAGCGCCACCAGAGCGGGTGAGCGCGTGTCGCCGGCCGCGTAGAAGGCGGCCGCGACGCTGCGCGTTGCCGCGGCGGCCCAGATACCGAGGCAGTAAAGGGCCAGCGCCTGCGCGGTGCAGCTTGTGTCCTGCGGGCCGAACGCGCCGTGCTCGTAGACGAGCCGTGTCACCGGAACCGCCAGCGCGATGAGCAGGACCGCAGCCGGCAGGGTCAACGCCGAAACCAGCGACAACGCATGGCGGAAACGGTTCGACACTGCGTCCGGGTCTGCGGCGGCGACGCCGTGCGAGTACTCGGCCAGCGCGACCGAGCCGATGGCCGCGCCGAACAGGCCGGCAGGCAGGTGCTGAATCCGGAAAGCGTAGTTGACCCAGGTGACCGAACCCTCGGGCAGGAAAGTGAGCAGAAACGTGTTGACGAGGAAGTTGACCTGCCAGGTTGCGAAGCCGAGCACCATCGGCAGCCAGCGCCGGAACACGCGGACGAGTTCGGGCGCGCGGAAGTCGAGCACGGCCCGGTAGCGAAAACCGTGGCGGGTAAGGCCAGGCAGTTGGACGACGAACTGAGCCAGCGCACCGACGAGCACGCCCCAGGCCATGCCGTGAATCGGGTCTAGGCCGCGGGAGCGGAACAATCCGAACGTCGCCACCGGTACGAGCACCGAGAAGACGTTGAACGCTGCGGGGGCAGTCGCGGGCAGCAGGAAGGACCCGCAGGCGTTGAGCACGCCCATGGCCCAGGCAGCCAGCGCCACGCAGAAGAGAAACGGGAACATGATGCGCGTCAAGGACGTGGTCAGGGCGAGCTTGGCCGGGTCGGTGGCGAACCCGAGGGCGATGAGACGCACAATCGCCGGAGCGGCGACCATGCCGACAAGTGCCATGACCGCGGTCACGAGTGCCAGCGCATTGAGCATGTTCGAGGCGAAGCGCCAGGTGCGTTCCCGGTCCTGGGTCCTGAGGCTTTCGACAAACGCCGGCACAAATGCGGCGGAAAGGGCGCTTTCGGCAAACAGGTCGCGCAGGAAGTTCGGGATGCGGAAGGCGACGTTGAACGCGTCGGTGGCGAAGCCCGCGCCAAAAAGGTAGGCGAAGACCGACTCGCGCACCACTCCCAGGATGCGCGAGAGCAGAGTGCCGATTGAGAACGACCCGACGCGGCGGGTGAACCGGCTTTGAGCGGCTTCGTGCTTGACGCCTAATGATAAGTCAGGCGGTCAGCGTGTAAAGCCCGGACGCCCGGTTTGATTTCCCGGCTGGAATTGCTACTGTTGGGACATGGCCCGAGAGAAACCGCCGCTGGTTACTGTCCGGGGTACGGTGGTGCGTCGGATTCCGGTGAAGACTCATGTGCTGCTGGAGCAGGACCCGCTGGTCGAGACAGTTGTTCGGTATGCCCGCCCGGTGCTGAAACCCGGAGACATTCTGACTATTGCCGAAAGCCCGGTCGCGGCCATGCAGGGCCGCGCCATCCCGATTTCCCGCATCAGACCCGGATTCTGGGCGACCGTGCTCTGGCGCTTTGTCAAGAAGGTCCCGTACGGCATCGGGCTGCGGAGTCCCTGGTCGATGCAGTGCGCGATTGACGAGGTGGGCGCACCGACCATCATCCGCGCCGCCCTGGCCGGCGCGTGGGGCAAGCTGCGCGGCAGAAGCGGCGACTTCTATCGGGTCGCGGGCAAACAGGTGGCGATGATTGATGCCGCGCATACGTCTGGCGTCAAGGAGTTCTACGACTGCGTCATCCTCGGACCCCGTGACCCGGACCGGGCTGCCCGGCAACTGGCTGATGCTCTGGGCTGTGAGGTCGCGGTCGTTGATGCCAATGACATCTTTGGCTGTGCCGTGGTCGGCGCGTCACGCGGGCTCAACACGGCCCTGGTCGAAGAAGCGATGCGTGACAACCCGGCCGGTCAGGGCGGAGAGCTGACGCCGATTGTCATCCTGCGGATGGAGGACAAACAGGCAGAAGGCGCGGGGAGCAGAATGCAGAATGGCGAAACGGTGAATGAAAGCAGAAACGTGAAGCCAGAAGCTGGAGTGCAGCATTGCGGAGGACGGGATGCAGAGTGCCGGACCGCCGAGTCGGCTAAGGCGACGCCAAACCGGTCCTCGTGAACCTCGCTGGGTTGCCAGCACACCGGGCCGCTCAGCCACGACGTCACTTCCACTCTGCAATTGTACTTCTTCGTGTCCGCAGCTCTGACTTGGTTCGTCCCGCACCTCACCATTCCTGCCAGCTTCAGAGGATGCTCAGCGTCACCGGCAAACTTCCCTGTCGTCAAACCACCACGGTCGCCTGACTTGCCACGGCGCTGAACGCTGACGCTGCCGGGTCGACAGCTCGCGTTTTCGGCTAGCTTTGTTGACATTCTTCTTGCGCTCGCCTAAGTTCGGCACAGGCGCTGGACTGTGCCCGCTGTCGACTGCCGGAAGGCTTGGACTGAGCTTCGGAGCTACCCTGGCTGTTAGCCCGGTGACAGAAGTTACCAGCTTGTGCGCGGCCTGACAGGTGGCCCGTTGCCCGAATTCGAGCTGTAGATTGAAAGACTAAGTCGGCCCTGGGCTGGCCAGGTGAGGCAACGCGTTTGCTCTCAGCAGCTTAGATGCCCGGAACGAAGTTGCTGAACCCCCAGGGGGGAGCGGTCTGGGGAGGAGCTTAGTGAGCGCTCGGTGCCGCGGAGTTGGCCGTGGTTCCAAGATGCGCGACTGGTGCTCAGTCCGGCGCGACTGCGCCCGCCTCACGGCCTGCTCTTTACGCGAAGCAGTGCACTGCGCCGACCCTCGCCCCGCAGCATGAGGCTCGCGGTCCGGCGCTCGCTTCGGCTCCTGCTGCGGCTCTCGCGTGTGTTTTCCGGAGGGCTTGTCGCGCAGCAGTCTGAGCACCTTGCCGCACGCCTCAGTTGGCTCGACTTGCACCCGCCGATTGCGCCTGCCCGACTGCCAGTTCGGTGTTCGATTCCGGTGGCATCTCGCCGAAGTCCTGCGGCTTCGGTCAGACAGAATAGCCGCCGGCAGCAAACAACCTCGACAGAGATGACTGCTGTCCCTTTGTTGACCAACGGTCACGTCTATGCATGGATGCAGTCCTTAGGCTGGCAGGCACGGTGGCGGTGACAGGCGCGGTCGCGCGCAAGAGGTCGGGTCCGGACAGCAGCAGAGGGCCGAGACCAGAGTGAGGAACCGGACCTGCGTCACCTGTGTTGAGCTGCTCGGAAGCGCGCCTGGCTGGATTCGAACCAGCGGCCATCGGATTAGAAATCCGATGCTCTGTCCATCTGAGCTACAGGCGCAGACCAGACAGGGCAAGGGGTCGAGGAATTAAGGGGCATGGTGCCCGACACGGAAAGCCGGACGACACGAACCCCGGAATCCTCGACTCCCTGAGTCATTCTATCAGTCGGGGAGACTGGATTCGAACCAGCGACCCCCACGTCCCAAGCGTGGTGCGCTAACCAGGCTGCGCTACTCCCCGAGCGAGAATCGTACCAGCAGGCCGGTCTGCGCACGGTCGAGAGGGCAGGCGTACCGGACGCAGTGGCGACCTGGTCTGGTCAGCACTCACTTCTACTATATGGGCCATTCGGCCTGAAGTCAACCGGTTGAGGAGAAGAGCTCGGTCTGAGGCTGGGCCCGAGTTCGCAGGTGCTCGAGAACCTTGCGCAGGGCGCGGGCGCGGTGGCTGATGCGGTGCTTCACGTCCAAGCCGAGCTCAGCAAAGGTGAGACCGTAGCCGTCGGGCATGAAGATGGGGTCATAGCCGAATCCGGCCGCGCCGCGTGCGGTGTGAGCGATGCGACCACGACAGATGCCTTCGAAGAAGGCCTCGCTTCTGTCCGGGCCGATGACGCACATCACGCATCTGAATCGCGCTGTCCGGCGTTCGTCCGGCACGGCAATCATCCGGTCCAGCACGCGACGCATCCGGTCACCGTCGGTCGCGCCGTCGCCGCAATAGCGGGCGGACATGACGCCTGGTTCACCGCCAAGCGCGTCAATCTCGAGACCGGCGTCCTCGGCCATGGTCCACCCGACTCCGAGCTCCGCGGCCGCGCGTGCCTTCTCGCGGGCGTTTTCCGCAAAGGTGCTGCCGTTTTCTTCCACCACGGGAAAGTCAGGGTAGTCGTCGAGGGTGACGACCGTCCAGCCTGCGCGCTCGAGCGGATGCCGGACCTCGATGACCTTGTTGCGGTTGCGCGTGGCGATGAACAGTTTCACAGGAACCGGCGGCCGTCCTTGAGCGCGGCGACACGAGCCAGAAGGTCCTTCATGCCGTCCAGTGCGTCGCGGTGGGCGACAAGCACGACATCGCCCGCGCGCACCACGACAGTGTCCTTTGCGCCGAGCACGGCGACGAGTCCGGCGTCGGAGTCGACCACACATCCGGAGCTGGCCTTGAGCACGGCGTGGCCGCGTACCGCATTACCCGCTTCGTCCGGCTCGGTGTGGCGCGCCAAAGCGAGCCAGGAGCCGAGATCGTCCCAGTCGAACGTCGCCCGCACCACGGCGACGTTCGTCACCTTCTCCATGATGGCGTAGTCAACCGAGACGGTCGGTGCACGGGCATAGAGCCGTTTGAGCGCCGTCGCCTCGGTGCGCCGGCCGATGTGCTCGCTGAAGCGCTCAAGGGCAGCGTGGAACTCGGGCATGTGTTGCCGCACCGCGCGCAGGAAGTTGTCGGCCCGCCAGACAAACATGCCGCTGTTCCAAAGGTATCTGCCCTGGCGCAGGTAGCCGGCTGCGGTCATCGAGTCAGGCTTTTCCTTGAACCCGAGTACGCGATAGGCTGAGACTTCGCTTCGGCTCGCGACCTTGTTGCCCAGCTCGATGTATCCATACCCGGTTTCGGGTCGATCCGGCGGTATCCCGAAAGTGAGAAACAGACCCTGCTGAGCAAGCTCGGCCGCCAGGGCCACGCACTTGAGGAACTCGGTCTGATTCTCAATCAGGTGGTCAGCAGGCAGCACGACCATGGTGGCTTCCGGGTCGCGTTTGCGCAGGTAGACCGCGGCCAGGGCAATGGCAGGAGCGGTGTTCCGGCCGACCGGCTCGAAGACAATGTTCTCGGGCCTGGCCCTGGTCTGGTCCCGCACGATGCCTGCGAAGCGGGCCGGGGCCACGAAGAACTGGCGTCCAGCCGGGCACAAGGGTCTGATTCGGGCGCTCGTCGCCTGAGTCAGAGATCTCTTGCCAACCATCGGGATGAACTGCTTGGGATTGCTTCCGCGGCTGCGCGGCCAGAATCGCTCGCCTTTGCCGCCGCAGAGCACGACTGCATAGAGCTTCACTTTGCCTCCTTTGCGGTCCGGCGCAGGTGGGCGCTGACCGCGATGCCGCCGAACCGCGCGCGGATTACGACCGGCAGCCGGTCAGAATCGGACGACAGCAGTACGCTGCCAAGCGGTGAACCGGCGCTCGGAGTGAGCGGCAGGCAGTCGAACCGCCCGGCACCGGTCCTGACGCTGCGTCGGGCGCCGACTGCGACCGACAGGGGGTAGTTCTTACGGTCGGTGTGAACGCGGACCCGTACTGTGTCGCCCGCCTCAAGCGCCAGGGTTCGGAAGAGGTACCAGAGCGTGACCATGTCACGCGAGGAGTCGGGCAGGAAGAGGCTTGAATCAGGAGCGTAGCTGACGCGGCACTGGGCCGGGAAGTAGTCGGCGGTCCATTCGGCGCGGTAGTTCGGCTCGCGCGTCCGTTTGTAGGAACGCAGGGTCACGAGGTCGGTGGTCCGGGCCCAGCTCTCCAGGCGGTAGTCGGCCCAGAAGAGCCAGGAGAGCGACCGGCTGATTTCCAGTTCGGCCCGGAAGTGGTGGCAGCTCTCGCCGCGCACCGGTTCGGGCGCGAGTACCTGGAGCGAGAGACGACCGAGCGTGACCGGGCCGTAGCGGACGTCGTAATCCAGGGTTTCGCCCGGAACGAGCACGGCGCCAACAAGCAGCAGGACACAAGACACGCTGCAATCTTAAGAACCGTCGTGGGTAAGTCAAGGATGCCTACGGTCGTGTCCTTGACAGCGCTGCGTGCTTCATTAGAATCCCTTCATGCCGATAACCCCCCTGGATATCAGGAAGAAGACGTTTGCAACCCAGTTGCGCGGCTTTGCCCCGGCCGAGGTCAAGGCGTTTCTCGCCCTGGTGGCGGATGAGCTGGAGGAGCTGCGCAAGGAGCGTGGCACCCTGGTTGAGAGGCTGGATGAGCTGACCAGCCGGCTGGAGACGTTCGAGAAGACCGAGCGGCTGCTCCACGAGACGCTGGTGACGGCACAGAAGGCGACCGGTGACATGCGCGAGGCGGCCCGACACGAGGCAGAGGCGATTGTGGCAGAGGCAGAAGCCCGGGCCAAAGAGTCGGTTCGGCAGATTGAAACCCAGGCCCAGGACCTGCGCGACGAAGTGCGACTGCTCCGCATCCAGCGGGCCAACCTGGTTGACGAAATCAGCGGGATTGCCCACACCTATCTGGCAATGGTTGAGCGGCACCGGGGTTTGGTCGGCAAACCGGCCAGGTCCGACGGGTCAGGTCCGACCGATACCTAGTGCGGCAGTGAGCGATAGAGGAACCCAAGCGGCCGGAAGAACGATGAGAAAGCAGATTGAGGCGAGCGTTCAGGCGGTCAGGAGCAGGACTGCGTTTGAACCTGAACTCGGGATTATCCTCGGCACGGGTCTTGGACGTCTGGCGCACGAGGTGGCCACCGAAGTTGCGGTCTCCTATGACGAGATACCCCATTTCCCTGTCCCGACAGTCGAGGGACATCGAGGCCGGCTGATTCTGGGCAGCTTGAGTGGCCGGCGAGTGGCGGTGATGCAGGGACGGTTTCATTACTATGAGGGCTATGACCTGCGTCAGATAACCCATCCGGTCCGAGTGCTCAAGGCGCTGGGCATTCGCACGCTGGTCGTGTCCAATGCGTCGGGCGGGGTCAACCCACAGCTCCGTGCCGGCGACGTGACGGTTATCACCGACCACATCAACCTTACCGGGCACAATCCGCTGCGGGGCGTGAATGATGATGCGCTGGGGCCGCGCTTCCCGCATATGGCTGACTGCTACAACGCGGCGCTGGTCGAAGCTGCCGAGCGCACCGCACTGGAACTTGCCATCCGGCTGCCCCGGGTGGTCTATGCCTGGGTCACCGGGCCGAATCTGGAGACGGCGGCCGAGTACCGCTACGTGCGCACTGTCGGTGCGGACGTTGTCGGCATGTCAACCGTGCCGGAAGTGATTGTCGCCCGCCACGCCGGGCTACGCGTGCTCGGTTTTTCGGTCGTCACCGACATGGGACTGCCCGATGCCATGGCCGCGGTAGACCTGACCGAGGTGCTTAAGGTCGCGGCCGAGGCCGAGCCGAAGCTGACTGCACTGGTCCGGGAGGTGGTGAGGAGAATATGAGACGTCTGATGCGGTTGGGGTGCATTCTGCTGTTGCTGCTTGCGCCGGCGTGTCGCAAGCGTCAGACCGTTGCTCCGGTTGTTCAGGACCCGGAGCAGGCACTGGCCGATGCGCTGGCCGACCTGGAAGCGCATCGCTATGCCAAGGCGCAGGAGCGGCTGACGTTTCTGATTTTCAACTCCCCGGGTTCGCGCCAGGCGGCTGACGCCCAATACTGGCTGGCCGAGAGCTTTTTTGAGGCACGCGACTATGGCCGGGCCGAGACCGAGTTCGATTTCTATCTGAGGAGTTTTCCTAACGGACGGTTCCAGGAAAGGGCGAGCTTCCGGCTGCCGCTCTGTCTTTTCCTCTCTGCACCCGGGCAAAGCCGGGACCAGACCCGCACCCTGAGAGCTCGGGAGCTGATGGCCGAATTCCTGGACGCCTATCCCCGGTCCGAGTTCAAGAACCAGGCAGAGTCGGTCCGGGCGCTGATAGAGCAGCGCCTTGCGGCGCGTGAGTTCAGCGCGGCCCGGCTTTATGCCCGGTCCGGTGAATACCGGTCGGCACTGGTTTATTACCAGTATGTGCTCGACCATCATCCGCAGGCCGACTGGTCGGCGCAGGACCGTCTGCTGCTCGGAGTGGCATACGCGGAGACCGGGTCGTTGGACAAGGCGCGGGTCGTGTTCGAAGAGATTCTCTCCCGGCAGTACGACAAAGGGGTGCAGCGGCAGGCCCGCAACCGTCTTGCCCGGATGAACTAGGCCGCTCGTGAGGCTCGGGATTCTGGGTGGCTCGTTCGACCCGGTGCATCTTGGTCACCTGCTGGTGGCGGACGATGTTCGCGAGAAACTGGGCCTTGACCGCGTGCTGTTCGTCCCGACATTCTGTGCCGGTCACAGAGTTGCGCCGGTGGCTTCATACCGGCACCGGTGTAACATGACGAGGCTGGCAACAGAGTCATGGTCCGGTCTGGAGCCGTTCCCGGTCGAGGACTCGCTGCCGGTTCCGTCCTATACGGTGAATACGCTTGGGGCGGTGAGGGCGCGGTTCCCTGGCGCCAGCCTCTATTTCCTTGTCGGTTCAGACCAGTACTGTGTCATGGCCGCCTGGCACAAGCCGCTCGAACTGGTCCGGCTTGCTCGGCTGGTGGTGATGAGCAGGCCCGGCGTGGCTGCGCCGGCGCTTCTGCCCGGCCACCGCCCGGGGCGTGTGGTCATGCTTGACGTCATTGCTGTTGCAATCTCGGCCGCACTCGTGCGAGGAAGACTTGCCAAAGGCCGGTCGGTTCGCTATATGTTACCTGAGGCCGTGCTCGAGTATATCAGCCGGCACCGTCTGTATATCAGTACCGCGCTGTGGTCTGTGGGCCGGTTATCGTCCCCGGACGCGCGCCAACCAAGGAGAGAATGATGACCAGCATCGCCTTTGCCCAGTCCGCTGCTCCGTCCGCCGCACCAACGGGCGGCGGAATGAACTCGATTCTCGGGTTTTTGCCCATCGTGCTCATCTTCGCCGTGCTGTACTTCCTGATGATCATGCCGCAGCAGCGTCGTCAGAAGAAGCAGCAGCAGATGATTCAGGCCCTGAAGCGCGGCGACCGGGTTGTCCTTTCGTCCGGCATCCACGGGATCGTCGCCAACGTGAAGGAGCACACCTTTCTTGTCAAGGTGGCAGAGAACGCCGAGATCGAGGTTGACAAGAGCGCGGTTTCGTACAAGTTCGGCGTGCAATAAGAAGCATGGCGCAGGTTGCGGGATGCAACCGCCGAGTCGTGCTCTACGGCAACCCGGTGCTGCGGCAGAGGGCTCGGCCGGTTGAGCGCATAACCGACGGGCTGCGGCAGTTGATGGCTGACTTGAAGACGACGATGCTGACCCAAGACGGGGTCGGCCTGGCAGCCAATCAGGTCGGCGAGGCGGTCTCGGTCTTCGTGCTTAACCCACGCGGGGCAGACCAGGACCAAGAACCTCACTGTGTGCTCAATCCGGCAGTCGTGGCCACCGAGGGGAAGGTTGAGGGTGAGGAGGGCTGTCTCTCCCTGCCCGGTGTGTACGACTTCCTGCCGCGACCCGAGTTCGTGCGGATTACCGGTCTGGACGAAACGGGCAGGGAGATGACGGTCGAGGTCCACGGACTGCTTGCCCGGGCCGTGATGCACGAGATTGACCATCTGCACGGCGTGCTGTTCATCGACCATCTGAGTGAGACCCGGCGACGGATGCTGGCCACGCGGCTGAAGGAGCTCGAGGCAGAAGAGGGCCGTCTGTGTGTTCCGCAAAGGCAGGCAGGTGCGTGCGACTAGGGTTCTTCGGAAGCCCGGGTTTTGCCGTGCCGCTTCTGCGTGCGCTGGTTCGGGCCGGACACGATGTGGCCCTCGTGGTAACTGCGCCGAATCGACCCAGGGGCAGGGGGCGCCGGCTTGAGCCCAGCCCGGCAGAGCAGGCGGCCCGGGAGCTGGGCTGCCCGGTGGCCATGCCTGATGACCCCAACGACCCCGGGTTCACGGCGCAGCTTGGCGGCCTTCGGCTGGAGGTGGCGGTGCTGGCTGCCTACGGGTTCATCCTCAAACCGGATACCCTGGTTGTGCCGAAACATGGTTTCATCAACGTCCACCCGTCGCTGCTGCCCCGGTACCGAGGAGCAGCGCCCATCCAGCGTGCAATCATGGCCGGCGAGGAACGCTCGGGTGTGACGGTAATCCAGTTGTCGCGTGCGGTGGACGCGGGCGACATCATTGTTCAGGAGTCGGTGGACATCGGTCCTGATGAGACCGCAGGCGAGCTGACCGCGCGTCTGGCCGTGCTGGGTGCGAATCTGCTTCTGGACGTGCTTGCCCGGCTTGCGCAGGGCCCGCTGCCGCGCATTGTTCAGAATCCCGAAGAGGCGACGTTCGCGCCCAAGCTGACGAAGAAAGACCGGAGGCTGAAATGGCACGAGCCGGCAGCTTCTGTCCATAACCGGATTCGAGGGATGGCACCAGCGCCGGGCGCGGTGTGTCTGTTTCGAGGGCGGCGTTTGATCCTGCTTGGTTCGCGTCGGCTGGGCGGCGAACACGTGGGCCGGCCGGGTGAGGTGCTTCTGGACCGGCCCGGGCTGGCGGTCGCAACCGGTGAGGGTGCGATTGAGCTGACCCTGCTCAAGCCTGAGGGCAGTCGGGTTCAAACCGGGGCAGAGTTTCGTCGCGGCCACCGCCCTGCTGCCGGCGAGAGACTGGAGGAGCTGTGAAACGCAGCCGACGCGGCCGCCGCAATCTGGCGCTGGCGACGTTTCTGTTCCTGCTGGTTCTCGGCGCGCTGCTGGTGGTGTTGCTCAACTGGGTCATCATGCCGCTGGCGGTCGGCCACGGCCGGGAGGTTGCGGTGCCTGACCTTGTCGGCATGGACCGGAGCACAGCCGAGCAGGCGCTGGCACGGGTCGGGCTTGTGCTCGGCGAGGTCCGTTATGTCGCCAGTGCCACGGTTCCAACCGACCACGTCACCGGCCAGTACCCTGCAGCCAGAAGGAAGGTCAAACGCGGTCGGGAGGTTGCGCTTGACGTGAGCCGTGGCGCAGGGCGGCTGAAGGTTCCGCATACTGAGGGACTCTCGGTCGCACGGGCATTCGACCTGCTGAGTGAGGCCGGCCTGAATGTGGACGGAGTTGAGTCCCTGCGGACCCCTGGGATACCGGTGGGACAGGTGGTCGGTACGCGGCCCGGGGCCGGCACCGAAGTGCGTCAGGGAGACCACGTTCTGATTCAGGTTTCATCCCGAGTCGGAGCTTTCCCGATGCCTAATCTGGTTGGCACTCTGGTGGAGACGGCCCAGGGTATCGTTGCCGCGCACGGGCTGGTCCTGGGCGAGCTGCGCCGGGCTCCGAGCGACGAGCCGGCCGGTTCGGTCCTGGTCCAGTATCCGGAAGACGGCATGTCCGTGCGGACCGGCGATACGGTCCACCTTATTGTTGCATCCGGCGCTCACAGCCCGTGAAGGTATCGGTCTCGATTCTCGATTGCGACTTCCGGCGGCTGGAGCAGGAACTCGCCGCGATCGTCAGAGGTGGAGCCGATGCGGTTCACCTCGACGTGATGGACGGCCACTTTGTGCCCAATCTGAGTTTCGGCGTTCCCCTGGCCCGGGCGGTGCGGCAGTGCATCTTGATTCCGGTGCGTGCCCATCTGATGGTGCTGGAGCCGGAGTGGCTGATTGAGAAGTTCCTGCCCTATGTGGACCGGGTCATCTTCCACGTTGAGGCGACCGAGCTGCCCGACCAGTGTCTGGAGACGATTAGAACCGCGGGCAAGAGCGCCGGGGTCGCGCTCAACCCCGAGACGCCGGTTGAGCGGCTTGAGCCTTTTCTCGGCCGGGTGGATGAGGTCCTGGTGATGAGCGTTCATCCCGGACTGGGCGGGCAGCGGTTCATGCCGGAGTCGCTGGGACGGATTCAACGGGTCTCGCAGATGATTGCGGCAGTTGGAGCCTCGGCCTCGATTTCGGTTGACGGTGGGATTAACTCCTCGAACTGCCGGGCAGTGGCCGGGGCCGGAGCCACAACGCTGGTCGCGGGCAGCGCCGTCCTGCGCAGCGGGGATTATGCCGCTGCGATTCGGGAGTTGAGATGTTCGGACTGCTGACCGACAAGCTGACTGCGCTCCAGCGCAGGCTGCGCGGCTACGGACGCCTGAGCGAGACGGAGCTCAGCCAGTCGCTGCGCGAGATACGAACAATCATGCTGGAGGCGGACGTCAATTACAAGGTCGTCGGCCACTTCGTTCGTTCGGTTGAGGCTGCACTCAAGGAGAAGAACGTCGCGGCCAGCCTCAAGCCCGGTGAGGTTGTAGCGGTTGCGCTCTATGAACAACTGACCCGGCTCCTGGGAACAGCCGCGCTGAAACTCGACCTGTCGGCGGCGCCGGCGGTCTTGAGTCTGGTCGGCCTGCAGGGTACGGGCAAGACGACCCTGGCCGGCAAGCTCGCCTTCCGATTCAAGTCACGCCGGCCGGTGCTAGTTGCCTGTGACCCCAAGCGGCCGGCCGCGGCTCTGCAACTGCAGTCGGTTGCCGGGCGGGCGAACTGCGATTTCTTTCCGGTGTCGGGAAGTGTTGTCGATACGTGCCTGGCCGCCTTGGAGCAGGCCCGCGCGAGGCGGAACGGCATCGTCATTCTTGATACCGCCGGGCGACTGCACATTGACGAAGGGATGATGGCGGAACTGGCCGCAGTTGAGCGCGCGGCCAGGCCGCACGCGACCCTGCTTGTGCTCGACGGGATGGTTGGTCAGGACGCAGTCAGTCAGGCCGAGCAGTTCCGCAATCGTCTCAACCTAACCGGCTGCTGCTTCACCAAGCTGGACGGCGATGCCCGGGGCGGTGCGGTCGTGTCGGTTCGGCATGTCACGGGTCTGCCGGTTGTCTTTGTCGGGACCGGCGAGCATCTGGCTGATCTCGAGGAGTTCCACCCGGACCGAATCGCGTCGCGCATCCTCGGCATGGGAGACATGCGGACACTTGCCGACAAGGTTCAGGCCGCAGCCGACGGGATTGACCAGAAGGCGGCGGCCGAGAAGTTCCTCAAGGGCAGGTTCGACTTCGAGGACTTCCTGAATCAGTTGCGGACGGTCAAGAAGATGGGCAGTTTCTCCAAGCTGGTGGCGATGATACCCGGGGGCAGTGACCTTGAGGTTGACGAGGGCGAGTTCACCCGAATCGAGGCGATGATTCAGTCCATGACGCGCGAAGAGCGCCACCATCCGGACATCATTGACGGCTCGCGCCGGCGCCGCATCGCCGAGGGGAGCGGGGTGAGCGTGAGCGACGTCAACCGGCTGCTCAAGGACTTCGAGCAGGCAAAGGCACTCAGTCGCCAGCTTTCCGGGCGCACGCTGCCACGGTTTCGCGCCCGCTAGCGGCCCGAAGGTCCGTCAGGGGCCGACCGCGAGACGAACGTACCCGATTACCTTCTCGAGCTTGAATGAGGCGATGACCTCGCTTCCTTTCAAGAGCGTCAGGTATTCGTCGCTCTTCTCCACTCGGTCGGCGTCCACGCTGACCTGGGGCCGCTTTTCAGAATCAAGGTATACTTCAATCGGCATGGCAATTCTCCTTTCAGGCCCGCATGGGCCGGAATCGCAGTACGATTATCAGCCCGGGTGGCGTTGTGTCAAGTCGGGCGCTAGCGCAGTCGGATGATGCGTTCAGGCGGTGCGGACGAATCGGGCGGTCGCAGGAAGTAAACCCCCGGGGCAAGGCGTGAGATGTCGTTAATCCCCGGGAGGAGGGTGAGTGCAACGCGGCCGTCCGAGGCGAGGAGCAAAGAACGGCGCCGGGCGTCCGGTGTCACACTGAGCGACTGGCGGACCATGGTCGGGAAGCGGTTGGGCCGGCTCGCCCGCGTGCGCATCTCTTTGACGTCCTGGAGTTCGCAGGGTGAGGCCATTGTGGCAACACAGGCGAGGGCGAGCTGCGTGGTCCGCAGGACCTGGGACAAGGTTAGGTTGCCGATGGTGTCGTGGGTCGTGTGGTAGTGGGGATTGGAGCCGTTCCAAATGCCCCACTCCGAATCCTCCAGGGCAAAGACCGAGCGGTAGCCACGCTCCCAGAACGGGGTATTGTCGCCGGCGCAGTCTTCATCCAGGTAGTTCATGACCCGCAGGCCGATGTCGTACCAGACATTGACCGACTCGGCGAGGACCGCCAGGGGTGTGGATGGGGTGTTGCGGTTGACGAAGAGCAGGTTTGAGTCGGCCGCGGTGTAGGCGACCATGTCGATGTTGTAGACGCCGGCTATCTTCATCGCCTGGGGTACGGCGGTGGACTCGACCCAGTGGTACGAGCCTTTCATCCACTGCTCCTCACCGGAGAAGCCGAGCAGCTTGACGGTCCAGCGCAGAGGAGTATGGCGGAGCACGCGGGCCAGCTCGACGATGGCTGCGGCGCCGGTCGCATTGTCGTCGGCACCGGGCGCGACGGTCCTCACATCGGAGTAGGAGTCGAAATGGGCGCAGGCGATGACGACGCTGTCCGGCCGGACTCGGCCGGGGATGGTCGCCTCGACGTTGAAGGCACGTGTCGTGGGTTGACGCAGATAGTAAGTGTCAAGGCACACGTCAAGGCCCAGGTCGGTGAAGCGTTCCCGGAGATAGAACGCCGCGGACTCGCACTTGATGTTGTAGGTGTAGCGGGTTCCGAACGCGACGAGGTCGCGCATCGTGCCGAGCAGAGAGTCGAGTGAGACGAGCGCGACGAGTCGGGCAACGGTCGTGTCCGGAGCAGGGGAGAGCAACAGCGGCGCCGGCGCGGACGACAGGGGATGGGGGTATTCGGACAGCCGTTCCAGGATGTATCCTGCGGCCCTGGCGGCTCGAGCTTCGAGTTCGGGCAGGCGGACCAGCCGGCTGCGGTCGCTTTCCCAGAGTAGTCGGCCGGGCGCACGGTCGCAGCCCGCGCCGGCTTTGTGGACGATGAAGTACTCGCCCGGAGCGAGGTTCGGGTCAAGTACCCGTACAGGCCAGCCGCGGTCCAGACAGACGGTGAGGCCGGCGTGGTCGAGCGGCAGAATGACGCTCGTGCCCAGGTCTCTGTAGACCGGGGTACCGAGTGCAACGAGCTCCTCGCGACCGGCCGCATCCAGTTCCAGCAGTACGAGATTGCGGGCCGTGGTGACGGTGACCAGGCAGGAGATCAGACTGAGCAGTCGCATATCAGCCTCCTTTGGCCGAGTTCGCTCCGATTCGGTGCTCTTGTCACCGCGGGGCTGTGGATGCTGTTCTAGATGTCGCGACGCCGCGCCCGCCAGCGCTTGACGATCCGGTCAACGTCGAGGTCAGCCAGCCCTTCAGACCACCACTTGGCGAACTCGACGTCTGCGCTCATCGGTTTGGGGTCCGGGCAGTCAACCTTGATGCGCGTCGGCAGGACTACGGCGTCGCCCAGCACCAGGGCTTCGCCGGTGCGCAGGGATGGCAGCATCGTCATGAGGCCGGCCATTGAATCGGGCACAAGCTTGCGCACGTACGCCTGGTCGTCCGGATTGGTGAGCCGCATCGCCACGAAGTTGTTGCACTGCGAGAGCACGGTCTCGGAAAGCTCTTTGGGCCGCTGGCTGATGACGACCAGCCCGATGCCGTACTTGCGGCCCTCCTTCGTTATCCGCTCGACCGCGGTCCGTGCGGCGGTGAACCGGCCTTCGCTGCGGCTGGGGACGTAGTTGTGCGCCTCTTCCAGGACCAGCAGAATCGGGAACCGTTCGTGCTCCGGATTCCACAGATTGAACTCGAACACCATTCGCGAGACAACTGCCACGACGACGCCCACCGCTTCAGATGGGACGCCCGACAGGTCGACAATCGCCATCCGTCTGCCGGTATTGATGGAGATGTACTCGCGCAGCAGCCGAATCAGGCTTTCATTGTCTGTGTAGCGGGTCGGGCCGAACATGAACTTGTAGCGCGGGTCGTTGACTTTGCTGTCGAGTCGGATGAGGAATCGGTCAAAGGCTCCGTACAGGGGGCCGGGCTCGAGTTCGCCCCGTGCATTTGGGATCATCTGGATGTTCCAACTGCGAATCTGGGTAAGCAGGTCTTCGATGTCAAACCAGACCGGCGAGTCGGCGGTCACCGAATCTCCCTTGCGCAGTTTCTCGGCTCCGACCGTGCCTTCCCGCGCCCGGACCAGTCCGTCGTGCAGTACGGTCACCTGGTTTCTCGCGCTCGCCTCGTTCGGGTCAATGCAGAGGTCGCAGAACTCGTCGAAGTTCAGGACCCAGTAGGGCAGCTCGACCTTGTCGGCGTCGATCAGCAGCGCGTCGTCCCCAGGGAAGGCGGCGGCGTACTCGCCGTGCAGGTCGAGGACGATGATGTGGGTGTTCGGGTACTTGCGTACGGCCTGCTGGAGCATGCTTACGACGGTGCAGGATTTGCCACAGCCGGTGGTTCCAACCACGGCGACGTGCTGACCGAAGAACCGGTCCACGTTGATGAACGCACGCTGTTCGTCGGCCTGGGTCGGACAGCCGAAGGAGTAGCCGTAGCGGACGTACTCGGTAAACACGCCGGAGAGCTCGTCGGCCGTCACCATCTTGACCGGCTGTCCGACGGTCGGGTATACGGCCACGCCACGTGCGAACCTGCCGTTCTCGAGCAGAGTACCGATGAGCACGCAGTCGGCAACGCGGCGCGGTTCAGGCACGGCGCCGTTGTGAGCGCTACCTTCGACCATCTTTATGCTTGAGACGATGCCGATGATGTTCTGATTGTGAAACGGTATCTTGACGTGAGAACCGGGTTGTCCCGCGTAGTAGTCACACGCCAGCGGCACGGCCGTGTCTACCGTCAGCTCGACCAGTGCCCGTTCGCCATTGACCTCAATCACGTAGCCGACGTCTACGCCGCCAGTATACTCCACAGGCTACTCCTTTTCTTGACCCAGGCTGGGGCTCATGAACGTAGTAATTCTAGCGGGAATCCGGTTGAGTTCAACTTCGGGCCATGCTCCCGCCGCCGTCCGGCCCGGCGGACGCCTGGTCATTCTTGCTGCGCGCCGCAGGTCCGACCCGCGGTCTTCTCGCCAAAGACCTGGCCGGTAAAGGCGGACAGCCGCGTGTCGGGGTCCTGCCATGCGTCTGGCGGCAGGCCTGCTTTGCGGCAGACCCCCTGCAGGAACTGGAGTCTTGTCCAGCCTTGTTCGACCGGAACCTGAGGGAGGAGCAGCCCGGCGTGATGCCCTTTGCGGATGACGAGTCCATGCCTGCCCACGACGACCGAGTCCGGGTCTGGCAGTGGCCGAATCGGACTCAGCACCGTGACCTCGATATCAATGTCTGCGAGCTCGTCGGGGGTGACCGGTGTGAATCTTGGGTCTTCGCTGGCAGCGGCGATGGTCATCTCGCTGACCGCCTGGCACAGCGACTTGACCGGCTCGACGTAGCCGATACAGCCACGCAGTTCGCCGCGTTTGTGCAGGGTGACGAAGACTCCGCGCTTCTCCGCCAGCCGGGCCGTCGCGGGCGCAACGAGCGGCACCCTGCCGGTGCGCACGTGGGCGTTCAGTGTGTTGCGGGCGATCTCAAGCAGGGACCGTTGCTCTGCCTCGTTCAGTTCATCGGTCGCGCTTGCCAACCGGGCCGACGCCGTGCGTACGAACGCGGTCGCGCTGTAGCCCACACAGTATCCGGTCTGCTGCCCCATGACGTCATTCGAGTTGGTTTGAGCGAGGAGAACAGCCTGGTCCGCTCCGAGCTCACGTGCTGCAATCATCATCGCTACGACCGCATATCCGCCACAGGCCTGCGCGGCTCCTTCAGACAAAGCGTCATACAACTTCCTTGGTTCGAATCGCGTCAACAGCTCGACTGTTGCTGAGTCAGTACGTTTCGCCTCAGCATACGACTCGCCGTGGTACAGGTCCGTGGACGCCAGCAGCACCACATCCCGGCCCTGGTAGGCGCGCGCCACGGCCTTGCCCGCCTGCTGGCATTGTTCGAAACTCGGTCGCAGGAGCATGATGGGCACAATCCTGAACCCGGACAGCACCCGTTGCAGGAACGGCAGTTGTACTTCAAGAGAATGTTCCGCGGCGTGGGCCTTGGCCGACTCAAGGAAGAACGGATCGGCCTTGAGAATCTCGCGGGCCAGTTCCTCGTCCACCGTCACGTCGCCCAGCGGCGTGCGCCATGTGCCGAGTGGGTACACCGCGGCCTGTTGCAGGAACACCTTGTGGCTTGTACCGAACATGACCACGGTTACGCCGTCTCGGCCCGCGAGCAGTTTGAACACGCCGGCTGCGGTCGGTCCGGAGTAGGGGTACCCGGCGTGCGGAACCTGGACCGCGACCAGATCGCCGGGCAGGGGCGGCGGTTCAGCATCGGCCAGCATCGAATCGACCATGGCGGCAAGTGTCTTGGCGTCTGCCGGGTAGAACTGCCCGGCGACGGCAGGTTGTCTTGTCATCGCACCCTCCTTGGGTGGTGGCGTCTTGGGTTCGGCACAGACCAGTGCCGCAAGTACCGACAGCAGGTTGCTCAATCGCGCCAGCCGGGGTTGCACAAGTCATGGTAGCCGTGTCCTGTCGGCGTGTCAATCATGCTTCGACCTTGGACCACCTGCCGCATCGGTCTCCGTATCGGTCAATCACCTCAGTCTCGCGCATCGTTTCCACTACTTCGCACCGGTTCGGACACCCGTCGCACTCAAACGCCCTGGTCCCGAAGGCCATGTCTGCAACCTCGAATCCGGCAAACCTGGTCTGACCTCGCTCGACCTCTTCGGCGGCAAGGAGGGCCGCACCGAACGCGCCCATCACCAGGAAGTGTTCCGGCACCACGACCTCCTGGCTCAGTGCCCGCTCAAACGCCTGCCGAACCCCGACATTGGCCGCGACGCCGCCTTGAAACAGGACCTTGGGCAGTATCTTCTTGCCCTTGGCAACCGTGTTCATGTAGTTGCGCACGATCGCGTCGCACAACCCAGCCACGATATCTGCGGCTGAGATGCCGAGCTGAGCCTTGTGGATCATGTCCGACTCGGCAAAAACCGTGCACCTGCCCGCGATGTTCACCCGGTTCTGCGCCTTCAGGGCCAGCGTACCGAACTCCTCAATGGGAATGCCGAGCCGGGTGGCCTGGTGGTCGAGAAAACTCCCGGTGCCGGCAGCACAGACCGTGTTCATAGCGAAGTCAACCGGTATTCCGTCCCGCAGGATGACGATTTTCGAGTCCTGGCCTCCGATTTCCAGGACGGTCCTTGCATCGGGATGAAAGTGCCCGGCGGCAACCGCATGGGCGATGATCTCGTTCTTCACGACGTCTGCCTGTACCATTACCCCGGCCAGCCGACGCGCTGAGCCGGTTGTGCCCGCTCCGAGGATGCGCACGTCTGAATTCACTTCCTGCCTCATCTCGGCGATGAGTCGTCGGATCGAGCTTATCGGGTTGCCCTGAGTACGTAAGTACCGGCTGGCCACGACCCGGAACTCGCGGTCCACGACCACGCCCTTGGTGGAAATCGAGCCGACGTCAATGCCCAGGAAGCCTTCGACCACTCTTCCTCCGATGTACCATGTCCACGAATGCCTCCAGCCTGGTCAGGAGCCCGGTGCGCGACGTGTGCTCGTCGAACGACAACGAGAGAATCGGAACACCGGTCTCGGCAGAGATCACCTGCAACGCCTCAAGCGCGATATTCTCCGGCATGCAGGTGAAGGGGAAAACGTGCACGATGCCATCCAGCCCGTCCCGGGCAAATCGCGCCGACTCACCGACGGTGCGCATCGCCTCACCGCCCGGACATTCCCTCAGGTAGCGGCGCGCCCAGCGGTGGGAGATGGCCGACCGCGGGTTGACGTGCAGCACGTGCAGGATGTGGTGGAACAGGCTGCGCTCGAACACGACTTCGCAGCCCAGTCGGTTCAGCTCCTTCTCGATGTCGCCGTTGGCATACTGCTCAATAGTGAAGTAGATCTCGCCTACGAGCCCGAGACGCAGCGCCGGCCTCCGGCCGGCGAGGGCGAATATCCTCTTGACCTCGCGCCGGGCCAAGCGAATCTGTGACATGGTCCGTGCTTGTTCAACCATCCTGAATGCCGCGGGCCGGAGCCGCTCGCCTTCGTCGAAGTCCACGGCCCGAAACCGGTTCAGGAGTTGCCGGAACTCGAGCGTAAGCTGGCTCTTGGCCAGCATCTTCGCCGTTGCGCGAAACACGCGCGTCGGCGAGACCCCGAACAACCCCGGCATCACCCGGAAGAAGAACTGGTAGGGCGAGTACTGCGTCACCGGCACGAACCGGCACTGCGGATACGCCTCGGCCAGGGTCCGTTCCTGCAGGTAGCAGTAGTAACCGAACCGGCACTTGCGCGCCCCTGCCGCCATCAACAGGGTGTTGGCCCCCCGCGCAGCCGCCTCCAGCATGTTGCCCAGCGTTATCTTGTAAGGCAGGCATATGAGCTCCGGCGAGCCGGCCACGCCGACCTCCATGGTTCGCCGGGAACTTGGTGGAGCCGGTACGACTGTCGCACCCATCTCCTCGACGAACGTCCTCATCGCCGGCGTGTCGTAGCCGAAATTGGGAAACGAGACCTTCATCGTCGCACTCGCTCTGTCTCGTTCTGGGTTCTGAATCGCGTCCCGCCCTGCCGTCGCCAAGGTCAGGCTCGGGGCGTGGCTTTGCCGCGGCGCCTGGCCAGGTCGATGAACGCCTCGATACGCGTCACGAGCCCGGCCGTGCCGGTGTGTTCGTCGATGACCAGTTGCAGAAACGGCCGGTCGAGTGCCACCGATTCCTGGCGCATGAACTCGGCAACCAGCGAATCCGGTCCGCAGCCCATCGAGACAATGATGCAGACGCCATCCACCTTGTCTACGAGAAACCGAAACGCATTGTAGAGTTCCCGTTCGTACACCCAGCGGATGTTACGGGCAAAGCCGGTGCGGCTTTGAAGCACGGCCTGGGGCAGTTCGTCCTTGGTGCATATCCGGTACCCGTGCCTGGCGAACGTATCAGAGACCGCGCGGCTGATGTAGTCATCGCCCAGGTTGTAGAAATGGCCGATCAGTGCCACCCGGCGTTCGTGAGGCGGGAAGGTCGCCGCCGCCGGGGTTCTGGGCAACGAACTGCGTGCGCGCGCCAGGGCGCGTGCCACGGTCGCCGGGTTGCGGTTGAACGCGAGGCCTGCGGCGAAGTGCGGAGTCAGGAAGTCGCCCTTGATGACCGGCGCCACGACCGGCGTCTCACGGCCCATCATCATCCGACAGATGTCCACGATTCCAATCATCTTGGGGCAGGCATACAGGCGGTCTTCCAGCCAGACCATGCGCGGGAAGAAAACCTTGTCTACCCTGCCGCGCAGCTCGGCCAGATGGCCGGCCGCTATCTTGATCGGCAGACAGACCTCAGAAGACACGTAGCACAGACCCTGCTCCAGTACTTCCTTGTCGGTCGGCCTGCTGACCACAACCTCTACCCCGAGCCCGGACAGATAATGCTGCCAGAACTGGCCGTACCGGTGGTAGAGCAGGGCCCGCGGGATACCTACGCGCATCACAAACCCCATTCTATTCCCGCTTCTGGGTAAGTCAATACCGCTGACCTGCCCCCAATCCGCAGATGGGGTTGCGGATTTGCTATTGACGTCTCACAAGCAACGAGCCCCTGGCGCTTGAGTCTGACTGGTCGTGGCCCCCCGTCAGCGGCCTGATCAACAGCTGCAGCGGACTTTCACCCAATGGGTGAACCAGGAGGCTCGATGAGGATACCTAGGGTCTTCCCCAGGCTGGAGCAGAAGCTCGGTTTCCTCAAGCGCCATGGTCCTGCTCCTGACCTTCGTCAAGCCTCCCTGTACCCCCCCCACCTGAAAGCCTCGGCTGCCGCTGTCGGCAAGTTACGTAATTACGCGA
>CAZQFS010000018.1:21331-33393 GCA_964592755.1 uncultured bacterium | reverse complement strand
GTGATTGTCGGAATCAGGTATGCTGACGGAATCGAGGTCAAGTCCGCGTGACCACTAAGACACCGCTCAGTTCCTTTTCCACAACATTTGACAGGACGCCCGTCATTCCGAGCGAAGCGAGGAATCGCCGCCCTGCTCTTCCGCGGCCTTACTCCAGCCAGACCTCGACATGCTCGTCCTTATCCTCGTCGTGCACGTCCACTATCTTACCGCTGATACCTCTTTCCAGTGCATCGGTCACGACCCGCATGTCTATCTCCTGCTCCTCGATTTTCGCCCTGGCCGATGCGGGCATCATGTGCATGCCCCACTTCACCAGCCCGATGGGCAGGGTGATGTTCACATTGGGCCGGTCTGAACCGGCCTTGCACACGCGTACCTTGAGGAAACGGTTGGCATGTCTGCCAGACTCGCTTCGACTCAAGGCATCGAGCAACCGGGCGGCGTCATCGGCGGTGATCTTCTTCTCCTCAAGCAGCTTGAGGATTCGGGCCTTCTCGTCTTTCATCTCGACCTCCTAATCTCACTCAGCGCCTTCTCCGCGTCAATCCTGCCGGCCTCCAGGTCGGTAATCACCTGGGCCGCGCTGCGGCGGCGTCGCTGCCAGCGCCGCACGCGACGGACGATGATGTACACGCCCAGGGCGATGATGAGCACCGGCCAGTCGCGGCTGAACGCCATCCCGGGCAGGCCGAGAGCGGACAACCATATCCACAGACCCACGACCACGAGAGCCGCGCCCCACCAGAGCATCCGTTTCATCCCCGCCTCCCGCGCCGGATGGCCCAGGAGATACCTTCGCCCACGGTGAGCAGGCCGATGATGACGATGATGACCGGCCAGTCGCGGCGGAAGATGATGCCCGAGGTCACGACGCCGAGGTTGGCAAGCCATATCCACATGCCGATGGCGATGACGATGAGGCCCCAGATGATTGTACGTACCATTAGTCCTCCTTATGAACTGCGAACCGTTATCTCGCCGGTGCGCGTGCGCAGCACGATGCCTGCGCTGCCCGCACCGAACTTCACTTTTGCATAGCCGTTGCGCTGCTCCAGCACCTCGTGCGGAGCGGCGATGTCCAGCTCCACCTCGCCGCCCTCGTCCGCCTCGGCCTCGAGCAGCGCATCCGCATCCGCCCGCAGGGTCAGGGTGATGTCACCGGACCTGGTCTTGACCAGTCCCCGCACCTGTCCCGAGACCTCGACGTCACCGGAGCGGGTCTCGACCCTGAGCTCGCCGGCCACGTCGGCCAGCTCCACGTCACCGGAGACGGTCGCGACTTCGGTCTTGCCTTCGTGCTCATCGAGGCCGATGTCCCCGGAGACGGTCTTGACCCAGACCTTGCCGCTGACACCGCTGATGGCCACGTCGCCGGAAACCGTCGTTACCTCGATGTCGGATTTGGCCGGCACACGGGCGTCCACGTCGCTCGATACCGACCGGAAGTCAACCGCGTCGCCGCTCTCCTTCACGTTGGCCATGCCGCCGGTGTAGCCGAGGCAGATGACATCCTCGTCTGCGCCCGCGACCTCGACATCGCCGGAGACGTTGCGCACGACCAGAGCCCGTTTGCCCGGGAACTCGGTCCGACGCTCGTCGCCGGACGCGAAGCTGGACTGCACCGCCTTGCTCACCGCGTGTGCCACCATGTCCGGAATACGGTCCAGCTCCTTCATGGCCAGCCGCCGGTGTGCGCGTGGCAGCGGGTGAATCGGCATGTCGGACTCGTCCCCGCGGTGCTTTGAGCCCAGCGCCTCGATCAGCCGTGCTGCCTGGTCTGCGGTTATCTTGCCTTCCTCAAGCAGCTTGAGGATTCTCGCTCTTTCGTCGCTCATTACTGCCTCCTATTGCTCAGTCCTCTCGCCGCGCAGCATCTTCTCGGCCTCCTCGGCCGTGACTTCGCCGCGCTCGAGCATCTCGATTACTTCACTGCGGTCCACGCGCGCCGCCTGCTCGGCGAACCCGAGCGCTGCCAGCACAGTGTCGAGTCTGGACCTGACAGTCGGGTATGAGATTCCCAGTTCCTTTTCCACGTCGCGAATCACGCCCCGATTCTTGATGAAGACGACCAGGAACTGGTACAGGTCGTCCGGCAGCCGGCACAGGTCCGGGACCGGAAACCGGCCCCGCACTGCTGTCCCGCACGAATCGCACGTCAGCTCAGTCACCACCATCCCCGACTCGCACAACGGGCACCGGGAAACAATCGCTCTCCTGGCCACTTCTCGCCTCCGGTGCTAGTTCACTGCCGACGGCACGGGCAGGGACGCCACGTTCCGGACCGAGTTTACGTACACTGTGTCGGTCACCAGGCGCGGCATCTCAGCCACTGCGACCACTTCTGGGAACCGACCTGAGCTGCTGTCGCGCAGGCTGCCGCGGGTGCGACTCGTGCTGCTCACAAGACCGAAAGCCACGACTGCGCTGACCAACGCAACTCCGAAGAACAGTTTCGCACAAACTCTCATTCTTGTCTCCTTGGTCAAGACCGAAATCGCCAGAACCTCTGTTTGACCACGTATGCAGTTAGTTAACATCACTGGCGCTTGTGATTCAGAGTTATTGATATCTGGCTTCATGTTATTGATTATAGCCCTTAGATAAAGAAAGTCAACAATAAGTTGCATGATAGTTGATTATATTGATGTGAACTTCAATATTCGTGAAACAGATGTTTGCTTGTCTTGTAACAGATAGCAGAATCGTCACTTAACTCAAACCACGCGGTGTGTGGTGAGCACGAAGTACATCGCGACAGCCGGAGTATTCCCGGCCTCGGGTCTGCGCAGAGCGACAAGGGTGTGCAGGGATGAAGACAAGTCGGAAAGGTCACGACCGGGACATGGGCATGCAGTTCGGCCCGCAAGAGAAGCCGGGATGTTGCTTGGGCATGTGGCAACCGGCTGCACCGCCGAGCTCGGTCGCGGTCGTGGCACCATCGTCAACCGGTGCTGCCGCTGGCGGGCGCGACTATTCAGGAGCATCGAGCGTGTGTTTGCCCGCGGCAACGGCAGCACGGGTCTGCGGTGGCTGGTGGCATATCCTCTGCCGGCATTGCACGGTGGGCTGCTTCGGCTATAATCGGCCTGATGCAGAAGAAACGGATTCTCACCGGCGACCGGCCCACCGGTCCGCTCCATCTCGGTCACTTCGTCGGCTCGGTTGCCAACCGGGCCCGGCTGCAGCACGAGTATGATACGTTCATCATTATCGCCGATGTCCAGACCCTGACTACCCACTACGACCACCCAGAGATGCTGCGCCAGAACGTGCTCAACGTCGCGATGGACAATCTCGCGTCCGGCGTGGACCCGGAGAAGTCTACCTTATTCATTCAGTCGCTCGTGCCGCAGATTGCCGAGCTGACCGTAATCTACTCGAACCTCGTCACGGTCCAGCAGTTGTCACATAATCCCACAATCAAGACCGAGGCAGCCCAGTACCACTTCGAGGAGTCGATGCCCTACGGTTTTCTCGGCTATCCGGTGAGCCAGGCCGCAGACATCACCTTCTGCCGTGCCCATCTGGTGCCGGTGGGTGAAGACCAGGCCCCACACATCGAGCAGACCCGCAAGATTGTGCGGAAGTTCAATGCGGTCTACGGTGAGGTGCTGGTCGAGCCGGAGGGGATGCTCGCGCCCAAGCTGGTCGGCCTGGACGGCAACACCAAGATGTCCAAGAGTCTGGGCAACGCCATCTTCCTCTCCGACCCGCCTGAAGAGGTAAGACGCAAAGTCAACTCGGCCCTGACCGATAAGGCACGGATTCACCCTACCGACAAGGGCCATCCTGAAGTGTGTGTTGTCTTCGCCTACCACAAGGCTTTCAACCCGGAAACGTTCGCCGACATCGAGGCGCGGTGTCGGGCCGGCACCATCGGCTGCGTGCCCTGCAAGAAGCTGCTCGTCGAGGTCGTGAACCGGTTTCTCGACCCGATTCGGCAGCGCCGCAGCAGTTACGAGAAAGACCCGTCCCTGGTCTGGGACATCCTGGCGCAGGGCACGGCCCGGGCGCGCGCCGAAGGCGAGAAGACCATGGCGCTGGTCCGCCAGGCCATGAAGATAGACTATTTCGGCTCCTGACCGGTCAAGGCCATCAACGCGCGACCCCGCCATCCTGACCTGCCGCGCTTCGGCCTGGTCGTGGCCGCAGGCCGAGGCAGCCGGTTCGGCGGATACAAGCAGTTCGCGCTGCTGCTCGGCCGGCCGGTACTCTACTACAGCCTGGCTGCATTCGAGCGCTGCGCCGGCGTCGTGCAGGTCGTGGTGGTGGTGCCGCGTGCGCGACGCGACGCGGTCCTGCGTCTCTGCCGAAAGCACGGGCTGGACAAGGTTGCGGCTGTTGTGCCGGGCGGCGCGGAGCGGACCGACTCGGTCCGGCTTGGTCTGGCGATGCTGCCTGAGTCGGGTCTGGTCGCCGTGCACGATGCGGTTCGGCCGCTGCTCACGACCAGAATGCTGGATGCCGGTTTCCGTGTTTGTGCCCGCCTGAAAGCGGTGACGTTCGGCTTGCCCGCCACCGACACGCTGAAACTGGTCCGCGGAACGCGAGTGGTCCGAACCCTGGACCGGAACCGCGTAGTCTGCGTCCAGACCCCGCAGTTCTTTGACCTCGCCCTGCTGCGTCGAGCCCATGCCCGGGCCGGCACGGCCGCGTCCGATGACTGCGCTCTGGTCGAGAGCATGGGCCAGCCGGTCCACTGGATTCCGACCCCGGCCCCGAACCCGAAACTAACGACCCGCACAGACCTGGCAGTCTGTGCCGCGTTGCTGGGCCGGCCGATTCGATGAGACAGCGTCGCGTCGCCGTGTTCGGCTCAACCGGGTCAATCGGCACTGCCTGCCTCGATGTCATCCGACACCTGGGCCAGGGTTTCAGCGTATCAGCACTGGCCGCGGCCAAGTCGGTGCGGCGGATTATCGCCCAGGCCCGCGAGTTTCGGCCCGAACAGGTCGTGCTCACCGACTGGGACGCGTATCAGAAGGTGAAGCGGGCACTTGGTTCCGGCACCAGGATAACCTGGGGCACGGCCGGCCTGCTCGACGCGGCCCAGGCCGATATCGTGGTCATGGCCATGTCCGGAACCCAGGGCCTTCTGCCGGTTCTGCGCAGCCTGGAACTGGGTCAGCGTACCTGCCTGGCCACCAAAGAGATTCTTGTGGGCTTCGGCGAGCCGGTCATGCGCCTGGCGCGCAGGTATCGGGCCGAAGTCCTGCCGATTGATTCCGAGCTGTGCGCCGTGCATCAGTGCCTGGCCGGACAGCAAACGAGGTCAGTGGCAAAGGTTGTCCTTACCGCCTCGGGCGGGCCGTTCCGCGACCGGCCCATACCGGGCAAGGCTCGCGTCAGCCAGGTGCTCAACCACCCAACCTGGAAGATGGGAAGAAAGATTACCGTTGACTCGGCCACCCTGATGAACAAAGGGCTTGAGGTCATCGAGACGGTACGGCTGTTCGGACTTGCGCCCAGCCAGGTCGAGGCGGTCATCCATCCTCAATCTATTGTCCATTCCCTGGTCGAATACCGCGACGGTTCGGTTATGGCCCAGCTTTCTGTTCCGGACATGCGTCTGCCTTTGCAGTACTGCCTGACTTATCCGAACCGGGCCCCGTCGCTCGTGCGGCCGCTCGACATCGCGCGCACCCGCGAGCTCGGTTTCCACCCGATTGACCAGACCAAGTTCCGCTGCTTCGGCCTTGCCTACCAGGCACTGGCTATGGGTGGTGCGGCGCCGTGCTGTCTCAATGCCGCCAACCAGGTTGCGGTCGAGGCGTTTCTTGACGGTCGCATTGCCTTCGGCACCATCTCCGGTATAATCGAGACGACCTTGAGCGAGCACTCGCGCCGGCCGGCACTGGCCCGACCGGGCATCAAACACCTGCTCGCGGTCGAATCCTGGGCTGCCCGCTTCGCACACAGCCTGGTAAACCAGCAAAGGAAACCTGTCAGATGATGCTCTCTTCGGTTCTATGGGTGATACTGTTCATCGGCGTGCTCATTACCTTCCACGAGTTTGGCCACCTGGTCGCGGCCAAGCTGGGCCGTATTCCCGTCGAGGTTTTCTCGGTCGGATTCGGCCCGGTTCTGCTCCGGAAGAAGCTGGGTGAGACCGAGTACCGGCTGTCGGCGATTCCTTTGGGCGGGTTTATCAAGATGGTTGGCGAGCCGGAGAAAGCCGGCCCTGAACCGGAGACGCCGGTGCCGTTGCCCCAGGGCATGTCCGGCTATGCGGACAAGCCGCTGGGAGTCAAGGTCGCAGTGATTGCGGCCGGACCGGTATCGAATCTCGTGCTCGGATTCGTCATGCTCGTGGTGATGTATCTGGCCTTTGGCATCAAGTTTGTCGCGCCGGTGGTCGAGCCGGTTCCGGGCTCGGCGCCGGCCCTGGCCGGAATCGAACCCGGCGACCTCCTGGTCGCGGCAGCCGGTGAGACCATTCCCAGTTTCGAACACTTCGACGCGGTCGCCGAGCGGAACACCGGCCAGGAGATTGAACTCGCGCTGCGTCGCGGCACCGAGCGCTACACGCTGAAGTACACCGTGCCGGCCGAGAGCGCGGACCTGAAGCCGGTACTGCCGCCGGTCGTGGACAAGGTCCGACGCGGAAGCCCGGCTGACCGGCTCGGCCTGAAGCCGGGCGACGTCATCCTGTCGGTTAGCGACAAGCCGGTCCGGCGTTGGGAGGAGTTCGTAGACGAGGTCGTCACCAAAGCCGGCACCAGGATACCCATTCAGTGGCAGCGCGGCGACAAGGTGTTCTCCGATTCCATCACCCCGGCCGCAGAACGGGACCAGATGTCGGAGCAGCGCATCGGCCAGGTCGGAGTCTGGGTGCGGCTGCCCAAGAAGAACCTGTCGTTGCCGGTCGCGTGCCTGGAGGCGGCCAAGCGGACCGGATACGTAGTCGTCCAGACCTTTGTCATCATCTACAAGGTGGTCACGCGCCGGATATCGTCCAAGGCCATCGGCGGTCCCATCATGGTTGCCAAGATCGCCTACGAGGGTGCCAACTGGGGAGTCGAGTACTTCCTCGCGCTCTGGGCACTGCTCTCCATCAACCTGTTCGTGGTGAACATGCTGCCGGTCCCGGTTCTGGACGGCGGCCGGATTCTTCTGGACTGCATCGCCGGCATCCGGCGCCGCAAGCTCACCGACCAGGAGCTGTCCTGGGCCGGTAGTATCGGCTGGATACTGATCGGTGCTCTGGTCCTGCTGACCATCTTCAACGACGTGCTGCGCATCGTCCGCAAGTGAAAATCCTCGCCCTGGCCCTGACCGACCAGGCCCGGCGCTTCACCGCCGGCTACCCTCCCAAGGGCGCGGCGCTGCTCCTGCGGCCGAACCGCGAAATCCGCCGGCTGGCCGCCCTGGCCGGTCCGAACGACCAGTTTCGCTATCTGGACGAGCGTGTCGAAAGCCTGGAGGTAGAAGGCACTGAGGACCTTATCCTCGGCCATGTCGGCCTGGGACGGTCCTCGTCGGCCCGTGATTTCGCGCTGCGCCACCCGAACCTGCCCGTGGTCTTCTTCGGTCCGGAACCGACCCAGTGGCAGACACCACCGGACTGGGTGCGCCATCGGGTCGTCGGTGACGCGGCCGCGGTCTGGGACGACATCGTCGCCGATGCCCGGGCCCGAACCCTCAAGTCCGCCTACATCGCCCCGCGGCAGCCGCGTTACGTCGTGCCGCGACGCGGGCATGAGCTCAACTGGACCATGGCGGCCGATACCGAGAGCATCAGCTTCATTCAGGGCTGCTGCTGCCCGAACGCGGTGCAGCGATTCTGTCCCGACTCCATCTACTACGGGAACGAGATGAACATCCGCCCGCCCGAGGAAATCGTCGGCGAGGTCCTATCGATTCCGCACAAGCACCTCCATCTGCTGGATGACGACGTCGCGCGCTTTCCGGAATACTACCGCGAGGTCTTCCGCGCGGTCTGGAACTACCGCCGCTACTGGACGGTCAACGCCTCGGTCCGGCTCTTTGAGTACCCCGGCCTGGTGCGCGTGCTTGCCAAGGCCGGCACCAGAGTCGTCCTGCTTAACGACACTTTCCTGCTGGGACGGCTCGAACGGGCGGTGCACGACAACCGGCTCCTCAGATGGCTGTACCGGCGGGTGAAGTCACTCCAGGCAAACAAGATGCTTGTCGGCGCCCGCGCGACGATTCGCCTCGGCCCCGACGTTGACTACGAAGGTCTGGCCGCAGTGCTGCGACGCATAGACCTCGACTTCCTTTGGACCCGGTTCCTCGCGCCGGGTCCGGACGGCGACCGACTGGTCCCGGTGGCTTATGACCCCGTGGTGCAGAAACACGACCCGGCGTACCTGAAGAACCGGTTCTTTGCGGTCGAGGCAATCGTGGACCGGCTCATCCGACGGCCCCGGCGTGTCGGCTTCTACACCACCGTCCGATTCCTGCTGCCCTATTCGCTTGCCTATCGCCAGGACTTCCTCGAAGGTCTGCCTGACCTCTAGTGCCGGCTCTCAGGCAACGGCATGTTCCTTCCTGCCCGACGAACAGCAAAAACACGGTCTCGCCGATAACCTGCCCGACGGCTGACTAAGGCCCGGCGTGGTGCAGCAGGCTGTCATCGCGGGTTCGTGCCGCTAACCTCGTCCGCTGCTGCGAACGGCTGCGCGCCTGCTGTCCGAACCGAAGAACCACCTGCTGCCGGTTCTGCTCTTCCATCTGCTGACCGCACTGCCCTGTGACCCGGCACAGCACGAGGTCCTTCGCTCAGTCACCAGCCTGCTTCTGGCTCTGGTCAGAGCCACGTTCTTCGAGCCGTGTTCTCGCCCGGCTTCCGGCCCGGCCGAGGGAGCCGTTCCCCCAGTCGCTCCCCAAGGCAGTCCTCAGGGCAGACCAGAAGACCGGTGCAAGACTCCAGGCTGCGCAAGAACGTAACTTGAGAAGTCAGCAGAAGAAACTGCGGCAAATCAGGCCCCGGGAACCGTATAACATAGTGAAGGCGACAGGACATGACACGAATGCCCGCCATTCAGGACCGTGTCCCAGGCCCTGAGCCCGAGAAGAGAAGCAAACAAAGGAAGAAATCATGCCTGTAGAACCAAATCAGCGTATCGAGCACTGGGCAAAGAAGTTCAATGTAGAACGCACAACCCAGACCCTTGAGAACATGCGGCCGCAGATGCTCGCCAACTACACTGCTGCCGTGGCCGAGCTCTGTACCATGGAGATAGCGGTCAAGCAGGTCCTGGACCTGAGTGCGGTGCACACCATCCTGTATGTGCCCTATCTCAACTTCGCGCGTCGGCTGTACAAGCTCTCGCGCACGCGGAGAATCTCGGGCGACTCCTTCGCTCTGGCTGCCGATGTCCTGCTTAAGATGTACGCTGCCCGGGGTTTGGACCCGGTTGTGCTTGCCCGCATCCGCAGCCAGGTCTTCGACATCCCGGCCCCGTCCGGCCCGTAAAGCAAGCGGCAGGGCGGCGAAGCCAGGCTTCGCCGCCCTGCAAACGGTTGCTCTGCCGTCCTAACGCAGCAGCATGACCCTGGACATACGCTCAACCCCAGACCCCGGACGCACGAAGTACACGCCCGGCGCGAGGTGCCTTACGTCGTTCGCACCGGGTTGCAGGTCCATCACCCTGTGGCGTCGGCGTCGAGCACGGTGATGAGGAGCATCGGGTATGCAGTTCTCATTGTCCACCGTATTCTAGCGCCGGACCGTCCCTGTCACGGGACAGCCGACACGCTACCGGACGAGCATTGTCCGGCCTGACCGGCTGAAGCCGTCGGCACGGACACGCCAGTAGTAGACGCCAGACGAGAGGCTGCGCCCGAAGTCGTCACCGCCGTCCCACTGCACTGCGTGCCGGCCTTGTGCGAGCCGGGAGGAAACCGTGCGGCAGCGCCGACCGGTGGCATCGAACAGGTCGAGCCTGACAGTGGTCGTGCGAGGGCAGTGGAACCTGAACCGCAGGCTGTTGCAGGCCACGGTCGGTACGGGCTCAAGCCGCAGCCCTGCCGGCGCGGCTAACGGCGAACTGACCCCGACGGTCTGGACGCCCTGAAGGTCGAGCAGAACAACGGCATTCGGCGTGAGCTGCATGTTGAAGACAGAATCAGGGACGACGATGCTGTTCCGAGCGATGTGCTGGTCTGCGTAGAGGTATGAGACCGCGGCGGAACGGGTCCAGCCCGCGCCGAGAAGCGAGTCGTAGCGGGTGATAACGTTGTTAGTGAACGTGTCGATCACGGCAATCGAGCCGCGGGCGGTGTCGGCCAGACCCGAGAGACGCAACTCGACCGTGCGCGGCGCGTAGTAGTACTGCCGGGCCCAGACGTAGGCGCTGTTGGCGTCTTCGAACGCGGCCACCACCTCGGGCGGTCCCTGCGGCTGATTGATGCCCATGATGACCGAGTCGATCTGCGGCCATGAAGAATAGCCGGCGTTGTACAGGTCGATGCTGTTGATACGGTGATTACTGTTCCAGAGCAGGGCGTCGTAGCCGTCCGACAGCGGCGGCAGGAAACTGTTGGCCAGCAGTACGCGGACTCTTGTGCCCTGCCGCGTGGCAAACACGGTCAGCCGACAGTCGGTGGCAAGCTCGATCGGCAGCAGCCGTCCGAGCAGGACGACCTCGTTCAGCAGTTGCAGGGCCTTGAACGCCGGCTTGCACAGCGCCCCACGGCTCAGCAGCCCGTAGTCACCGAAGAACTCGCGTGTCGGGTCGCTGGAGAAATCCTGGTACGCGGCGACCGAGTGACGAACACTGCGGGCTGCCATCCGCTCGCTCAGCCGTAGCATCAGCCCGGGGTGAGGTGATCTCTCCCGTATCGAACCCGAGGTGTTGTACTCGGTCATGAACAAGTCGGTGCCGAACAGACCGGCACTGTCGAGTTGACGGCGGAAGAAGTCGGCGGCCTGGTCGACCATGTACGGATACGGGGCGAACATGTGCCATGATATGAAGTCGAGCGGCGTGCCGGAGAGCGCGCACGAGTCGATGAGATGAGAAGTGGCCGCGTACTGCCGGACATACGAATCCGGTATCCAGCCGTAGATTGTCGGCATCTGGGAGTCGATACCCTTGTACCAGTAGTTGACTGCGAATCCACCGACCCGGGCGGCCGGGGCTGCCGACCGGATGGCCTCGGCAGTGTGTCGGTACAGGCCGATGAGCTCGGCCTCGGTCCCGTTCCAGAAATCGCGTAGGTCCGGCTCGTTCCAGAATTCAATCCACACCGGGAAGCCCCACGTGGAAACCTCGGCCGCGATGTCGCGCATCAGCGAGTCCCAGATTCCGTAGTCGCGCGGGCCCACGGTCTGGTAGTAGCGCCAACTACTGCCGGTCTGGCTTGTATCCTGAGACCGGGACAGCCAGAACGGCATCCCGCCCAGCTCGATGACGAAGCGGTCGGCCATCGAGGCGCGGTGCTGGTACAGCGAGCGCATGCCGCGGACGCGTGACATCACGTCGGCGTAGCTCGACGACGTTCTGAGGCAGTACTCGATGTCCCCACAGCGCATCATATTGACGGTCATGCCACAGGTATCGAAGACACGGTTGGCGCTGCTCGTCGTGCTGTTGTAGAAGAGCCCGGGTTTGAGTTCGGCCGGCACCGGCTCGGTCAGGCCGTTCAAGTCGAGACGGACCGTCTCCGCGCCCGCCGGCAGCGCCAGCAGCAGCGCGAACACGAACAGGACCGAAGTCCTCACTGGGACATTAGCCTACCGGCAAACCGCGACCCGGTCAAAGCCATGCTCACCGAACCGCACGAAGTGAATGCCGGGTGACAAGTGCCGCACGTCGTTCGCACCGGGATGCAGGTCCATGACCCTCCGGCCGGAGATGTCGAGCATGGTCATTGGGAATTGGGCGTTGGTCATTCGCGGCAGGCTCAGGCTGCCGCGAACGATGCTCGCCCCGCGGTTCGCCGTTCGTACTCCGGCGTTCGGCGTTTCCTCGACTCCTGCGCCGTAGAACTCGATAATGCGCAGCCCGGCAGAGCCGTCTGCCACATAGGCATAGTCCCCGGCCACGGCCACGCCAGAGGCCAAGTCCGGCGTGTCACAGTATCCGCGCTCC
>CAZQFS010000018.1:0-21231 GCA_964592755.1 uncultured bacterium | reverse complement strand
CGCGCTCCTGCGGGCTTGCCGGATTCGAGACGTCTATCACCCGCAGCCCGGCCCAATAGTCTGCCACATAGGCATAGTTCCCGGCCACGGCCACGCCCCAGGCCTCGCCCGGCGTGTCACAGTATCCGCGCTCCTGCGGGCTCTGCGGATTGGACACGTCTATCACCCGCAGCCCGGCCCACTCGTCTGCCACATAGGCATAGTTCCCAGCCACAGCCACGCCCAAGGCATAGCCCGGCGTGTTGAGCAACCCGAGCCTGAGCGGAGCCGCAGGGTCGGTCACATCCCAGATTTCCAGAGTGGCCCATCCGGCAGCTACGTACAACTGGTTGGCCTGATAGCAGAGACCGTACACGACCCCGCGGGTGTGCATTGCGTCGGAGAGCTTATGCGGCTGGGCCGGGTTGGACACGTCCAGCACGTACACGGCACCGCCTGAACCCATAAACGCCAGATTCCGGCTCGGGTCCACTGCGACCGCGTACGACGGCCCGAACGGCCAACTGCCCTTCTCCCGGCAGTTGAGGGAGTCCTGCGCTGCCGCAACCGCGACCAGCAGCAGAACGACAATGACTGCGTACCGTTTCATTGGTACCTCCTATCGTTCGATTACGACCTTCTGCGAACTCTGAGCCGGTCGGTTCCGGCTCACCTCTTGCACGAAATAGACACCCGGCGCGAGATGCGATACGTCGTTTGCGCCCGCATGCAACTCCATCACCCTCCGGCCGGAGATGTCCAGCAGCTCCGCCCTGTATGCTGTATGCTGTCTACTGCCTGGTTGCAGGCTGAGCGCGCCACAGACCACGCTCGCCTCACTCCTGGTCATTCGGATTTGGTCACTGGTCACGTCCTCCACTCCTCCCGGCCACGACTGGAAACGAATCGCCCTGCGGGCCTGAAGGTAGTTGCCCGGCGGAGTCCCGTTGTGCAGGTACTGAAGCCCGACCGCACCAGACTCACTCTCGATACCGACCGTGGCGCTCTGACCCTGGTCAAACCTGCCCTCGCACATTTCAACCCGGTTCAGATGGAACTGGCCGTTCTCGACCACGACCCGGTTGTAGTGGAACTCGACGGCGCCGGAACGGAATAGCTTGACCTCGAAGTTCAGGCTGTCGCGCCACGACCCATTGCGCCCGAAGTCGTGCCACTCGAAGACAAAGAGCGATTCGCCAAACTGCTGGCACCAGATGCCGGATTCGTCACCCCGACTGAGAAGGTCATCCCAGAACGGCGCGACCACGCAGTTCGGCCCGGTCAGCGAAGGAATGGCTGCGTTGGAGTCGGCTGGTCCTGGCGGAGCGGTGAAGGATAGCCAGCCGTTCGTGCTGACATTGGCGGCAGAGTAGTCCTGTCCGTAGAACCGGAAAGGCCAGGGCAGGTTGAGTTGAAAGACAGTATCGTCCCCGCCGCCAAGCCGTGTGCCGGTCTGGCTCAGCTCCAGCCAGTCAAAGTCAGGTCCGGCTGAATCATCCGAATCGTACCAGTAGTAGCCGAACGAGTCCGGCCCGCCGCGCGGGGTAGGCTGATACGCACGATAGACGACCCGACCGGACGAGTCGTTCCATGGCCGCTGGTCGGCGTGACCGGCCACGCACTCGGTGCCCCACCAAGGCCCTAACCCCCACATGGGTTCAAGCCCCACCGTGCCTCCTCCAGGCAGGCCCACGATGATGTGACTTTGCCTGTAGAGAGCTATGCCGCTTGAGTCGTAGAGAGTCAGCCAGGCGGTCAAGTTCATGGCGTTGCCGCCCCAGTTGTGGATTCGGAAAATGATACCGCCGAGTGAGTCCCCATACCTGTGGTTTCTGTGTAGCTCACCAACAAAGCCTTCGACACCAACATCAGACCTGGGTCGCCATGTGGCCGGTCCGAGCACATCATCAACCAGGACTCCGGACCGGTTCTGCGAGCGGTAAACGATGGCGAGGAAGACGAGCTGGCCGGCATAGGGCGTGAGCGAGCAGGTGTGCTGCTCGTAGCTGGTGGAACTGGTGCCGAAGGCACTCAGTAGCTGGAAATCTGCGTGGCGCGGTGAGGCGGTCGAGACCCAGACCTCGATACTCTCGCGGTGTGCCGCGTCCCTGGCCCGGCACCAGAAGGAGAAGCTATCCCCGGCTGATACCGTGCACTGCGGCGTGATGAGCCAGTCAAAGCTGCGACGACCGCCTGAGTCGCGGCGGCAGTATGCGCAACCGGGCGCGGTGCGGAAGTCACGGTCGAGCCGCTGCCAGTTGCGTTCGCCCGAGTCCGCGTTGGCCCAGGTCCAGTCGTCGACCGGGAAGACGATGCCCTCGAAGCTCTCCTCGAAGCCCAGCGCGAGGGAAAGGACAATGACCGCACCGGCGAAACACCTCAATGGCGATGACAAAGGGGCCCCTTTCTGCCCCAGTGGCAGTGGTTGTCGAGCTTGCGGAGAAGACAAACGCCTCATGGCGATGATAGTCAATGCCAGCCGCGGGCGCTTTGTGCCGGGCGAGCGCCCGGGTCCAGAGCCTAACCTGTTACTCGAAAACAGGATACCCCGACGGGTCACGTTGTCAACAGCCGCGGTCGGGGATTCAGGAAGGGACGGGAGCAAAGCGCCGGCCCGGCGCAGCGGTTAAGGGCTGCACCGGGCCGGTGGCTTCCAGGGACTGCTAGAAGAGATTGTTCTTCTTGATGTAGACCCAGAGAAGCTTGTTCATCTCGCCCGGCTTCACAGCTTTCTTCGCGCCGAAAATCGGCTTGAGCTGGGGCGAAACAGCGATCGTTCGCTTCATCAACGGGCCCTCGCCGCTCATGAGCTTTGCCTTCTTGATGTGGGCCCAGAGCTTCTTGTTAAGGTCACTGACCTTGACCGTCTTGCCTGGACCGAACACCGGCATCATCTCCGCGGTGAGCTTGACAGTCCTGTTCATCAGGGCTGCACCTCTAGGCATACGCAGGTCCTTTCTGCCCTGTTCGGGCGTTTAGCAAACCATCAACCTCTTAGCGATAGCTTAACGACTGTCGCTGCTTCATTCTGACGACAACTTCGCTTCTGTCAAGCGAAACGCCCGAGCAAAATCGAAGGCAGGACCGGGCCTGCCTGCCGGACTGTCGGCAAACCGGTCCGGCAGACGAGCAGACTCAAGCCTCGGCCGGAGTCTGCTACCGGATGACGAGCTTCCCGGTCTCGGTCGTGGCCCCGTTTTCCGAGCGTACGAGGTAGATGCCGGCGTTGAGATGCCGCAGGTCGAGCCGCACGGTGGACGTGCCGCGCGGCACCATCTGCCGGTACACCGGACGACCAAGGGCGTCGTAGACGGACAGGACAGAGGAAGGAGGATTGAGGGCAGAGGAGCCGAGGTGAACGGTGACGAGGCCGGGGCGCACCGGCGAAGGGGAAATGACGAAGGACGAACTCCGGGTGTCGCATGTTGAGGCCTGCACGCCGGCTCTGGCATGAGCCCGGATGAGCGCGGTCGCCGCGACGTAGCGCCAGAGTTCGTTGCAGCGGTTGCCCTTGAAGGCGTAGATGATGCCGGGGCTGAAGGCCGCGAGGTCGCCGCCAGCCTTGACCCGCTTCTTCTTGAGCGTGCTGCCGACGGCCGGGATGGTGTCAGACTCCTGCCATGAGTCTCCGGCAGCAAAGTACCGCCAGAACTCCTGCGTGTTTGCCCCTTTGAAAGCATAGAAGCCGTCGCCGGCCCAGGCCGCGCTGCTGCCGTCCTTGGCCTTGCGGCTTCGACCGCTTCGACCCACGAGCGGCATCGGCTTCAGGGCCGTGCCGCTCCACGAATCGAGGTCGGTGCGATAGGTCCAGAGTTCATGGTACTTGGACTTGTGGCAGTAGATGTTGCTGGCCCCGTCGTAGACGAGGAACGAACCGTTGTTGTACCGGTCCTTGGTGCCGGTCGGCGCGTCCATCATCGCGGTCCATGAGTCGGCCAGGATGTCGTAGCGCCAGAACTCGGTCTTGTAGCCTTTGAGCAGGTACAGGTAGCGCCGGGTCGGGCTCTTTTCCACATACACCATGTCGCCGCCGCCTTTGACCTTCTTGCGCGTAGTACCGAGCGGCACGTCCGCCGCCGCGTTCCAAGTGCCCGCCGCGATGTCGAAGCGGTAGAAGCCCTGGGTGTTGTTGCCTTTCACCGCGTAGAGCCGGCCGGAGCCGTCGGCACAACCGACCGAACCTTTGCCGACCGGCCGGTCTTCCAAACCACGCGGGACGGGCTCAAGCTCCTGCCACGAATCCAAGTCCGGGCTGTAGGTGTAGAAGTCGGCGGTCTTGCTGCCTTTGACCGCGAAGATGGTGCTGCTGCTCAAGTCCGGGGCAAGCCAGGCACCGTCCTTGAGCTGCCTGCCCGACGGCCCATCGGGCATCGGCCGCTTCTCGTGCCAGCCGGGCGGAGCGGCGATGACAGTGAAGCTGCCGGTGGCGACGTCGTTGGCCGCGTTGCCGTCGCCGACAAGACCGGTCGAGCAGCGCACGGTGTGGTTCCCCAGAGTGTGCGGTTTAGGCCAGACCGGGAACGAATGCGTCAGCGAGGCGCCGGCCGCCAGGTCGACGACAATGCTCGATTCGCGATACACCGCCGTGCCGACCGAGTCGAACACCGCAAGCCAGGCCGGGAAACTCGCCGTGCCGACCCCGAAGTTGCGCACCGTCGCGCGGGGCACGACCGCGGCGAGGGACTCCACCGTGCCCGCGGGCGCCACAATGCCGACCACGCCCACGTCTCGCCCCAGCCCGAGGTCAAGGTCACGGCCGTAGATTTCCCAGTTACCCGAGGAGATGTCCTGCCAGACCGTGTAGAAGCCTGAGTTCATCGCGGTCACACGTGGATGGTGCGTCAGGGCGGCGGAGAAGGTAACGCGCTCGGGAGCAGACCAGTTGCTGCCCCGGTTGAAACTGACCCTGTAGTATAGTTCCGGGTTGCCGTCGCGATAGTCAATCCATACCAGGCAGATGGTGTCACCCTTGATGGCGGCGTGCGGCTGCCAGGCGCCGGCCGGGCTCGTGACCAGAGTAAGGGTATCGAAAACGCCGGTAGCCGGGCTGCGTCGGCCGTACATGACGCGCCACGTGCCGCCGACGTTGGCCTTGCGTGCCCAGAAGAGGTGGACTGTCCCCGAGTCGTCCACGACCAGCTCCGGGTCATAGTCGTACACCGGGCTGGGGCTTGTGTCGCGGGCCGGCCACGCCGTGCTCCAGGTCGTACCTCCATCGGTCGAGCGGACATATGCGAGGTCGAAGTCCGACCCATCGAAGGCCGCGGCCGCGATGTGGTAGACGCTGCCGTCGTCCTGCATGGCGACATGGATACTCTGTTTGCCGGTCAACTCGACGGGCAGCGCACGCCACGCGCCGGACCGACCCCGGTTGTTGAAGAAAACACCGTTGCGCGGAACCTGCCACACGAACTGCCCTGCGGTCCACCATGCCACGCCGTACCGGCCGTTCTTCACCGTCACCGGCGCGTAGTACGAACCCATGTTCGAGTCGAGCAGGGAAGAGTAGGACCAGTTTGTCCCCGCATTCGTGCTGGTCGCCAGCCACGGGTACCAGATGAAAGTCGTATCCCAGCGGCTCGGTGGGAGCGAGTCGATGGGATTCAGGTGCCTGCCAAAACCCATGGCCGACACGACCACGCTGTCATCCGCGGCCACGCGCGCGTACCACATCATGCTCTCCGGGGCCGGGAAATCGAACATGCACTGGACGGCCGACCAGGTTGAGCCGTTGTCCGTGGACTTGCGAAACCGGACGCCCCAGTTGCCACTCAGCCGTTCGGACCATACCAGGTACAGGTTGCCGGCCTGGTCGCGGGCGATGTCCGGGTCGCGCGAGAAGTCGAGGGTATTGCTCAGGTTCACGGCGTCGGTCAGCGGCACCGGCTTCGGTTCGACCGGCTCGGGCGCGCATTCGGCGCCGAACAGCTCGGACAGGACCCGGCCTTCAGCAAAGGGCACGGGAAAACCGAGCATCGCCCCGACCGTGGGCGCGATGTCGACCTGGTCACCGGTGGTCGAGGTGACGATGCGGTTGCGGGCGATTCCCGGCCCAAGGGCAAGGAACCCGATCTGACGCGAGCCGTGGTCCCACTCGCCGTGGCCGATGAAGCTGCCGTGTGCGTCGTCGTTGCGGCCGTGGTCCGAGGTGACAATCATCACCGTCTTGTTGCGGTAGAAGGTATCGGTGTACGGCGGGACCGCCTGGATGCGCTGCCACAACTGGTAAATCAGCGAGTCGGCCACGCGAATTGACTGCAGGTAGTCGGCGTAGACCGCGGCATGACCCTTGGTGTCCACGTCGGCCATGTTCAGCAGCACGAGGCGCGGCCGGGTCGAGTCCATCGCCTGAAACAGCAGCCGCATGGAGATAGTGTCGTCGTGCGTGGTCGCATCGCCCCGCTGGAATCCCTTGTACGGCTCGCCGTAGGCCGGCTCGAGGCTGAAGTTGGATATCTCGCCCACGTTGCCCCACTTGCCGACGACCACACCGCACAGCGACTCAGGCGTGCCGAAGTGCGCCCGGTAGTACTCGAACAGCAGCGGGTCAAACGACCGGACAAGCTGCTCGTTGCTACCGTTGTTCCGGAGAATCTGGCGCACACCGGACAGGATGGTCGTATGCCCGCCGGTGGTCGCGGTCCAGCCACGGTCCCAGAACCGCTTGTGCACCGTGCCCAGGGGCCGCAGTTCGTTCCAGATGTGGCGCAGGTACAGCGACTCGGCGCCGAAGCCTTCGTCGTCGCGCAGTCCGTCGATGATGATGATGAAGACGTTCTCTGGTGATTGGGCCGCAGCAGGATTGGCCGCGGCACACAGGATGGCAAGCAGGAATGTGGCTGGCTTCACGTTCTGCTCCTTGGTTACACGAGATTACCTTCAGCGGTGACCTGTGGTACTGCTACACAAGATTCTACCACGGCGGTTGTGGGAGTCAACCAGCCTTGACATTCGGCCGCTGCGCGCTAGCTTGGAGTGCAGCATAGTGTTGAAAGGAGCAACCTTGGAAGCCAGTACTGTGAACACCGTGACCGATGCGGACGCCAGGGCCCATGTCCGCAGCATGACCGGGTGGATGAAGTTCCTGGGCATCGTGAGTATCGTGGGCGGCGCCCTGAACGCCCTGTCGCTCATCGGCATCCTCTGGGCGTGGCTGCCCATCTGGGTCGGCATCGTCCTGATGCAGGCCGGCTCCCGCGCCGGCGAGTTTGCCGAGCGCGGGGACGCCCCGTCGCTGACCGCCTTCATGGGCCGGCTGAAAACCTACTTCGCCATCAGCGGGATAACGATCATCATCTCGCTGGCCTTGAGCATCATCACCGTCATCGCCGTCGTCGTGTTGATGGCGGCCGGCCTGTGGTCGATACCGAGCCTGCTCGAATCGCTCGGCCAGTAGCCGTCGCCCGGCAAAAGAGAGAGGCGGCCTTGCGGCCGCCTCTGCTTACTGACTTTCGCCTACTTTGGCGGTGAGTACCGGTCAGGGTCAGCGGCGAACTGGTCGCGACAACTCGGCGCACAGAAGTAGAAGGTCCTGCCATTGAACTGGTAGCTGCACGCCGCGTTCTCGCGGGTCACGGTCATGCCGCACACCGGGTCAAGGTTACCTTCCTTATGCTCATCTTTGCGGTCCATATCGTCCTCCTGACCTATTCGACCGGTCTCTGCCTGCCGGCGATTCCGCTGCTCGATACCGCCGCAGGCTGGCCGGACAGCCACTGCCGGAGATGGGGCAGCCACGCTTCCTGAATGTCGCGGCCATCCCATCGTCCGAGCGTCCGGCCTGATTCGGTTGCCACCACCAGGGGTGGCTTGTCGGTCCAGTCGTACCAGGCAAAGTCTGCCAGGTTATCCGGAGTCGCGTTCGGCCCGTCCACGTAGCGGACCTGCGGTTCGACGCCGACTTGCTCCAGGACGCTGCGCGCCTTGCGACAGAGCTCGCAGCCTTCTTTCGCAAATACCTGGAATTCCAACGGTCCTCCACCGGTTAGTTTCACAACGGGCGGATTCTAAACTACTCTGCCAGCCGACGAAATCAAGACCGGTTTTGATGACCGTGTCCGATTTGTCGCCGACCGCTTCTGTCACTGTAACCATTTGCAAAGCTGTGAGTTACGCCATCGAGCCTGGGTCGTTGTTCGATGCGCTCTCAGGATTGACAAACCACCCGCGGCAGGAGGGGGTTGGCGCGCGACAGACGCACGGCCCGAGATGAGAACATTGCTGTTGCTGAGGCAGGCGGTGACCGGTATGCACCTCACGTCATTGCGCGACCGCGAGAAGCGCCGCGCCGGCAAAAGCGCGGGCGCGCATCCTTGACTACCCGCCGCCGTTCTTCTAGGCTTTGCTCGAGGAATCAGCGATGACTAGAGCTTCAGACCTGCGTACCGGCATGTGTATCAAAGTCGGAAACGACATCTTCAAGATACTGCTGGCGGAGATGAAAGTGGGCACGGCCAAGCTGCCCAGTTCGGTCCATCTGCGCCTCGAAAACCTCCACACGCGCACCCAGACCGAGCAACGGCTACACCCGGAGGACAAAGTCGAAGACATCGCGGTCGAGACGGTGACCATGGAGTACAGTTACTCGGACGGTGACTCGGTCTACTGCATGCACCCGGAGACGTTCGAGCAGGTCGCCGTGCCGAGGCGGCTGGTGGGTAACTACGAGAGGTTTCTTGATTCGGGCGCGAAGCTGCGGGTCGAGTTCTACGGCGAGGAGCCCATCGACGTGCTCGTCCCCAGGACCGCGGACGCGGTCGTAGTCTCGACCGGTGCGCCTCTGCATGGCGACGTTGACTCGGCACCCAAGTCCGCCACGCTCGACAACGGGCTTGAGGTGCAGGTCCCGCAGTTCATCAAGACCGGCGACCGAGTCAAGATTGACGTAGCGACCGGGAAGTACCTCGAACGGCTGCACTAGCGCAGGCGACACCAAGGTGTCGAGAAGGCGATGGGGTGAAGGCAGCCTGAGCGAACCGCGTCCGGCCACATGATTCGCCGAGCCATGCGCAGCGCTACGCTGCCGCCGGTCGCCGAGCGGCATGCTGTTTCTTCCGAGCAGACAGGGGACCGCACACAGAAAGGGCGGAACTGCTCGACGTGACAGGCAGGAAGGTCCTTGACCTGGAGTAAGGGCCGAACGACGTCTCGCGCCAGCCACCGGGTATCTACTTCGTCCGCCAAGCATCAGGCACTGCCAAGGTCATCATCAGCCGATAGAGGCGCGGATGCGATTCTGCTGCCGGCGCACCCATATATCGCGCCGACGCCGGCGCAGGACAAACCGGTCAGCGGCGGGGAAGTTTCTCCCCGCCGCTGACTGCGGGCACGATTCTGCCTCGTGCCCCAGACGAAGTTATCGGGTGACGACGACCTTGGCGACCGGGGCTTCGGCTCCGGTCACACGCGCGAAGTAGATGCCGTCGGCCAGTCCACGCCGGTCAAGCCGGGCCGTGCCGCGCACGAGTTCGACGGTACGCAGGCTGTTGCCGGCCGCGTCGAAGAGCTCGATGCTCTGCTCACTGCCGCGCGGATTCAGCAGCCGCACGCGGGCGCTCGTCCCGAACGGGTTGGGACTTACGTCAATCCGCACCGGAACCGGTGCCGGCACCAGGGCGAGTTCCATGAGGCCGACCGGGCCCTGGACAATGGCGTTGGCCACGACATCGCGGGCCGCGGCATCGCGGCTGGGCGCCCAGACACCGGTGTACTCCCATCCCTGAAACGAGAGCGGCAGGATGGAATCCATGCCGAACGAGGGGGCGCTCGAGATTGCCGACATCGCGCCGACGAAGAACGCGCCGTCATTGATGACAACCGGAGACGGCGGCGTGACCGTGTACCACTGCGGCGCGGTCACCGTGATGGTGCCAGAATGGAGCGTGTCACCCGGCGAACCGCCTGGCCCATTGTCGTCGAACAGACAGAGCAGCGCCTGCGTAGACGTCGTCGCTTGGGAGTAGATGCGGTAGCTCATCACGCTGCACGGGTAGACCGGCGGCTCAAAGCGGTTGCCGAACCCGCCCGGCCCGTTCCATGACATGTAGCTGTTGGGCGTGCCGCCGTCGTAACCGAGCGTGGCCGGAATCGTCACAACCCGGCACTCGACCCGGGCTGAGTCGTTGCGCCGCATCATGTCGCCGGTGAGCAACGTGGCGACCTCGATGACAAACGGGCCCGTGCTTGTCGGGGTCCAGGTGTTAGGCGCCACCACCGAGTCCACCTCGCTTGGAGCGAGCGCCTGCGCCACGACCGAGTCGGTAAACAGCACTGCGCCGGTCGGCCGTTTCACTTTGAAGTAGGTCTTGAACTGAGCCTCAGACTGGTTGCCGAAATTCTTGACCACGGCCCACATCGTCAGCGGACGGTTGTTGACGCAGAACATGCCGCCGGAGCGGTCGTTCATCGCATTACGCACGCCCACGTCGTGAACCTGGTAGCTGGTTGACTCGGGTGGGAAGAAGCGGACCGCCAGCTCGGCGTGATACATGTTGCCGGGCGGAATCGTGCCGGAGAGGTAGTTCAGGCCGACTGCACCGGAGACGTTCTCGATACCGGTCTGGTTGTTAGTCGGAGCCCAGCCCTGATAGGGCATGCCGGACTGCTCTTTGTACTGGAACGTGATCGAGGAGTCGGGCTTGGACAGGATTATCTGGAAAGAGTTGTTGCCGCCCGTGCTCCAGAACCGGACCGAGTCGTACTCCAAAATGAACGTGTCGGCCGCGGCGTTGGTCCAGTACCAGACCGAGCCCTGAGGCGAACCTCCTGAACTGGGGTCAAGGTCGCTCATCAGGATGGCGACGGTGTTGTTTGTGCCCGACGGGCTGGGCACCGCCGGGAACGGCGAGGCATTCAGGCCCCGGTCGCCGAAGCACATGTAACCGTTCGAGCCGACGAACACCGAGTTGGCGCGATACCAGTAGTACGGGAAGTCGAACCCGAGCCCGAATGGGCCGACGACATTGTCGTCACCGAGTCCGGTAATCCGCGTACCGACGCCTTTGATGCTCACCCACGTGTAGGTTGGCGCACCTGGGCAGACGGTGTCGGAGTCAAGATACCGGTACCCGTATGCGTCGGGCCCGCCGCCGCCGAGCCGCACCGGCCCGGGTCCTGACAGGACCGGGTTCACCGGGGTCAGCGCCACGAGGGCGATGGTCATTACTGCTACGAGCATTAGTCCTCCTTTGGACAACTGACAACGCTAGGGAATCCCTTTGACCCGCAGGCCGACACAGAGTCGGCTTATGCCTAGGGTCAACGTCTTCAATATAGACGTAAGTCACGGCATGTCAAGCAGGGAGTGAATCGCATATCAGCCGCCGGGCATCGGACGCGCTGCTTGACTGCCGTATCCGCGCACCGAGAATATAGGTTGTTATGGACAGACTGCTGGTGCGCGGCGGGCCGCAACTGAACGGCACGGTCGCGGTCGCAAGTGCGAAGAACGCGGTCCTCCCCGTGCTCGCGGCGACCCTTCTGACCGAGGAACCGTGCACCATCCGAAATGTGCCTCTGCTTGCGGACGTGAGCACGATGGTGAGGCTGCTGACGGTGATGGGGGTATCGGTGACCCGGCAGGGTCGAAGCATTACCGCGACTGCGGCGGGCCGAATTGACAAGGCGGCACCTTACGACATCGTACGCAAGATGCGCGCCAGTTACTATGTACTGGGCCCGCTGCTTGCCCGGTTCGGACGGGCGAAGGTGTCTCTGCCGGGCGGCTGCGCCATCGGGCCGCGACCGGTAGACCTGCACCTGAAGGGGATGGAGGCACTCGGCGCACGAGTCCGTGTGGAACACGGCTACATTGTTGCGCAGGGACGGCCTCTCAAGGGCAACACCGTGCTGCTTGAGGGTCCGAACGGCCCGAGCGTCGGCGCGACCGCGAACACGATGATGGCCGCGGTCCTGGCGCGCGGGGAGACGGTAATCGAAGGTGCGGCCTGCGAGCCTGAGGTGGTGGACCTTGCAGAGTTCCTGAACAGCATGGGGGCCAGGGTCCAGGGGTTCGGCACGCCTTTGGTTCGCATCCAGGGAGTGAGGCGACTGAAAGGAGTGACCCACCGGCCAATCCCGGACCGGATTGAAGCCGGGACACTGGCCGTGGCCGGAGCAATCACCGGCGGCCGGGTCGAGTTGACCAACTGCCGGCCCGAGCAGATGACCGCGGCGCTGGACAAGCTGCGCGAAGTCGGGGTTCGGGTCGAGACCGGCAGGAACTCATTGCTCGTCGAGGCCGAAGGGCGACCAGTGGCCGCCAACGTCAGTACCGGGCCCTATCCCAGGTTCCCAACCGACCTGCAGGCGCAGTTCACCGCGCTCTTGTCCATCGCCAGAGGCACCAGCGTTGTGACCGAGAACGTGTTTGAGTCCCGGTTCCTTCATGCGCTGGAACTGAACCGCATGGGTGCACGCATCGCCATCAGCGGCAACATGGCAGTCGTGCAGGGCGTGGAACGTTTGTCGTCGGCCCAGGTGATGGCGTCTGACCTGCGGGCTTCGGCGGCACTGGTGATGGCCGGGCTCGTGGCCCGGGGCCAGTCCGAAATCCTGCGCATCTACCACCTTGACCGAGGTTACGAGAAGCTCGAGCGCAAGCTCACTCGTCTCGGTGCGCGGATTGAGCGGGTCTCCGATTAACAGCGGGTCCTGCATGTTCCATCGACCCCACAAGACTATTCCCGTCCGCTGCGGCACGGTGTGCATCGGCGGTGGCGGGCCGGTCGTGGTTCAGTCCATGACCAAGACGCGAACCGACGATGTGCGGGCGACGGTGCGCCAGGTTCGCCAACTGATGAAAGCCGGGTGCGAGCTGGTGCGCGTCGCGGTGCCGGACCAAGCCGCGGCCGCCGCCCTGCCTGAAGTACGCCGCCGCATCGCGCTGCCCCTCGTCGCCGACATCCACTTCGATTACCGCCTCGCCCTTGCGGCCGTCAAGGCCGGGTTCGACAAGGTACGTATCAACCCCGGCAACATCGGCTCGGCAGCCAGAGTGAAAGAGGTCATCCGTGCGGCCCGGGACCACCATGCGGCGATCCGCGTGGGTGTCAATGCCGGCTCCATCGAGAAGGCGGTGCTGCGCAGGCACCGCCACCCGACCGTCGCCGCGATGATAGAGAGTCTCGAACACAGCCTCGCACCGTTTCTTCAGCTTGGATTTCAGGACATCGTGCTCTCGGCCAAGACAACGAGCGTGACGGACACGATTGCCGTGTATCGGGAGATGTCCCGCCGTTTCCGCTACCCGCTGCACGTCGGCCTGACCGAGGCCGGTCTGCCGTTCGAAGGCGCGATACGCTCGACCGCGGCACTCGCGGTGCTGCTTAGCGAGGGCATCGGCGACACCATCAGGATTTCACTCACCGGCGACCCGGTACTGGAAGTCCAGGCGGCATGGGAGCTCCTGGCCGCGCTCGGGGCTCGGCAGCGCGGCCCGTCGGTCTACTCATGCCCGACCTGCGGCCGGACCGGCGCGCGGGTCATCGAGTTGACGAGAAAAGTGAAGCAGGCGCTCGCGGGCGTTGACCGGCCAATGAAAGTCGCGGTCATGGGCTGCGTGGTCAACGGCCCGGGCGAGGCGCGGGAAGCCGACTTCGGCATCGCCTGCGGCGCGGGCAAGGGCCTCATCTTTGCCCGCGGCAAGGCCGTCTGCACCTGCCCCGAGGCCGAGCTGGTTCCCGCGCTGGTGAGGCTCATCAAGGCGGGCGAGTGAACGTGTCCCGGCACTTCCGTATTCTGACTTCTGCATTCTGCCTTCTGACCTCGTCCGCCATTGCCTGCACCATCGGCGCCTTTGGCACCGGCTCGACTTCTGACGGCCGGCCGGTGCTCTGGAAGAACCGCGACGTGTCGAACGCGAACCAGGCCATGCGTTTCCTTCAGGGTAGCCGATTCCGCTACGTCACCAACATCTATGCCGGGGATACGCTCAATGCCTGGGCCGGCATCAACGAGGCTGGGTTCGCGATTATGAACTCCAACTCCTTCAACATTGATGACGATGACGGCACGGTGATGAACCTGGCCCTGGGGTCGTGCGCGAGCCTCGACGACTTCGCCCGGCTGCTCGATTCTCTGAATGTCAACGGCCGACAGACTCCGGCCAACTACGGGGCGTTTGACGCGACCGGCTCGGCCGCCGTCTTCGAAGCGAGTAACGACTTCTATGTCCGCCACAACACGTCCGAGGACAGCCTCGACTTCCTCATCCGGGCCAACTACTCGATGTCCGGTAATCCGGCCCGCCAGACCGGCCGCAACCGGTATCTGCGGGCAATGCAGCTTGCCCTGCCGGTCGCGGCCGCACAGCTGGTTGACGTCCGTTTCGTGGTTCGAACCCTGGCGCGCGACCTTGGCGCGCTGAACTTCGACCCCTACCCGCTGCCTTTTGACAGCGTGCTCGGAGGGCTACCGCGGGGCTTCCTGCCGACCGAGAGCTCGCTCTGCCGTGTGACCACCCGCTCGGTAGAGGTCATGGTTGGCCCGCGACCAGGCGCTTCCCCGGCAACCGGCATGATGTGGGTGATGCTCGGCCCGGCCGAGGTGAGCCTGCCCATCCCACTCTGGGTACAGGCCGGGCCCGTGCATGAGTTTCTCGGCGGCGAGGGAACCGCGTTGCTCTGCGATGAGGCGCTGCGGCTGCATGAATACGTCCATTCGTCGGACGAGTTCCCTGCCGCGGTAAACACCTTTCGCCTGAGCGACATGTATAGCAGCTTCGTGCCGACCGAGTCGGCTTTGTTTGTCATGGTCGACAGTGCCGAGGATGCCTGGGGCGTGGCCGGCCCGTCACCCGAGCAGGCACGCGCCGTCACCGACCGCGCGGTCAGCGCCGTGCTCAACGCCTACCTCGACTTCTGGGACCGTGTCAACCGGGAATCGGAACTGCGCCCCATTGCCGAGGGCTGCGGCACGTGGCAGAACGTCTCGCGCGATACCGTACTGCTGCGGCTGCCTGCCGGCGCGGCCGCAGGCCGGGTCCTGCTGTACGATGCGGCCGGGCGGCGAGTGGCGGACATGACGGCCGATGCCGGCCGCCTTAAGTGGGCACCGACCGGCATCAAGTCGGGCAGCTACTTCATCGTGTTCCCGACCGACAGCGGCCTCGCGCCGCAGCGCTTCATCTATTGCCGCTAGCAAGCGCTGCCCCCAGCGCAGCGGCCAGCAGCGGTTTCTCCGGCACGGCCACCGGCAACCCCAGGGCCTGTTCCAGCGCCGACTTCATGCCCGGATTCTGGGCCACGCCGCCCGTGAAGACGACCTGAGGTTGCACCCTGAGTCGCGCCGACATGTTCGCCACGCGCCGGGCCAGCGCCTCGTGCAGGCCCGCGATGATGTCTGCCACCGGGATGTCCGCGGCCAGCAGCGAGAGAATCTCAGATTCGGCCATGACCACGCACAGACTCGATATCGGCACCGGTCGCCGCGACTCAAGGCTGAGCCGACCGAAGTCGACGAGCGGTACTGAGAGTGCCCGAGACAGGACCGAAAGGAAGTTGCCGGTCCCAGCCGCGCACCGGTCATTCATTACGAAGTCCTGCACGCGCCCGTCATCGTCCAGAGTGAGCACCTTGGAATCCTGCCCGCCGATGTCGACTACGGTTCGGCACTCGGGGAACCAGTGCCTGATGCCGATGGCCGCGGCCTTGATTTCGGTAATTGTCTCCGGCACGCCATCCACCGCGTGCCGGGCATAGCCGGTCGCCAACGTGCGACGCACCTGAGCTTCGAGCCCGGGATCCTTTTCTCGGCACTGCTGCATGACCAGGCGTGCGGTCTCTCGGGGTCGCGGCCCGGTCGGCTCGACCACTTCACAGATGATACTCGAGCTGGCATGGTCAAAGACCACGAGTTTGGTGTTCACCGACCCGACATCAATACCAGCAGTAATCACGGTCTCCTCCGTAGCCGGGCATAGCCCTGGTTGCGGCCGGCTTCCTGCGCCGCCCGGACAAAGGCGCGGACGTTCTCCGGCGGTGTCCCCAGCGGCACCTCGCAGCCGGTCGCGGCAACAAACCCGGTTGGATTCGTCTGACCCGCGCCGACCATCTCCGCAACCGCGTCGGCGACCTCATGCGCCGTGCCCAGGAGCAGTGCCGAGGTGTCGAGGTTGCCGACGATACGGCAGCGCTGGCCGGCACGACGAACCGCATCACGCAGTTCGATACGGTCGATGCTCAACAGGTCCGCGCCGGATTCGGGCATGAGTTCGATGATGGGATTCGTGTCGCCGCAGATGTGCAGTACGACATCGAGGTCAAACCGGTGCAGGTAGTGAACCACCTCGGCTTCGTAGGGCAGGGCGAATGCCCGGTAATGCTCGGCCGAGATGACACTGCCCGAGGCGAGCGGGTCAACGAGGATGGGCAGGCCGCCGGCCCCAATCACCCCGCGGCAAAGGCTCTTGACCGACCTCGTGGCATAGCGCAACAGCGCATGGACGCGGTCCGGCTCGGTCAGGAGCCCGAGCAGGAACGCCTCCGAATCAACCAGTTGCTGCGCGGTCGTGAACGGCGCCGGCACGTACGCGAGAATCGGCACCGTGTCGCCCCGTGCTTCATAGGCGTAAGCGATGGCGTCAAGATAGACCCGCAGCCGGCCATCGGCGCACGGGTTGACCACCAGCTCATCGGGTTCGGCCAGCTCACGCCACTTTGGCTCGGCGAGCATCGGCAGGTCGTCGTCCGGGTAGTCGAAGTTCGAGCCCAGCGCTTCGGCGACCAGTCCGACCTCGGAAAAGAACGAAATGAAATCGACGCCGTAGAACTCCTGAGCCGCGAGCTGGGCGCGTGCCATCGCGAACCCATCGGTGTAGTAGTCACGCAGGTCGATGCCGGCAACCCGAGCCGCGTGCGCGGTAACCAGCGGAAAGACCGGGACCCGGTCCTGCGGTTCATCGATGACGAGGAGGCCGAACCGTTCACGCGGGGTGAGCAGGTCTTTCATCGTCGGCTGCGCACCAGTTCAAGGAACGCTTCAATCCGGGTCTGCACCTGTCGGTCGACTTCGCGGGCCGGTGGCGCGACGTCGAACTCAAGCACCGGCAGGCCGAGCTCGGCCTTGATATGGTCGGCGATGAGCCTGCTTTCCATGGCGCAGTGCGAGCCGCCGAGGATACCGGAGATGATGACCCCTTCGGCCTGATTCTCGCGTGCCTGTCTTGCCGCCGCCTCGGCTCGCGCCCGTGAAGTACCAATCAACGATGCGGCCATGAACGACTCGGCGACCGCGGCCAGAGGTTCCAGCGACTCATCCATCGGCTCTATTGCCTGGTTGATGACGTACTCGGTGCCGACGACCCGCGCGCCCTGGTCTTCGACAAAGGTCAGCAGCAGCGGGTCAGCCGGCGGCGTGACCCAGACGATGCGCAGGGCATCTCCGTCGACGATGCTCTGACTGGCAACACGTCGCTGCTCAGCCGTTTCGCACAGGTGTCCGAGAATCGCGGCCCACTCGTCCATGTCCGCGTAATAGTGAAGATTGCCGAACTCGACCACCATCATTTCAAGTGCGGCCAAGGCGCCGTCGCGAAAGGCCAGTTCGCGCAGTCGCCGCACGGTCCTGCGTATCCTGTTGGCTCGGCTCACGCCCGTCCTCAGTTCGTCCGCCGTCAGCCGGTGGCCGGTGAGCTTCTCCATGCGCGCGACAACCCGACGATACTCCTCCACCAGCAGGTCCCGCAGCTCCGGTTCATACCTCACCCCGCTCTGTGTCCTCAAACATGCGCCATGGGCACCTGGGCACTCCTTTCTGAACGGCTCCTCGACCCACAGCACGTCCGAGGCGATCCCCGCGGCCAGTTGCTCAACGCCGGAGTAGTCGTCGCAGGACGCGCCGGTTGAGGCAATGACAAGGTCGGGGTCAGGAAAGTAGGAATGCTTGGCGAACGCGCCCAGCGCGGCGCGCGAGAAGCAGGTCGCATCACCGATGCCCAGCTCTGCCGCGGCGTCGAAGAGCACCTTGCTTTCCATGACAAACGGCGTCCACCAGATGCAGTCGGGATAGAACGCGACGCAACCGGGAAACGAATTGACGATGACCGGCACCGCACCCAGGTCGCCCATGGTGGCGATGACCTTTCTTCCGGTCTGGCGCGCGCGGAACAGCCGCTCGGTTTCGTTCTGAACAAATCCCCACATCCGCAGGGCGGCGAGCGAGTTGTCGAACTTCAGGCGGCGCAGATGCCGCGCGCCGTAGATGGCAAAGGTCTGCGGTGGGAACAGGTACTTTGACCAGGCGTCGCGGTTACCGTAGTAATGGTGCTGCTCAATCAGCTCGTCTGGCACCTGCTCGAACAGCGCCAGCCACTCGTCGAAGGAGATTCGCTTCGGCGCAGGGTCGCGCCACCTTGCTCCTGGGTCCTTCGGGACACGATCCGAAATCCCGGGCGGATTTCGGTCATGTCCCTGCAGGTCCCGTGTCACAGCAGCTCCAGGAACGCTTCCACCCTGGTTCGCACCTGCTCCCGGTTCTCCTGCGAGTAGCTCGTGTCGAGGTGCAGCATCGGCATGCCCAGTGCTGCCTTGAGCCGCTTTGCCTCGAAGTTGTACGGGTCGCAGTAGAGCAGGGTCTTGTAGACGAATCCCGCGACCCGGAACTCCTTTGCCTGGCGGCGTGCGTACTCGTACAGCGCATCGTTGGGCCGGCGGTGCATGCAGGGGATGCGGGTGTAGTAGAACCCGGCCAGGGCTCGGAGTGCGGTTTCGTGTCCCTCAGGGGGAACGTCCTCAGCGAACCAGCGCGTGCCGGTGCAGAGAATGTCGGTGACGATGTCGGCCCGCTCCTCAATCATCTCCAGCAGCCACCGGTCGTCTTCCGTCATCATGCTCCCGCCGAGCATCAACCGTGGCCGCGAGCTTTCGGGCCGGGGCCGGGCCCAGATAATCCGCAGCACGCTATCAATGAACGACTCGGCCTTGACCGGACCGAGGAACCAGGCCGTGGCTGCCAGGTCGAGCATCGCGCTCTCAGACAGCAGCGGCCGGTCAGTACGCCTGGTCTCGTGCGCCTGCCGCAGCAGGCTGCGCAGCCGGTTGAAGAAGTCAATGGCCTCGGCCAGGTGTTCATCAGGCCTGATACCGGTCAACTCGGCCAGGGCGCGGCCCAGTTCAGCAAGTTGCCGTGAGAACTCGGCCAGCCGGTGCGGCAGCGGCTCAGATGTGCGCGGCAGGTAGAGCTGGTATACGGCCTTGCCGAAGTGCGCCTGTATCGCCTCGGGCAGGCGCCGCATCATGTCACAGGTGTTCACGGCCACGACCGCGTCCACCTGCCGATACAGCGGGTCGAGCTCGAAGTTACCGAGACAGCTCGAGCAGAACGAGCAGGCATCTGAGCGCAGGAACTTCTCGCCGGCGGTCTCAGCCGCATGTCCGCCCTTCATCAGTCTGATGGGAATCGCACCGGCGGCGTGTATCACCTCGACCGGCGCGTAGATGCAGAAGTAGCCGACCAGCTTCCTGCCCTGCTGCTGCTGTCCGGTCAGCTCTGACAAATGCTTGAGCCGAACCCGCTCGAAGGTCTCGCGGTCAATCATGGTTGCCTCAGGAGGCTTGGGACACGATACGAATTGTCCGACGATTCGTTCATGTCCCGCGCCGTGCGGCCTGCACCATCGCCTGCACGTTCTCTCTGGGCGCGTCGGTCGGCACGTCGCAGCTTGAAGACACAATCAGCCGGTTGCCGCCGGTCTCGATGCACGTCCGTGTCGCCTGTGCGACCTGGTTCGGCGTGCCCTCAAGCAGAGTCCGGGTCGAGACATTGCCCATCAGCACCGCGCCCGGCCCGACCTTGGTCCGGGCCTCCGCCAGGTCCATCTCGTCAATGCTCAGGATGTCGGCCCTGGTGCGCGCCATGTCCGCCAGCGACTGCCGCGTATCGCCACAGATGTGCAGCCCGGCCCTGGCACCCTGCTCATGGATTGCCTGCACGAGCCGGGCAAGATACGGTTGGGCGGACTCCTGAAACATCGAGGGGCTTATCATGCTGCCCGAGGCAACCGGGTCACCGATGAAAGGAATGCCGCCTGCCTTGATGATGGCTGCGGCGTATCGGACCTGGTTCTCGGTCGCCACTTCAAGGTAGTGCCGCGCCCGCCTGGGATTGTCAACAAGGTCAGCGAGGAAGCTCTCCATGCCCCGTATAAACGCGGCCAGAGAGAACGGCCCTTTCAGGGAAGTCAGCACCGGCGCCTCGCCCGCCAGCAGCTTTGTCAGTCGCCGCGTCGCCGCCAGCACGACCGGCATCCTGGCGTCCTTTGCCGGGTCGGCCGGCTCAATTCTTGCTACACGCGGCGGCGACAGCACAAACGGGTCCTCGTCCTCAGGGATGAGCACCTGCGCGCCCATCGCCTCAGCCTCGACCACGGTGTCGGTAAAAACCAGCACCATGTCATAGCCGTAGAACCGGTACGCCGAATAGAGCACCCGCGCGAGCACGTCGGCCTGGGTCACTGCTTCGCTGATGGCGTAGCCCTCAAGCCGCGCCGCGTGATTGGCCACGACCATTGGGAATACCACCGGCTGCTCCGGTGCACTTCCCTTGAGCAACTCATCGAACCTCCTGGCCCGGCTCAGTTGGCTACCCACAGACTGCTAGCTCCCTTTGGTCAGCCTCGATATCTCCGCCACGGCCGTGTGTGCGTCACGCGCCCAGCCGTCTGCCCCGATTCTGCGGGCGAACTCGGCCGTGGTCGGCGCACCACCGACAATCACCTTTACCTGCTTGCGCAGCCCGGCCTTGTCCAGCAGCTCAATCACCGTGCCCATGCGCGGCATGGTTGTGGTCATGAGCGAGGAGAGACCGAGGACCTGGGGCCGGTGCTGCTCTACTGCCCGAACGAAATCGGGCAGACTGACGTTCCGTCCCAGGTCAGCAATCTCGAAGCCCGCGGCCTGAGCCATCACCTTCACGATGTTCTTGCCGATGTCGTGAATGTCACCCTGCACAACGCCGAGCACAACCCTGCCCCGCGAAACAAGTTCCCGGTCATTGTCGGTCAGTTCCCGCTGAAGTATCTCGAACCCCGCATACATCGCCCGTGATGCCAGGAGCACCTCAGGCACAAAGCACTCGCGTGCCGCGAACTTCTCACCCATTCGGCGCATGCCGGCAGCGAGCCCTTGGTTGATGGCCTGCTCCGCCGGTATGCCCTGTTCAATCGCCTGCCGTGCCAGCCTGACCACAAGCTCCGACTTCATGGCCACGACCGCGTCGGCCAGTTGAGTCAGAAGGTCAGTCTGTTCGTTCAACCAT
>CAZQFS010000017.1:4564-33567 GCA_964592755.1 uncultured bacterium | reverse complement strand
AAGCAAGTGACGAATTCAGGACTCGGAGCGTTGTGCCGCCTTCGCAGTCTGTGGCCAACCTTGCTTGCCGCAACGCTGTCTCTCGGACAGGGAGCCGTGAGACCGGAGCAGCAGGCGCTGGCCGCAGCCCACTGCTTTGTCCAGAACCTGGCCCACGACGCCGGGGACTGGCAACTGCGACCGGTCGGGACGAACTCCGAGCCGGACGCGTATCTGTGTGCCGGGACCCTCTTTGACCGAAGAACCGTGGTCGTGCTGGTGCGGCTGAATCCAGCGGCTGGGTGCGGCGAACCAGTGGCATACCACTGGTCCGGCATATCTCTGGGTGAACTGGACGCCAGGCTCGCTCAGGCAGCCGGCCGTGCTCTGGGCACGGTCGATGTCCTGCCCGGCCGTCTGCTCTGCTTCTCGCCCCTGGACCTGTGGCAGGAGTTCCTGGCCCGGGGTGCTGACCCGCGACGCGTACTGGTTTCGCTGCGCAACCTGGCGGCAGTTCCGATGCGTGACGAGGTTCCTTCTGTGCAGTTCCGGCCGGCAGGTGCGGGCCGTACTCGAACCGCAAGCGCAGGGGTGAAATGGCTGACCGGGGTCCCGGACTGGGACTGGCACTATGGCTGCGCACCAACCGCTGCGGCCAACGTGCTCACCTGGTGGGCAGCCCGTGGCTACGAACGACTCCTCGACTCGGTGCGCTACAACGTACCGGACCGCATCGAAGGTGACTCAGACAGCGTGCCCAATGTCAGCGCCCAGCTCGCCACGGCCATGAACACCGACACTCTGAAAACAGGCAGCACAATGCTGGATAGTATCGTCCCGGGACTTTTAGCGGTCTGCAATGACCCGGCCTGGAGTAACTACTGCGACTTCACTTCTGTCCTGGCCTGGAACGACCATGACCTGCTTATCGCCGAGATTGACGCGGGCCGACCCGGCGTGCTCGGGCTTCTGGGGCATCCGGAGTACGGAAGCCATGCTGTGACCTTCTGTGGCTGGGGCCCGCCCGACGACCGCTGGATTATGGTGCATGACCTCTGGGGCGGAACACCGACCGACCGGGTCATCAACTTCGACTACGGCGGCCCGGTTGCGGTTGTGGCCGTTGTTCCCGGCAAGTCCACGACAACTGACCTGGCCGTCGCGGCGATTGTTCAGCCTGCCGAGACCGTTGCGCCCGGTGCGATAAGGCCTCAGGCCAGAATAGCGAACTTCGGCAGCAGCGCAGGCACAGGTACGGCACACTTCTTCGTGGACGCGGTTTCCGGCCAGCCGGGCCAGGCAGTTGCCGACGCACGCTGCTACGCCGGCTCAAGTCCGGTTGCGGTCGAACCCGGGAAGGAAATGACGGTCACATTTCCGGTGTGGGACGGCCCGGTCGGGGAGTATGTCGCCTGCTGCAGCCTTGAGGTCAGTAGCAGCGCCAACCCGGCCAACGACGTACTGCGCCGCCGGTTCACTATTGACCCCGCGGCCGAGCGAGAGCGCCTTGAGCAGCACGAAGCACCTCCGCCCGCGCTCAGGATGTATCCCAACCCGGCCCGCGGCCTGACCCGGCTGCAACTGCCCGGCTCAGTGCCCGGCAACCTGGACCTCCGCATCTACAACGCATCGGGCCGCCTGATGGTACAGTCCGCAATCACCAGCCTGCAATCTGAGGTCGCCGTGGACGCGAGTATCCTGCTGCCCGGCGTCTACCTGGTTCAGCTTGACCGCGCGGGCCGCACCCGGCTCCGCTGTTCCTTCGTGGTCGAGCGCTAGTCGCCGGTCACTGGGGGGACTTCGGCTTGCCGTAGATGCGGGCCTTGGCCAGGTCCATGACGCAGCGAAACCCGAGCCAGCCCGAGCCCTTGACGTCCGGGTCTATGCCCCAGCGACAGGTGCAGCGGCAGAACGCCGCGCTGTTCTTGTAGGAACCACCGCGCAGAGCCTTGCCGAAGTTCTCCCAGTTGCCGGTCGTGAACTCCCAGACATTGCCCGCCATGTCGAGTGCGCCGACCGGACTCACCCCGGCCGGGAACATCCCGACCTCGGTCGTCCGGCCGGCATTCCACTCCCGGCTGTTGCAGTTCTTCAGGCCGAACTCGTTACCCCACGGCCAGAGTCGTTCATCGGTGCCGCGCGCGGCCCGCTCCCATTCCTCCTCGGTCGGGATGCGCTTGCCCGCCCACTGGGCATAGGCTTCGGCATCGCGGTAACAGATGCCGACCACCGGGTAATCGGGCTTGTTCCAGGTCGGGTCGTTCCAGAAAAGCGGTGGCTTGTGGCCGGTCGCCTTCATGAACGATGCGTACTGCCGGTTGGTCACCGGATACTTGTCCATGTAGCAGTCGCGCACCGTGGCGTAGCGCCGCGGCAGCTCGGTCTTGAACACGGCATCCATCGGCTCACCCAGCTTCGCCAGCAGCTCGGCGACCCGCGACTCTTCTATGCCGAACACGAAATCCCCGGCCGGCACGAGCACGGCTTCGGCGTTATCCTTCGAGGTGACAATCAGACGAGGAAGATTCATGGCCCAGCCGCACTATACCCGAGTCACGCTGCCTCGTCAAGCTCCTGCATTCCCTGACGTCTTTGATTCGGGCTTCGGGCTTCGGGCTTTCCCTGCTTCAGGAATACCGGTCATTGAACCCGGCGGCGCTGAAGCGTGAGTGCGAACGGCTGCAGCGGCGACTACTGAAGCTGGTTGAGAGCCAGGTAGCATCGGCACCGGCAGTCCGGACTGAACAGTGAGGCGATTTCGAGTAGAAATCTATTCTGAGGCAACGGGCCCGCCGAGTAGTTCCGTGTATGAGGCAACAGGCGATACATGGTAAGCACAAGCCCAAGCTGACGCCCGGTTTCCCTGCCGGCTCGAACGGTTCTTTGGCTCTCGGCACAGTGTTCCAGAAAGCTCGCATGATAGTAATTACTATCATGCGCATCAACCTATCTGTGGTTGTAAGTCTCTATTCTGCAAACTGATATATGAACGGGCCGAAAAGACCTCCCCGGCTCCCCGGACGGTGATGTGGAGTGTGATTGGATGAGCATTTGGCGTGGCTCTGCCTCATGTAATGCCGCGCGTGTCTTTCCCGGCTTTGCTCCGGGTCATGCGGCGAACGTTGCCTGGCGCGACAGCTCAAGCAGTTGCCCAGGCGTTCGATTGAGCGTTTGCGTCCGCCGTTCCCTGTGCGAACCAGTGCGCAACTGACCCGGCGATTCTCGCGGCTCTGCCTTCGACTTTCTGTTCGGCTGCAGCCACGCCGTTTTCCTCGTTGCGTGACATGCAAAGCAGGAGGCGGGCAGACGCCCGCCTCCGGGAGTTAGCTGCCAGCCGGGTCTAGCGCTGGACCACGAGCTTCTGGGTGACGACGTGGTCGCCCATATCGACCCGCATGACGTAGATGCCGTCGGCCAGACCTTCAAGGTCGAGCGACAGCCGGTCGTGTTGTGAGTGTGGCATCCATGTCCTGATTGCGCGGCCCAGGGCATCGAAAAGACTGACACGGACACCCAGCCGTGGCAGGGATGCCGCTCCCCCGCTCAGCGAGACCTTCAAGACGCCCGTGCGGAGCGGGTTGGGGAAGATGCGCAGAACGCCCGACGCATCCCGGACCACGTCGGCCTGGACGCCCTGCCTGGCGCAGAGCGTGGGACGCAACGCGCAGGGCGCAGGCACGTACTGCCAGAACTCCAGGGTCTTGTTTCCTTTCAGCGCGTACAGGCAGTCGCGGGTCGAAACGATGTCGGCTCCGGCCTTGACCTTCTTGCTCTTGCCCGAGCTGCCCAGGAGCGGCATCGGCTCAGCTTCATACCAGGAGTCGAGGGCGACATCGTACTGCCAGAACTCCTGCGTGTTGCCGCCTTTCAAGGCATAGATGTAGTCGCCCAGCGACGCCCCGCACCCTCCGTCTTTCGACTTCTTGCTCTTGCCGGTCGAGCCCAGGAACGGCATACCGGTGAGCTGGCCTGAAAGCCAGGTGTCCGCCTCGGTGTCGAAGACGAACAGCTCGTGGTACTTGGCCTTGTGGCAGTAGATGACGCGCGGGCCCTGTTGCGGCAGACGCCGCTCTACCAGCCATGAGCCTTTGTCGTACTTGTCCTTGCCGCTGGTGCCCAGGGGAGCATAAGGCAGCGCCTTCCAAGAGTCACCCGTGATGTCGTAGCGCCAGAACTCGTTCCTGCCGCCTTTGAGCAGGTAGAGGTAATCCGGGTCCTGGCCCTGGTTGTTGATGAAGACGATGTCTGACCCGCCTTTGACCTTCTTGTTCGTGAGCCCGGGCGGAATGTCGGCCAGTTGGTGCCAGGAGTCCTGGTCCGGGTCATAGCGGAAGAAGCCCAGGGTGTTGTTGCCTTTGACCGCGTAGACGTACGGGCCCACTGCGCCGACCGCGCCTTTGCCCGGGACCTTGTCCTCGCGGCCGGGCGGAATCGCGGCAAGGGTCTGCCATGAATCGGTCACGACGTTGTAGCGATAGAAGTCCGGGGTCTTGTTGCCTTTGGCCGCGTAGACGTAGTCTCCAGCCTCGGCCAGCCAGGCGCCGTCTTTGGCCTGCTTGGACGAAGGCAGGAGGGGCATCGAGCGTCGCTCAACCCAGCCCGGCGTCACCACCGACCAAACCGTGAAGGCGACGCTCGCCGTGTCGTTGCTCGGCACCACGTCACCGGCCTGGTGCACCGAACAGCGGGCAACATAGGTTCCGGCCTTTGCATTCCAGGCAGTGAAGCTCACCGTCGTGTCCATGCCCGGTGGGAGACCGGACAGCGAGACTGTTGTCTGATAAGGCGGTGCGGCACCGATGATTGAGAAGGTCACGCTGACCGGCATCCGCGCGGTTCCGTAGTTGCGTAGCGCTGCCTGCGGCACAACGTCCCCGGGCAGAATCGTGTCGACCGGCGCGAAGATGGCAACGACGGCGGCGTCTCCGACTTCAACGGCTACCGTGTCTGCCTGTCGGTCATTCGCCGGCACCATGTCGGCCGCGAGTTCGGTCGTGCAGGACACGATATAGAGGCCGCGCGGCACACGGACGTCCCAGGTCGGGAACGTCAAGTAGACGGCTTCGCCCGGAGCGTGGCTGGCGACGGCCACGACCTGGTCGTATGTTGAGCCGACGCGCATGCGGACGCTGTAGCTTTCGGTCGTGTCACCGTAGTTCCTGACCGTGCACGCGGGCACAACCGGTGTTCCCGAATCGACCGTGCCCGCGGGGGTAACAATCCGTGCACAACTGACGTCGCGCACACGCACGTTCACCGAGTCTATCACCCGGTTGTTCTCCGGTCGCACGTCGCCGGCCACGGCTGCGGTGCAGACCACGGGCAGCGCACCGCGCACCAGCGCATTCCACGCCGGGAAACCAACCGTGTCCGACTGCCCGGACGCCAGCACCTTGCCGCGCGTTTCCATGTAGCCGGCGCCGATGCGCATCGTCACCGTGAAGGAAGCTGCCGTCGGACCCAGATTCTCCACCTCGGCCACCGGCGTTATCGTCTGGCCGGAGTCGACGTCGCCCACCGGTGCTGCTATCCGGTTTACGGCGATGTCGTAGACGTTGGTGTCCGGCTCGGCCAGCGTGGCGATGGTGGCGACCAGCGCCTTGATTGCCTTGACGAAGTAGAGCGAGTCGAACGTCGGCACCGTGACCCGGTCGTTCCGGGTATGGTAGTATGGCGTCAGGCCGTCCTCGATGACGAGCACGGCATCGTAGTTCTGCGCATGGTAGGAGTAGTGGTCTGAGTTCGCGGCCATGGACGACGAGCTTCGGATGTTCAACCCGGTGCCGTACACCCGGTTGCATGCCGAGAACGTGTCGGCCATGGCGATCGCGCCGGGCCGGGTGCCGCGGTAGATGACGATGGAATCATACCCGGCAGTATCGGTGGCAATCATATCGGCATTCAGCACGCCCATGATGGTGTCGCCTCGTGTCCGGGCCCGAGCGGCGTGACGGCTGCTGCCGTAAAGCCCCTGTTCCTCGGCGTTCCAGCCGAAGTAGCGAACCGTGTAGCGGAACGGGAAAGGCCGCATGTACTTGGCCGCAATCAGGGCGGCGATTGCGCCGCTGGCGTTGTCATCTGCACCCGGAGCCGGGAAGTCGGGCCGCGGCACCGACGAATCTCCCCGGGAGTCGAGATGGCCGCCGATAATCCAGTAGCGCGTCGGGTACACTCGGCCGACTCTGGTGGCAATCACGTTGCTGTCGGTGTAGTACGGGCCGTTGCTCGGATACCGGAACGTGAAGGAGTCCATTTGCACCGAATCAAGCCCCAGGCTCTGGTACTTCTCGCAGAGCCACCAGACCGCGGATGAGTTCTTCCGCCCGATGGTCCAGCGCGAAGTGATGGTGTCGCCCACACCCCGCACAACAGTTGACTCCTCGCCGGTGAACTTGCGCATAAGCTGCATCACCTCGGCGGTCGTTATCCGGTTGAGGATTGTGTCGATGACGAAATGCCGGGCCAGGCGCTCTTGTTCGAGGCGGGGCGGACGTGCACGGCGGAAGCTCTCGGGCAACACCACTGGCGCAAGACTGACACCGACCAGTTTGAACCTGCGGCCGACCGGGCTCAGGACAAAGTCAGGGTCGCACAAGAAGAAGAAGGTCATGTCGTCTTCGGCGAGAACTCGGCCATACTGCTCCAGTAACTCGCGGTCGGCTTCAAACTTCTCGCCTGGTGGCGGGGTGACGAGCAGGAAAGCCTGACGGACGCGCGCCGCGGCATAGTCCGGGCCGTCGAGCAACGTCCGGTACTTGACTTTCTCGCCGGTCAGACGGGCAATTGCGGATGCATCAGCCTCGATGATGACCGCGTCGGTGAGGAGCACGACCGGCGTTGCCCCAGAGAGCCGAAGCGCGGTGAGCGCCGCCTGACTGAGCGGGACACGGACCAGGCTCGGGCCCGGCGTCGGCGGCGCAGAAGCGAGAACAAGAACCAAGGCAATAACGTTCATGGACAACTCCTGTTGGTACGCGCCGGAACCTACCCAGCCTTGCCCGGCAGGTTCGCCGGCATCTTTCGTGTCAGGAAATAGTGTAGCCGGGCAACCGGGCCGGGTCAATTGCCGGCCCGCGCCATCGGGCGACTAGCCGAGCGGGATGCGGGCTGCGGCCGCCAGGGATGCGGTCGAAGGCCCGAACCGGACGTAGCGCTCGAACCCGGCCGCGGCAATCATCGCCGCGTTGTCGGTGCAATACTCGGGCCGAGGGAAGAGAAGTCGGAAGCCATGCTGCAGTGCGGCGTCGGCCAGTTGCTGGCGCAGGTAGGAGTTGGCCGCGACGCCGCCGGTAACGCCAACGGTTGCCAACCCGGTCTTGGCCGCGGCCCGCACCACGCGCCGGACAACGGCCGAGACCGCGGCCTGCTGGAACGACGCGGCCACGTCGGCGCGGGCAGCATCAGGGTGGTCGCGCCGGTGATAGAGCACCGCTGTTTTGAGTCCGGAGAAGCTGAAGTCGAGAGAACCGGGCTCGGACACCGGGAACTCGATGGAAGGCTGTCCACTCCGGGCCAGCGCCTCGAGTGCGGCCCCACCCGGATAGGACAAACCAAGCAGTTTGGCGACCTTGTCGAACGCCTCACCGCAGGCGTCGTCCAGGGTCGAGCCGAGCAGGCGATACCGACACCACTCCTCGACCACAATCAGCTCGGTGTGACCGCCGGAGAGTACTGCGGCAAGGAACGGAGGTTCGATGTCGGCGTATTCGAGCCGGAGCGCAAAGAGATGTCCCTCGAGGTGATTGACGCCGACCAGCGGGATGCGAAGACCGTAGGACAGTGCCTTGGCAAACGGCAGGCCGACAAGGAGCGCGCCCATCAGACCGGGGGCATAGGTAACAGCGACGAGGCCGATGTCCTCCATCTTGTGCCGGGCCGCGGCCAGCGCCGCGTTCACGACCGGCACTATAAGCCGCATGTGCTCGCGCGCGGCAAGTTCCGGGACCACGCCGCCATACTCAGCGTGGACGTACTGCGACGAGACGACATTGGAAAGGACGCGGGCCTGGTCTGCGACAAGCGCGGCCGCGGTTTCGTCGCACGATGTCTCGATGCCCAGGGTCAGCATCGGCTCACCGCGGCAACGACGCCGGGAATCGACGACCGGCCGGAATCACTTCACCAGCACGTCGAAGAACTGCGGCTCGCACTTGACCATGTGGAACTCGGGGGGCAGGGTTATCTCCGCGGCCAGCCGGTACTCGCCCGGCGGCAGCCCGGATACCTTCACCTCAGCCGAAACGTCCGCGTCGCTGAGCTTGTCAATCTTGCTGGCCGGTCCGGCGACGGCAATCTGTGCTTCCTCCGGGTCGAGTTCCACGCTTCGTCCGGCCGGGGCGACGACCTTGACCGGCACGCCGAGGAAGATGCGCGCGCCTTCCCTTTCCAGTGCAATCGTCACGTCCACCGACTCCGGCTCCACGCCGGTGAACCGGCCTTGCGGCAGCACCAGGGCGAGCCTTCGTACACCGGGCTGGGCAACGGTTGCCATCGACAGCGTCTCGGTCGCCACTGCATCAACCAGCTTCAACTCCTCGGCCGAGCCGAACAATCGCGCCTGAACTGTCGGCGGAATGACCGTCACGGCCAGCCCGCTCGCAACCTGGCCGGCAGTCGGCACGCGAATCGGCACCAGCTTGCCCGCGGCCTCGTTCTGGCGCAGCTCCACGAATTCAGGTCTTATCGACCGCACGACCACACCGCTCGGCAGCTTCATGTCCTCGGCCAGGAGCCGGACCTGGCGCGTGCCGGCCCGGGTCTCGGTTACCGGCACGCGGAACTCGAGCTGGCGGAAATGCACGCCAATCAGGTCCTTGCCTCTGGCCTGGATGGTCACCTGGGCCTCGGTCGTGTCGGTTTCGACCAGCATCCGCTTCGCATCGGCCTGGGCCACGACGACCGGGACGGTGAAGGTGCGCGTGTACGTCCGGTCGAGGACCGCGAATGCCCAGATCACGACCGCGACCACTACGGCCGTGACCTTGAGCGGCAGGTTGGCAACAACTGCCCGCAGCAACTCAAGCACGAGCCAATGATATTCCGGTATGGGGCTTGGTCAAGACTTCATCCTGAACTTGACTCACGCCCGAACTTGGCAATACTGCTGGCACATATGTCGGCCGCGTGTTGTCCGGTGTCGGAAAGGAGTTCGTATGTGGAACAGCGCCACGTTTGAGCGAATCAGACAGCGTATCAGGCAGCTTGAGCCCGACATGGTCGCCCTGCAGCAGCAGCTCGTCTGCCGGCCCGCGCTGAGCCCGACCTCGGGCGGCGAAGGGGAGCAGGCCCGCGCCCAGTTCCTGCGCGGCGTGCTTGAATCGTGGGGGCTCTCGGTCGATGAATACCGTGCACCGGACAGCCGCGTCCCCTGCGGCTACCGGCCCAGCCTGGTCGCACGGCTGAAAGGCCGTCGCACCCATCCCGCCCTCTGGATAATGAGTCACCTGGATGTCGTGCCTTCAGGCCCGCGTGAGCTCTGGCAGCACGAACCGTTCGTGGCCACGGTCGAGGACGGCAAGGTCTATGGCCGGGGTACGGAGGACAATCAGCAGGAGCTGGTCGCCTCGATGTTCGCGGTCCGGGCTCTGCTTGACCTGGGGCTGACCCCGGAGATGGACATCTGTCTGCTGCTGGTTGCCGACGAGGAAACCGGGTCGGAGTACGGCGTCAAGTGGCTCCTGGACAATCATGCCCTGTGCCTGCCCGATGACCTCGTCGTCGTACCCGATGCCGGAGACGCGACCGGGCTGATGCTTGAGATTGCCGAGAAGTCGATCGCCTGGGTGGCCTTTACCGTCAGGGGCCGTCAGGCTCATGCTTCGGCCCCGCATCACGGCGTCAATGCCCATCGGGCCGGCGCGAATCTCCTGCTGCGCCTCGACGAGCGCCTGCACGCGAAGTACGCGGCCCAGGACCCGCTCTTCTCGCCGCCGTACTCCACGATGGAGCCGACCAAGAAGCTGGCCAACGTACCCAACGTCAATACGATTCCCGGCGAGGATGTCTTCTACTTCGACTGTCGGATGCTCCCGGAGTACGACCTGGGTGAGTTGCTGACGGACATGCGTCGGATTGCCGAGGAGGTAGCGCACAAGTTCAAAGTCGAAGTGAAACTGACGACCGAGCAGCTCGCGCCGGCCGCACCGCCAACCCGGGCCGACGCGCCGGTCGTGCGCCTGCTGTCCGACGCGATTCGGGCCGTCTACCAGGGCGAGCCCTACACCCGGGGAATCGGCGGCGGTACGGTTGCCGCCATGTTTCGGCGCAAGGGCATACCGGCCGTGGTCTGGGGCTGCAACGAGGGAACAGCGCACAATCCCGACGAGTATTGTGTCATCGCCAAGATGACCGGCAATGCCCTGGTCTACGCTCACCTTGCCGGCCAGGGGCCGGGCGGTTCTTGACAGTTCGTCCGCTCGGGGTAGAGTGATTCCTGTATGGAACTCCAGCCTCTGAGCGAACTCCGGCGACTGGTCGACACTGACCGGGCTGAGGTAATTGACGCCCGTACGACCGGCGGTGAGGTGATCCGGATTCCGATTCGCGCCCAACTGATGCCGATTCAGATTCTCTCGGCCGTGGCGGACAATCTCTCGTGGTTCATGGAGACGGTTACCGGCCGCGGCTACCAGAAGGCCGAGGAGGTCTACGACGTCGGTTTCACGGTGCGCGAGCCCGGCCACCAGGCCTATGGCATGAAGGTGAATGCCGAGGCCGGTTTCGTCATCATCTCGCGGGTGGCAATCCTCGAAGACGAGACCATCTTTCGGCGCTACGTCCGGTATCTGCACACCGGACTGCACTCCTGATTCCGAGCCGGGCAGAGCAGGAAGCCGGAACGGACCGCTGCGAGAAATGTCCGCCCGGGCTAAATGAGCAGCAGCAGCTCAGCCGCGAAGGCGCAGGCGGACAGCAGCAGCAGCACCGGGACGAGGTCGGCCCCGCCCCGGATGACATCGTCCTTAGAACGGACGCCGGCGAGCGCTGAACCAGCCTGAGTCAGGTCTCCCTCGTCAGCCAGCACGTTCACCACCACTGTGTGCGGCCCCAGTTGATACACACCCGGGAGCCGCGTCGCGGCAAACGCCACCAGGGCGCGGCCGGATGCGGCGACCGGCGTAAGGCTCGTGCGGCCGCCAGGCCAGTTCACCGGAATCGGCCCGCCGGCGTCAACCGGAACTCGGATGGTATCGTTCACCGTATACTCGGATACAAGCGGCGCGCGGAGCAGATAGCGCAGGGTACGGTGGAGCAGCGGCACGAATGCCGCCTTGTGTACCAGGTCGGTATACTCCGGCGCCGGCGCGAATGCCCAGACCACGGCCCGGCCGTCATGTGTTTCCGCGGCCAGCGGCGCGCCGTCAGAACCACGCAAGAGCACCCGGCCGCCCGGCACGAGAAGCCCGGTGCCGCTGAAGAACCGCGCGGCGGCCAGGTCGGCTCCGCGCAGGAGTTCCATCACCGGGTGGGTCGAGTCAACGCCACCGACCGAGACAAAGCCTGGGCCGGTTGAAGCCGGGGAAACGATGCGGAAGCGGGTTTCCGGGAGCGCGCCGGCTTCGGTCGGCTTCGGCCCGAACATAACCAGTCCGGCCCGGCCCGACTGCAGGTGGAAGTCAAGCCGTGCCCAGTCCGACCGGGAGAGCGCCGCCGCGTCGGTGATGACCACCAGCCCATACTTGCGCGTGTCCTGCCGGCCGAACTCAGGGACGGAGATGACGGTCAGTCTCATGCCGGAGACCGAGTCCGGTCCGAGCGCGCTGGCGAGATACCGTGCCGGGACCCGGGGCGACTCAACCACGAGCACGTCGGTGTTCGGTGGCGGCGTGGCGGCAAACCAGCGCTTGTCGTCCGCCGTGAGCGAATCGGCCCGCAGCTCTACTTCTGCCACCGTGCTGCCCGAGTCGGGCACGACCGTCTCGAATTCCACTGTGGTCCGCTCCCGTGCGCGAAGCGCGACGACCTTCTCCTCCTGTCTGGTGCCGACCGTGAGTACGACCGTGCGCGTGACCGGACCCCGGCCGTAGTTTGCGAGTTCCGCCTTCAGCCGCAGCGGTCGCCCCGGGGCCGGGAACCGGTCCGCAGCGTACACCCGGACCACCGCGGCGTTGTCGAAGGACGGCCGCGCCACATTGACAAACGTGACGTGGTCGCGCGCGGACGGTCGGCCCGAGGTCATCTTGCGGACTTCGGCCAAGTCCGGCATCGCCCGTTCCTGAAGGTCGGTGACCACTACTACGTCGGCCCCGGCCGGCCGTGCTGCGCGAACTGCCCGGGCCAGGACCGAATCGAGTGTCACCGCCGCAAATGACGGCGTGAGCGAGTCTATCCGGGCCAGACACCTTCCGACCACGGCGAACTCTCCCGGGCTGGCCCATTCCGACGCAACCAGCACCATGGCACGCCGTCCCGGACCAAGGCTCTTGACCAGCTCTCGGGCGGTACGCTGTGCCGACTGCCAGTTATCTGAGTAACCCATGCTGTAGGAGTCGTCGAGCACGACCACCAGGTCATTGGCCCGGCCCAGTCCAAACAGCGAGCGCCGCAGGTGTGGCCGGGCCGGAGACAGGAGCAGTGCGGCCAGGGCAATGGTCCGGAAGACAAGCAGGAGGATTTCCTTGAGCCGGAGCCACGAGAACCGCTCCCGGCGCACGCTCTGAAGGAGCATCAAGGACGGGAAAGCCGCCCGCTGCAGCCGCAGCCGGCTGAGCACGTGGATGACAACCGGTATGCCGGCCAGTCCTGCGAGCCAGAGTAGACCGGGCGCACCAAATCCCATTGCGCTAGTCCTCCTGAGACTGCTGCCGGCAGCGCGAATCCCGGGTCCCGCTCATCTCAGCCTGCTTCTTCTTTCCAGATAGGAGAACAGGGCCCGGTCAAAGGGCGTGTCGGTTGTCATCCGGTGATAGTCAATCAGGCCTTCGCGGCAATCGTGTTCGAACTCCCGAAAGTGCGCGTCAAAGGTCTGCTGGTATTCGTTCCTGATGACCCGCGGGTCAACGGTCATTTCCTGTCCGGTCTCCAGGTCACGAAGCACCACCGGATTCGAAAAACCGAACAGGCGTTCGTTCGGGTCCATGATGTGAAACACAAGCACCTCGTGCTTCCGGTGGCGAAAGTGACGCAGCGCAGAAAGCACGGCCGCGGGTTCGTCCCAGAGGTCGGACATGATGATGACCAGACCGCGGCGGCGAATCCGTTCCGCCAGTTGATGGAGCGCATCGGTCACGTTCGTATCACCACCGGGTTTCAACCCGGCCAGTTGCCGGAGCAGTACGGCGAGGTGTGCGGGCGAACTGCGGGGCGGGACGTACTGCTCAATCCGGTCAGAGAAAGTGACCAGCCCGGCCGAGTCCTTCTGGTGCAGCAACAGATACGAAAGGCTCGCCGCCAGAAGACTCGCGTATTCCAGCTTCGTCACTTTGCCGGTGGAGTATGACATCGAACCCGAAGAGTCAAGCACCAGATAGGCCCGCAGATTGGTCTCCTCTTCGTACTCACGAACGAAGAACCGGTCGGTCTTGGCATAGACTTTCCAGTCAATCCGCTTCAGCTCATCGCCCGGCATGTACTGACGGTGTTCCGTGAACTCGACCGAGAAGCCCTTGTAGGGCGACCGGTGCAGCCCGGCCAGGAATCCCTCAACCACGAGCCGCGCTTTCAGGTCAATGCCTTTGAGTCGAGACACGACATCGGGCCGAAGAAACGCCGTTCTGTCCATGAACCGATAGTGTAGCCGCGCCCGGGCAGATATGCAACCTGGGGGCTTCCGCGGCGGGCCGTGTTGACTCCGTCGCGGCGGCGTCTAGAATGGGTCGGTGCGTTTGTCCACACCAGCCCGTTCCTGTCTTGCGTCAGGCGCTCTGCGTCTTGTGCTGGGTGTCGTTCTGGCATCCTGCTCTTCCCGGTCGGCGAGGACCACCGTCACCTTCTGGCATGCGATGGGCGGTGAATCGCAGAAAACCCTGCGCGCGATGGTTGACACCTTCGAGCGCACACACCCGTCCATCCACATCGAGCTGGTCGGAATGGGCAACTACGACGCCCTTTCTCAGAAGTTGATGGGCGCGGTCGCGGCCCAGGACCCGCCCACGATTGCCCAGATGTACGAGAACTGGACCACGCAGTTGCACGCCGGTGGTCAACTGGTCTATCTCGACAGTTTCGTCCGCGGACCGGACGGGCTGAGCGAAGAGGATATGGCGGATATCTACCCGGCGCTGCTGGAGAACAACAAGTGGGACGGCAGGCTGCTCACGCTGCCGTTCAACAAGTCGGTTCCGGTCTACTACTACAACGTTCCGATGTTCGAGGCCGCCGGATACAGGGAGTTTCCGCGAACCTGGCCCGAGTTCCGCGCCGCCGTGAACAGACTCACCCGGCGCGACGCGCAGGGCAATACCGAAGTCTGGGGCGCAGCCGGCGGCACCGACATCTGGATTTTCGGCTCGATGCTCTTTCAGAAAGGGGGCCGCTTCGTGCGCGGTGACTCGCCGGAGCTGTCCGACACCACAAGCGGCCTTTCCCGCGACGACGGACGCCCCGAGTTCAACGGCCCGCTCGGCGTGGAGGTTCTGCAGTTCCAAGTGGACCTGGTGCGCAAAGACAGGGTCCAGAGCACGGACGTGGGGCGAACCCCGATGGACGATTTCCTCATCGGCCGGATGGCGTGCCTGACCGGCAGTTCGACCTGGCGCGCGCCGGTTGTGGACAAGGAGACGTTCCCGGTCGGCATGGCGCCGATTCCGGTCTGGGACAGCCCGGCCGCCATCGTTTACGGCACCAACGTCGGCATGTTCAAACAGGCCAGACCCGAGCAGAAGGCCGCAGCCTGGACCTTCATCAAGTGGTTTGTCAGCCCGGAGCAACAGGTGTTATGGTCGCTGGGTACGTGGTACGTTCCGATTCACCGTCGCTGCCTCGAAGACCCCCGTCTGGAGGAGCGGCTGGACAGAACACCAGGACTCGCCGCCGCCTACGCCCAGATGGACTGCGCGGTTTTCGAGCCACGCGGACTCAGGTGGCTGGCCGGCCGCAAGGCGTTGGTCGAAGAACTGGAACAGGCCATGCTCGGAGCCAAGACGCCGCAACAGGCCCTTGACGCCGCTGCGGCCCGCTACTCCGCCGGAGCTGACTGACCCGGAGTCCGCGATGGTCCTGAGTCGTGCCGGTCACCTGCTCATCCTGGCCGCGTTCGCGCTGGCCTGCAAAGACCCCTATGATTTCGAGCCGGGAGACCCAACCAGGCCAGACCCGCCGGCTGCGCCCGTGCTGAGTTCACCGGCAGACGGCCACAACACCGAGACATACGTATACCCCCAGGACGTGGAACTGGTATGGCAGGCGGTGCCTCGTGCCGAGTTCTATCAGGTTCGGGTCTATCGCGACTCCCTGCTTCAGCATCAGGTCATTACCAACGACCGGGTGCGCAGCATCTCGACAACCGTCAGCCTTGGCTTTGGCCAGTACTGGTGGCAGGTCCGCGCCGCCAGCCGGCAGTGGAACGACTACACCGACTGGTCAATTGCGTGGCGGTTCATCATCCCCAGTCCGGCCCGCTGACTCGACCTTCCTGCCGTGTCACCGTCCTGCGCAGACTGACCGACACGAATTCCGGGCAGAGGGCGGGAGCCTGGGTATACCCGTTCCTTCGTGCATTTCCTGACTCAACGTCGGGTCCCGGGCCCGGAGTCCAAGCTAGGGCTTCTGTGGTAGCCCCGGATTCCGCGCGTCCGACGCCGGCACAAAGGCGGCCGAACAGGCTCTGCGTCGCGCCTTTGCCGGTCGAGTTGCGCAGGCAAGCGGAAAGACCATCGATTATCAAGACCGTCAGGGCAGCAGCAAGAGCACGCGCAGTTGTGACGCACAGCGCGGGCGCAAGCGCAGGCAAAGTCGCGCGTGAAGGCGCTTCTGCACAGCCTTCGAAGACGCCGATGAACACGCTAGTGCAAACGGCCCGGGGAACCGCTGGGGCTTGACACGTTTAAGTCTGGCAACATCCTAATAAAACTACACTTAGGTCGTCTACCGGCCTTGCGCCAGACATTACTACTACGTAATACTCAGCCCTCGTAAACTGGGGGACATGTAAATTGGGGGACATTGTAAATTGGGGGACATTAAATTGGGGGACATAATACGCGATTATCATTAAATTGGGGGACATAATACGCGATTATTGATGGAAGCGCGGGCCTGGCTATCATGATGCGTGGCTCGATTGGCCCGAGTCGTCGTTCCTTCTGTTCCTGTCACGTCACCCAGCGCGGCGCTCGTCGGCAGAGAGTGCAGCCGATGCTGGAGCGAGCATGAGACTGGCTTGAGTTCCTAGCCCAAGGGCTCAAGCCTTCAGGGCCGCGAGCCCTGCGCCGGCACAACCGGACCGGTCGTCCCTTGGGCTCAGAGGAGTTCATCACCCGCGCAGAACAGACGGTCGGCAGAAGCCTCCGCCCACAGAAGCCTGGCCCCAAGGGACCATGGAAGCACAAGTCGGAGCAAGGACAACAGGATTGATAATTGCGTATTATGTCCCCTGAATTGCCTGTCCCCTGAATTGCCCAGAGGGGCTTCCCAGTGGCATCGTCGGTCGCCAGGATGAGGGTGGACACTGGCCGAGTTGGTCCGAACCAGCGGTGGGGGCTGCCATCGAGGAAGAGCATCTCTCCGAAACGTGTCCGGCGCTCGCGCTGGCGGCGGCGGTTCTTCCTGGCCCGGTGGCGCCGTTTGGACGGGATGTCGGCGGCTCGGAGCCAGCGGCGAAGGGTTTCCCGGTTGACCTTGAGTCCGTACTCCTCTTCCAGGGCCTCGGCAAAGTGGTAGTCGTTGTACTTCGAGAACACGGTCCGGTGCAGCTGCAGGACCTGGTGACGCAGACTGGCAGGCTTGGCGTGTGTGGGCCGCCGGCCGCGGTTGCCGTGGATGACTCCTTTGGCACCGAGCGCAGAGACTCGGGACTTCAGCCGGAAGACCTGGCGCACGCACAGTCCGAGCATCTTGGCGGCCGTGCGGGCCGACAGCCCCGAGAGCGTCCTCTCAATCACGCGCAGTCGCAGCAACTCGTACTCCTTGAGCAGAACCTGTGATTCGTCCATAAGGCCATCAGCATAGCGCGCCGCGTCGGCGTCCGCAGTGCCACCGTCAAGACTGACATTTTCACTGTGCTGTTACCCTATGACATTATCACTGTGGTTTCACAGGGGACCGCCCGTTGACTTGACTCCGCTGGATATTGGCGCTACCATATCCTGCTAGGATAGGACGGGCTGACTCCGCTCCTGAGGCTGCAAGTGGGCAGGTGGGACAAGTGCTCGAAGCGGACCTGGTCCGAAAGGAACCTGCTCATGTGCAGATTACTCGGTTTGGCATCGTTTGTACCGGTGATGGCCCTCGCGTCCGGCGGCCTTGACATCGTCGGCCGGCTCGACACGGTCGGCGGCACGACCTATGACTGGCAGACCAATGGCCCGGCCGCTGTGCAGGTCGTGTACGACCCTGGTCACGGCATCCACGTCGCTTGGATGTTCAGCGCAGACGGCGGCCCGGGATTTCCGGACCGCAGCGTAAAGTACAACTTCTACAATCAGTCGTCGGCTCCGCCTGCCTGGGCGTTTCGCTCGGGTACGAACTACATGAACTGGGGGACGACCGCGGTCGGCTCCTGGTCCGGGTTCGGCAGCCTGGACGTGCACCCGACCACCCACTGCGCCTATGTCGGCGCCCAGCGCGGTTCGCCCTCACTCGCCACCGCGGTACGCGACGCTTCGCCCGGCTCAGGCACGTTCCAGGAGTGTGCCGGCCCTGACTCAAGTCTCTGGCCCGTCATCGGGCTGACCGGTTCCGGGCGCGTGCACGTGGCCATGACCCTCGACGAGGGAATGAACAACCGGACCCGGCTTTACAGCGCGCGGGTCGACCCGTGGGGCACGTGGTCCACACCGATGACCGCGTACGGCACCGCGCCGTTCCCGGGTTTCCCGGACTACGCCATGACCGCGAGCCGACCGGGACTGAAGGTCGCGCTCACCTGGACCGTGGCCGGCCCGCTGCGCGAATTCGCCTGGCTGCGAACGACCACCGACGATGGCGCCACCTGGTCTGCTCCGACCCAGCTTGCGTTCCCGGCCACGTTCAGCCCGGGCAGCGAGACCCTGCCGAGCTTCACTCCGGTCAGCCTCTTTCCCTTCTACGACGCACGCGAGACCCTGCACGTCGTCGCATCGATAACGCCGGTGGTCGTGCGCGCACCTGACAGCGTTCGCTATGTCCTGCCCGCCGAGGTGTGGCACTGGACCGCGGCCGGGGGCTGGAACCTGGTCTGCCGCAGCTCCTGCGACACGACCCGCATGGCCGGTGCGGTCGGCTTCAACGCCTGCTATGCCGGCCGGCCCAGTCTGTGTCAGGGCGCGGCCGATGAGCTGGTCTGCGTCTGGGAGGAATTCGATTCCCTCAACGTCGAGCCGAGCACCGGGCTGCTGCGGGCCGACATCTTCGGCGCCCGCTCGACGGACAATGGCATGACCTGGGGCGAGAAGACGCGGATTACCGACCCGGACCAGGCCTCGAAGCGCTTCCCCTGTATCGCCGGCAGGATGAAGGGCGACACCTGTGTCGTGGCATATGTCATCGACCGCGTTGCCGGCTCGCGGGCGCTCGGGCAGGGTTCAGCGACCGACAACCCGGTGGTCGTGCAGCGCGTGCCGAAATCGAGCTTCCGGGTCCGGGTCAGCGGTCCGGACGTGGCCGCGGACCGCATCCTCGCTCCGACCGGTATCATCGGACCGGTGGGCACCGTCGTTACCCCGGCCTGCTCAGTGTACAACAACGGTTCTACCGTCGCGAGCTATGACGTGACCATGAGAATCGGCAGCTTGTACGACAGCACTGTCCCGGTTTCAGCTCATATGCCCGGCACGCGGCGGTACGTCAGTTTCCCGGATTGGACTGCATCCGTGGCCGGCATTTACACCGTCACACTCTTCACCGACCTTTCCGGGGACCTCGACCGGTCCAACGATACGACCCGAACATCGTGCACCGTGCTGTCCGGCGGCACCCCGGGCTGGACCGTGGCACCTGACTTCCCGCCCGGGCCCAAAGCGAAGAAGGTGAAGGATGGCGCCTGTCTGGCGTACTGCGCAGCCGACGACGGCATCTACGCACTCAAAGGCGGGAACACGTGCGAGTTCTACCGTTACGACGTGCTGACCGATAGTTGGACGACCGAGGAGTCGATTCCCGCCGCAGGGCGAGGTGGCGAACGGAGGCGGGTGAAGAAAGGTTCCACGCTCGTCGCTGACGACGGCATGCTCTATGCCACCAAGGGCGGGAACACGCTCGAGTTCTGGCGCTACTCCGCGGACGCGGAATCATCATGGGTCCAGCTCAACGATGTCCCGTCCGGGACCAGAAACCTCAAGGAGGGCGCGGGCAGCGCCGCGGTGCCGGTCGGCGAGTCGACGTTCATCTATCTGCTCAAGGGCTCAAAGACGTTTGAGTTCTACCGTTACAACCCGGGCACGGGTAACTGGGCGCCGCGTGCCCCTGCCCCGGCCGGGGCGTCGGGCAAGGAGTTCAAGAGCGGCTCCTGCATCGTGTTTGACCCGGACTCAGGCGTCATCTTCTGCCTCAAGGGCTCGTACAATGAGTTCTTCGCCTACCGCGTCGGCGCCGACTCCTGGCAGAGCCGGGCAAGCCTGCCGCTGGTCGGCAGTTCCGGCAAGAAGAAGAAAGCGAAGAAAGGGGCGTCGCTCGCCTACCACGCCGCCAAGGTCTATGCGCTCAAAGGCGGCAACACGCTCGAGTTCTGGAGCTACGACGTGGCCCAGGACCGTTGGACCAGCGAGGCCGACATCCCGGCCAGCCGCAAGAAAGTAAACGGCGGGGGCAGCCTGGTCTATGCCGCGATGACGAATTCGCTCTACGCGCTCAAGGGCAACGGCACGCCCGAGTTCTACCGCTACACCCTCGACGCCCTTGCCCGTCCGCCGCGCATTGTGACGACCCTTGCTGCCGGCATGAACCGCCCCCGGCCCGACCAACTGGCGGTGACGCCTAACCCCATGTTGGGCCGGGCCGTGGTAGCCTACTCGGTGATGCGCCCGGGCCGGGTGACGCTGCGGCTCTACGCTGCCACCGGTGCACGCGTGGCCTGCCTGGTAGACGGGTTCTGTCTGCCCGGCCACCACGCGGTAGTGCTGGATGACCCGGACCTGACACCCGGCGTGTACCTGCTGCAATACGAGTCCGAAGGCGTTCGCATGACGCGAAAGCTGGTGGTCCGGTGAGCGCCGGCCATCCCATCCTGAGGAGTTGACATGAGAGGCATATCCCGACGTGAGTTCCTGAAGCTGGCCGGAGTCGGCGCGCTCGGACTGGCCGTACGACGAGGCCTGGCCGGTCTGATTGCAACTGAGGGGCCGGGACCGCGCGACCTTGCGAGTACCGTGGTCCAGTGCCGTGACGACGCCGCGACGAGCGGCACAAACGTCGTAGAATCGGTGGTCCAGGTGATGATGGACGAGTCGGTCAAGGCACTGACCGGGCTGTCTGACGTCGGCGAGGCGTGGAAGAGCATCTTCCCCGGCATCGTCGCCACCAGCGTCATCGGCATAAAAGTCAACTGCATCAATTCGGCCCTCGCGACTCACCCGGCGTTCGTCAACTGCATTGTCTCCGGCCTGGCCCGGATGAGCTTCGGCGGCACGCTCTTCCGCCGGAACAACATCATAATCTGGGACCGGACCGACGGCGAACTGACAGCAGCCGGATACGCAATCTACACCGGCACTGACCCGAACACGGTGCGCTGCTACGGCACCAACCACTCCGGCGTCGGCTACGACACGACCATCGCCCTGAACGTCGCCGGCGTGACCAGCCGGCCGAGCCGGATTCTCAGCCAGCAGGTCGACTACATAATCAACGCTGCGGTTCTGCGTACCCATGGCACAGCGGTCGTCACGCTGGGCATGAAGAACAACTACGGCTCCGTCGATAACCCCGGCTCGCTACATGGCGGACAGTGCAATCCCTATCTGCCCTCGCTGAACCAGCAGATACGGGACGTCATCACCCCCAACGGCAAGCAGAAGCTATTCGTCGTCGACGGCATGTTCGGGTTGTACTCTGGTGGCCCGGGAGGTTCGCCCAACTGCAGTCCGCGAACGCTAATAATGAGTCGTGATGTCGTCGCCGGCGATTTCACGGCTCAGACCGTAATCAATGCCGAGCGGGCGCGCCGCGGCCTGGCCTGGGTCAGCGCGCCGCATATCCTGACCGCAGCCCAGCCGCCCTACAGTTTGGGCACGACCGACGTCAGCTTGGTGGAAATCGACAACCCGACCGCAGGAAAGTCCCGTCCCCGGCGCCGAGCCCTGCTCTAGACCGCGTGCCTAATACGTTGACACGGGCCGCCACGGTGCTGCCGTCGGCCGGCTGCTATCTCAAAAGGACCAGGGTCTGCGTCAGGCTCTGACCATCGGATTCGAGGCGAACGAAGTAGGTCCCTGAAGGCAGGGCGATGCTGTCCCGGTCGAGCGCATTCCAGACCGCGTGGTGTACGCCGGCAGGCCGGCGGCCGTTGACCAGACAGGCGACGAACCTGCCCTGTGCGTCGTAGACCCCGAGCGACACGCGGCCGGCTCGCGCCAGTCCGTAGCGCACCAGCGCGCGGCCGCGCACCGGGTTGGGACCGCGCGAAAACCTGCCCGCGACGTCCATGAACGGCTGCTCGACCCCGACCGGCGGCAGGCGTACCTCGACCGAATCCATGGTCGGGTGGTGAAGGATGGAGTCACCGTACAGGTAGGCGAAGTTCCATTCGCTCGAGTCGCCTTGCAGATGGCGCTCGAAGAAGGCAGTCAGATGACGCCGGACCACGAGCTGCGTCGTCTCGCGACCCGGCGTCGGCGGCACGAGTTGCTCGATGAACGCACCGCCGTCCATGAAGTCGGTGTGGCCGGCGTTGCGGATGACCGCGAACGTGCCCGGTGCCGGCGCGTTGCTCCAGAACGCCTGGCGCACGTCGCGCCACGGTGCGATGTTGTCGGTCCCACCTGCGAGGATGAGCTTGGGCTGAATGATGTGCTCGGAGTGGGTCTGCGGGTTCGACTGCGGACTGGCCAGGGCCGCGACCGCCTGCAGCGTGTCGTGCAGACCGAGCGTGTCTGCCGCAAGCATCGAGATGCTGCCGCCCATCGAGTGACCGACAAAGCCCCAGTTCCACCGGTCGAGCCTGCCGAAGAAGTGGTCGCCCGGAACCGTATCCCGTGCCGCGACCCATCGCGCGGCGTCGGCCATCAGCCGGGCGCGCTTGTCGTGTTCGGGCCGGATAAGGGGATTGGAGTAGGTCGGCAGCACGACGACATAGCCCCAGCTCGCCAGGTGCTGCGCGTAGCTGTAGTATGAGCTGATGCCGATCATCCAGCCGTGACCGAAGGCGACAATCGGCGCCGGCACGGCCGAACCGGGGAAGACGCCGGCCGAGTCCGGGTAGTAGATGCGCGAGTTGCGCATCGTTTCGGTCGTCCCCGGGATGTCCTCGATGCGATAGGCATAGGCGTATGGCCCGGGCGCCGAGAAGTCCGGCGTCTGGGCCACGAGTGCCAGCACAAGAATAGGCAGTGACGTGATTACCTCCGTATCTTCGCTACGGCCGACTCAAGTCCGGCGAACGCCGCCTCGGTCGGCTTGCCATTGAATCGCCATCGAACCAGTCCCTCCCGGTCGAGCAGTGCCACATGGACCGTCGACCGGTCGTTCATGCCGAACGCGGCCGCGTATTGCTCGGCGTCTCCGTAGAACGGTGCATACCACCGGTGTCGCTCAGGCGGAATTGCCCGCTTCATCCCTGAGCTGATGACGCCGCGCAGCACGCCCGGTATCCGCCTGCCCATCATCGGAATCTCGTAGCCCAGAAACCCGACCGAGTCAGGGAACTTCCGCGCGAACTCAGTGAGCCACTTGCTCAGCTCCTCGCCCAGTTCGCGCCGGTATGTGAAACCCACCATCGTAGTGCGGCCCGCTGCCGAGTCGGGCAGGACGAGCAGTCTGCCGTCGAGCGTGCGGGCCTCGAATCTAGGCAGCCGCGTCGCCAGTGACTCAGGTGTCACTCCCGCGCCCGGCAAGCGCACAGCAGTTAGGGTCGCCAGCCAACCGGCACGCAGTAACAGACACGTCATCTGACCGAATTAGACCTGCCTACGCGCCGGGCCGGTTCCTGCTGCGGGCGACCCGCCATTTCGGACTCATCGCCCCATTCAGCGCTGGCTTCGTGAAGTTCGTCCTTTCCCCTTGTAGCTGGCGCTACTTCCTCTGCTCCTTTGCCGGTCGAGTCGACAAGTTGCTGAAACCCTGAGCCGGTCCGCACGCCGAATCTCGACCGCTCTCTTTGTCCTTCGGATTCTCCTCGGCTCCGGCTAGCGCCTACCGGCCTCTGTCCTCCATTCACGCACGACCAGCTTCTGCGTGGCGGTGTTCTCGTCAGCCTCGCGCCGGCAGAAGCACGTCCCGGCAGGTACGCCGTTCATGCCTCGCGTGACTGCAGCGGAGCCGATATCAGTTCTGCTCGGCGGTCCGGGCTGCGCGGGCCTGGCGCCGACGTTCAGCGCCCTTCTCGAACGAGGTGTAGAGCACCGGGATGAAGACGAGGGTCAGGAAAGTCGAGACAACCATGCCGCCGATGACCGCCCGGCCGAGCGGAGACCAGAACTCCGAACCCTGGCCAATCCGCAGCGCGAGCGGCAGCAGTCCGAAGATGGTGGTGAAGGCGGTCATCAGAATCGGCCGCAGACGAACCCGGCCACCTTCTCTGACGGCGTCCTCGAGCGGCATACCCTGGTCCCGCCGTAACTGGTTGACATAGTCCACGTAGACGATGCCGTTGTTGACGACGATGCCGACGAGGACCAGCACGCCGACGCCGGACACGACGGACAGGGTCGTGTGGGTAAGAGCCAGCGCCCAGAGCACGCCGATGCCGGCAAAGGGAATCGTGAAGAGGATGATGAACGGGTCGCGGAAACTCTCGAACTGCGACGCCATCACCATGAACACGAGCAGAATGGCAAGCAGGGCGGCAAAGCCCAGGTCACGAAACGACTTCATCATCTCCTCAAACGAACCCGCGACCGCGATGGTGAACCCGGGCGGGGGGACGATTTTCGCGACCGCCTGCTGGGCAAGGCCACCAACCCGGCCGGCAGCCTGGCCGACGACGTTGCCTTCTATCTTGACGATACGCTCGGTGTTCTTATGTTCGATGGTCAAAGGGCTGGTGCCGGCTCGCGGCGTGACCACGTTCTTGAGCAGGACCGGGCCGGTGGGGCTGTTGATTGACGTGGCGAGGATGTCGCCGATCTCGGTGCGCTGGTCCTTTCTGAGCCGAAGCAGGACGTCGTACTCCTTGCCGCCGAGCCGGTACTGAGTGGCGACGCTGCCCTCGAGCTGGGTCCGGAGCGCGCTGCCGACCTGGTAGGGAGTGAGCCCGTAGAGCGCGGCCCGCTCCCGGTCAACCAGCAACTGGATTTCCGGGTCGCCTTCTTCGCGGCTGGCCTTGACGTCAACGACACCGGGCAGGGTCTCAATCGTGGCGATGACCAGACGGGTGAGCGAATCGGCGACGTCCAGGTCGTGGCCGATGATTTCGACCTGGAGCGGAGCGCCGCCGCCAAACGCCATGTCCATGCCGGCCTGTGTGCCGGTCCTGACCCTGATGCCGGGAATGGACCCGGCGAAGTCGCGGACGTCCTTCTCGATGTCGAGGATGGAGAACTTCGACTTGTCCCCGAGTACAAGGTCAATCTCGGCCGTGCTCGCCCGCGCGCCGCCGAAGATGGCCGCGAAGACGCTTGTCCCGCCGCCGACCTGGACGAGTACCGACTTGAGCTCGCTGCCCCATTTGTCAACGACGTATTGCTCAATCCGGGTGACGGCCTGGTTCGTTTTCTCCAGGCTGGTGCCGATGGGCATCTCGGCATAGACCTCGGTGTACTTAGTGAACTGACGGGGCATGAACTCGGTGCCGATGAGCGGGATGAGGCCGAGGCTCAAGGCCAGGATGATGACGGTCAGCACGATGACGAGTCTGCGGTGGCCGATGCCCCATCCGATGAGCCGGGAGTAGGCAGCCTCGACCTGCTTGAAGGTTCGCTCGGACCATGCCCGCACACCCCGTTCCTCTGCGCCGGCCGGCTTCAGTTTCAGGAACCGGCTGGCGAGCATCGGGATAAGAGTCAAGGCGATGCCGAGCGAGGCGAGCAGCGCGAAGATGATGGCGAACGCCAGTTCCTTGAAGAATACCTGCAGGACGCCGCGCATCATCAGCAGCGGCAGGAAGACGGCAATCGTGGTCAGGGTCGAGGCGGTGATGGCCATCGCCACGGTTGATGTCCCTTCACTGGCCGCGGTGTACGGTTCCTCACCCGCCTCGCGGCGGCGGAAGATGTTCTCGAATACGACAATGCCGTTGTCCACCACCATGCCGACGGCAATCGCCAGCCCGGCCATGGACAGGATATTGAGCGTGAAGCCGGAGAGGTACATGCCGAGCAGGGCGAAGAAGACCGATACCGGAATCGCGAAGGCGACAAACATTGTGGCCCGAAACCGGCGCAGGAACAGGAACAGTATGAGTGAAGCAAGTACCCCGCCGAGAATCAGGTTGGTGGCGACGCTGTTGACCGAGTTGCGCACCGGCTGGGCGCTGTCCCAGAAGACCTTCAGGTCAACGGCCGGCGGCAGGTCCTGCTTTGCCCGCTCAACCTCTCTGAGCAGCGCATCGGAAACCTGGATGGTGTTGGCGTCGGGTCGGCGCTGAATCCAGAGGTAGATGGCGTTGCTGCCGTCCATTCTCACTATCGCGTTGCGCTCTTCCGGCGCCCAGCTCACACGCGCGAGGTGACGCACAAGAACCGGCGTGCCGTCGCGGCGGGCACCGACCACGGTGTTGCGGATGCCGTCTAAGTCGTCGTACTGGCCGACCAGGCGCACGAGGAACCGCTGTTCCTCGGTCGAGACCGCGCCGATGGGGAAGTTCAGGTTCTGGGCCTTGAGCGCCATGGCGAGCTGGTCAGTGGTCACACCGCTGGCGGCGAGTTCGCGCAGGTCGAGCTCAACCTGCACCTGTTTGGCAAGCTGACCGCCGACGTTGACCGCGGCGACCCCGCTCACGCGCTGGAGCCGCTGTGCCACTTCGTCGGCCAGCTCGGCCATCTCCGCCTCGTCAATCTCACCGGCCATTCCCAGGTTCAGCACCGGCATCATCGAAGGGTCGAACTTGAAGACGAATGGTTTCTGGGCGCCCTCCGGCAGCGAAACCTGAACCATATCAAGCCGGTCGCGGATGTCCGACGCGGCGGCGTCGAGGTTCGTGCCCCAGTCGAACTGGAGCGTAATCACCGAGACGTTTTCGGTCGAGCGCGAGGTGATGTCGGTCAGGCCGGTGATCGTACCCAGCCCTTCCTCCATCGGGTCGGTCACTTCAGACTCGACCTCAAGCGGACCGGCGCCGGGATAGAGCGTGGCGACAACAACCATCGGCAGGGTGACGTCCGGATAGAAGTCCACCTGCATCCGCGTGACCGCGATGACGCCGAACACCATCAGGGCCAGCACGACCATCGTCGTCGTTACCGGCCGGCGAATCGAGGAGTCGGTGAGCTTCATGGCTGGCCGGCCTCGACCGGTTTCACTTCATCGCCGTCCCGGACGCGTTCTTTGCCGGTGGTGATGACCCGCTCGCCCGGCTCGATGCCGGTAACCACCTCGGCCGCGCGGTCCCCGACCAGGCCGAGTCTGACTTCGCGGAACCGGGCCTTGTTGCCGTCAAGCACCGCAATCCTGGAGAGGCCGTTGGTGAAGAGCGCGGTCAGGGGCAGGGCTACGACCGAGTCGCGCTGTTCGAGCGTCAGTTGGACCGCGCACGCGACCCCTGGTATCAGGTGGCGGCCGCGGTTGTCAACGGTCAGCTCCACGGTCGCGGTGCGCGACATCTGGTCCAGCACCGGCGTGACCCTGGCCACCGTGCCGGTAAAGGTCGTATCCGGGAACGCGACCACGCTCACATCGCCGCGCGCGCCCGGCCGGATGAATCGCAGGTCCTGGTCGCTGACCGTCGCCCTCACACGGACCCTCTCGGAGTAGCGGGCCACGAGCGCAACCGGCACGCCGGGCGCAACCGACTGGCCCGGCTCGACGTACACCTTGCCGACCTGGCCGGACACCGGCGCGGTCACTGGTCCGGGCTTGTAGTCCATGCCCGGGACGTCGTTGACGACAAAGGCGATGGGCTCGCCTTCGCTGACGTATGACCCTTCGGGCCGGACGATCTCGGTGACCCGGCCGGCCAGCTTCGACATCGCGGTCGCCTGCTGGTCGCCCTGAACCGTACCGAGCAGCTTGATGGTTCGGGTTACGGTCTGACGCCGCACCGTCTCATACGCAACCGTCGGCAGGGCCCGACTGCTCTTCTGCTTGCGCGTCCCGCAGTTGCCGGCCAGGACGAGCACAGTCATAAGAGCGGCCAGTGCCGCGTGGCTGGTTCCTCTATCTATGGTTCTGTGGTTCAATCTCATGCTCACCTCAGTTCTCTCCGATTGCCTTGCGCAGCCGGGCTCGGGCAACCTGGTAGTTTGCCAGTGCGGTAAGGTACGCGACCCGGCTCTGGGTCAGGGCCAGTTGGGTATCCAGATACTCAAGATTGGTCAGGAGTCCGCTCTCGTAGCGAGTCTCAGCCAGTTTCAAGGCCGCGTCCGCAACCGCAACGTTCTGGGACTGATAACCGATGTTCCTTGCTTCCTGGTTCAGCGCGGCCACCTGGGCCTGGACCTCAAGCCGGATGCCCTCCTCGGCCAGGGCCAGTCCCACTGCGGCTTGGCGGTGCTTTGACTCGGCCTGCTTCACTTTGTTCAGGTTCGCTCCGCCGGTGAAGAGAGGCATCGTGAGCCCGACGGTCGCATTCCAGTCGCTGCCCCAGTTGTCGTCGAATCCGACCGGCCGCTTGTAGTCGTAGTTGAGCGCGGCGAAAGCGGTCGGCAGATTGGCGGTGCGGGCAATCCGCACCCCGAGTTCGGCCATCCGCACCGCGGTTCGCAACTGGGCCAGTTCAGGTCTGTTTGACAGGGCAGAGTCGGTCGCGGCGGCAAGGTCAACCGAGCTCGTCTCCGGGGCCAGCTCGCCCTGCAACACAAGCGGCGTCGCGGCCGGAACGCCAATCGTTGTGCGCAACGCGGCCAGCGCCAGCTCGGCTCCACTCTGCAACTGAGAAACCTGCGCCGCCATGTTGGTCAGCCCGACCTGGGAACGCATCAGGTCCAGCTTCGTGGCCAGGCCGTTGTCGTACAGCGCCTGGACCTGGTTCACGTGACGCTGGAGCTGGGCATACGACTCGGCCATGAGCGCGGCCATCTCCCGAGTAAGCAGTGCCTGGTAGAAACCGGCAACTGCGTCCACTTGCACCTGAGCCCGGGCGCGGGCCAGCGCCTGCTGCTGGACGTCAAGCGCCAGCCCGGCCAGCTTATAGGCATTGAGCAGCTTGCCCCAGGTGAAAACGGCCTGCTGCACGGTTCCGCGCAGCACGTAGTTGTTTGCATTGCCGAGCTGCAGCGTGTCGAACCGGTAGCCCGATATCATCGGGATGGAATCGGTGAAACCGATGATGTTGCCCTGAAGGTCGCGAACCGGGATAGGAAACTTGCCCATCACCGGCGAGCCCAAAGTGAACTCGCTTACATTTGCCAGCCGGGTGTAGGTTCCTGACACCGAAACCTGGGGCAGGAACGAGCCGAAAGCAACGCGACGACCAGCCTCGGCCTCGACAACCTGCTCACGCGCCAGTTGGATGGCGCGGTTGTTGGCCAGGGCCAGCTCCTCGTCAAAGCGCTTCATGTTGATCTTGCGCACGTTGATCTTGCGGCGCTTGACGACGATCTCGCCGGCGCGGATGATCTTGGGCGGCACACCCTTGCCCTCCGGCCCAAAGGTCGACGTCTCCATGCGGTAGGCGTAGAGGTCCTGGGCCTTGCGCATCT
>CAZQFS010000017.1:0-4554 GCA_964592755.1 uncultured bacterium | reverse complement strand
GCTCACGCGCCAGTTGGATTGCGCGGTTGTTGGCCAGGGCCAGCTCCTCGGCCTGGTCCGAGTCCAGGCGCAGAGTATACGCAGACCCGGCCCAACTGCCCTGTGCTTCTGACCCTGGTCTCGGACCGCCAAGCGCGAGTCCTGCGGACCACAGCATCAGCGACAGCACTGCGGGCGAAGCAAACCTCATAGTCATATCTCCTTACTTGCGCGACTCGGCCGGGCGCTCCGGCTCGGTCGGGCCAGAATGCCCTCAAAGAAAAGCTCCTGGGCCTTTCGCGCCGGGTTCTTCACCGGCCACTTGTGTGCGACCACGAACATGGTGGAGCGAAACCCACTCAGATAGGTCAACGCGACCAGCCTTGCGTCCACCCGGCGGAACTCGCCGGCTTTGATTCCCTGCTCTACAATCGCGGCGACCCCATCAACCATCTTCTGCACCCGGGGTACCAGGTCGCGCAGGACCCGGGACTTCAGCCGGGACGTCGCCTCCAGACTGTCCACCGAAAGCAGGCTCGATACCGCGGGCCGGGAAAGCACAGTGCGGCTCCAGCTCTCGAAGACCAGAACCAGCTTCTGCCGGGCCGGTAGCGACAGCGCCGCGGTCTCGCGCAGCACCGTCAGCGCCTGCTCCAGCAGCCATCCGACCAGGCCGATGTAGATGTCGGGCTTGTCCCGGAAGTACAGATACAGCGTGCCCTTAGCCACGCCGGCGCGACGGGCGATATCGTCCACCGTGGTCTCAAAATAGCCGTGCTCCGAGACCTCGGCAAACGCCGCCTGCAGCAACATCCGGCGCTTTTCTTCAGACTTCGTTCTCAAAGTGTTTCGATGGTGATTAGACTGACCGGTCAGTCATTATAGCCGGTTAGACGCAGCCGTCAAGGAAAAGGTTGCGGCCCAATCCCGAGACTGACGGCCACGAAGGACGCGAAGTCCGAATCGAGAGCCGAGAGCCCGAAGGACCTCCATCCCTTCGTGCTTTCCGTGGCTTGGTGTCGGGTTCCGGCAGATGACGCCGGCAGTGCGCGAGATGCGCCGACGCAGGGACCGGACTCGAGGTGCTGCGCTACCGACGACCGACCTGACCAGGCCAGCCGGTACGCAGCGCCTTGTTGACGCCGTCGAGCAGGAACGTCCGCAGGTCGAACGTCGCGCCCAGGCGGATGACCGCCTCTTTATGTCCGGGATGGCGCGGGTCGGCAAGCGCCTTGAGCAGCGCGTAGTATCCGCGCACGCCGCCGCAGTTTTCCGGCGGGCAGGCGTTTGCGCCATCCAGGCACAGCGGATGTCCCGGGTAGCGCTCGTCTTCGGCCGCGACACTTTCGACCTCGACCGTGTGCAGCCAGCGGTCGCGCAGGTCGTACTCGTAGACAAGAGTCTGCCCGACCTTGGGCGCAATCTTCCGGAGTTGAACTTTGGCTTCGTCCTTGGTCCGTTTCACTGCCAGCTCAGGGTCGGAGAATGCCTTATCGCCGACATGAAACACGTGCAACTGGCTGTTGGTCCATCCCATGGCAGACTGGATGACCCAGTGCAGGTTCTTGAGCGTCGCCTCGCCCGGAACAAGCAGCCGGCGCCAAATCTCGGGACCGGAGTCCTGCAGAGAAACTCTTAGCTGGTACACCATGTGCTGACCTCCTTTCGAGCCATCACGGACCACGCATCACGCACCATACGTCACGCATCGTGTGCCCTATCATAGGGTCCGACTCGGCCAAGTCAAGCAGCTCTAAGACCCCCAATCCCGAAGTTCATCCATTCCTGCGTGCTTTTCGTGGCTCAATGTCGGATTCCAGAAAGGCTGACATGTTTTTGACTCGAGGAGGAGATAGACTATGATTGCCGGGTGAGCACTCGACTGGTCTGGGTCATTCTGTTCGCCGTGGCGGTCGGCCTAGTCGCGTTCTTCTCCCTCCGGTCGGTCCAGTCCGGCGCTGCCTCAAATCAGCTCGTGGCGACGTTGGCGGCTGCTCAGCAGGTTCTTGCCCAGCGCCACCCCGACAGCAGGTTCCATGTGAGGTTTGCTCGTCCTGCCCCAAAGGTGAGCAATCTCGTTGTGACGATTGAACCGGCCCACGCCGATTCAGCCGCAGTCACGGCGCTGGTTGAGTCTGTGGAACAAGTGGTCAGGAACAGGCCGGAGCTGACCCGGTTCGACTCGCTCGTGGTCGTGGTCGCGGGCAGGGTGGTACGGAGTGGGGCCCTGCGCTAGAACCGGTCGTTAATCGTCAGCTCGAGTACCCGGCTCAATCTGGTTTCCTGCCGGTTGCCGAGTATGTCGCGCAGTCCGGCAGCCAGCCGCATCTTCTCGCCAAAGGTCCAGGCCAGGCCGAAGTTGAGGAAGCCATAGTTCTGGTCGGTCTTGTCGTTGAACGCCGGGTCGTATTCGGCGATAATCTCGACGTTCCCGGGCAGTAGCTGGTTGACGGCGGCAAATCCGTTGAACCCCTGCCAGTAGTTCGCGCCCAGCACGCAGTAAGTTCGGGTGACGTCTATTGTCTTTCCCACGGCAAGGTAGCCGCCCTTCTCTTTGACCTGGAACTCCTGGCCAACGTAGTTGTCGTATCCCTGGCTCTCAAACCCGAGGACCAGGCCGGGCACGTAGCCCAGCTCTTCGAGGATGGCCAGTCGGGCCTGAAAACGCGGCTGGTAGCCGCCGAAGAATGCCGGCTTCGCGCTGCCGATGATGCTGTCGCCGCCATAGGATACGCCCAGGGTCACCCGGTTGAACAGGCCCACCCCGAGCCGCGCCATCACTCCGCCCGAGCCCCAGAACCTGATACCGGCAAAGTACTCGCCGTGCGCGAGCGAAACCGGCACCGGCTGGTCAACGTTGTACAGGATGGCCGACGCGGCCGCCGCCCACAGAAGAAGCACGGTGAAGACTCTCATCGGGAATGAGCATAGGGCGTCACCGGCCTGGTGTCAAGTGCCGGTATCGGTCAGCAACTGCACAGCCTGCCCGCCCGCAGCGTCTGGACGCCCTCACGCACCAGCCACGCCCCAATCAGGAACCCGACTACCGGGTCGGCCTGCCAGCAGCCGAACCGCCGATTGGCAACCAGCCCGATGAGCAGGGCGGCGGACATGAACGTACACGCGAGGGTCTGTTTTGAGTCAGCCAGGAGGCTACGGCTGCCCATCCGACGGCCCGTGACTTGCTTGGCAATGAACAGGGCCGGCATCACGACCAGGGACGCGGACGCGATGATGATGCCGAGCAGGCTCGGCTCCGGCACGTCAGCGGTGATGAGCTTTCTTGCCGCCTCAATCAGGACGTAGGCGGCCAGTCCGAAGAATGACCAGCCGACCAACCTGACCGCCTTTGCCTCCAGTTTCTGCTCCTGCGACGCAGACAGACGAGTCTGACGGAAACGCCATATCATGATTGCGCCCGAGGCCGATTCAGTGAAGCTGTCGAGCCCGAACCCGACCAGCGCGATGCTTGAGGCCAAACCTCCGGCAAGCAGCGAGAGCGCACCCTCCAGCATATTGTATCCGACCGTGAAGTACGACAGCAGGAGCGCCTGTCGGCTCAGCCGCGTGTGGTGTTCGCAGTCGGTAGGGTAGTCTTCCAAGCGACGCAGCGACATGGTAGCGACTCAGGCCCTGGGGTCAAGCCCGGGATGTCCGTGAGGCTGGACGGCCGCCGGAATTGATTCGGCCTCGTTCCTGCGGTATCATTAGTTGTGGTCCGGGTTACGCCCGACCCGCGGCGTGTGGCCGCGGTGCGTATTTGCTCGAAAGCGGCCCCTGTGGCCGCGGTGCCGGCCCACGTCCATCCCGACCATCATCGTTCCGCATTCATCGTTCTCAATCCGGAGGTGCAGTGATGCCCACTTTGGGAATGCGCGGCCCCTATGACCTCAGCGCCCGAAAGATTGACGAAGTCGTGTAGCCCTATGTGCCCGGTGTCTTCGCCACCGGGTACACCAAGGAGACCGGCGCGTTTGTCGTGCGCTATATCGGTCGTTCCGATACCGATGTGCGGGCCGAGCTCAAAGCCCAGGGATACGACGAAACCGCCCGGTTCAAGTGGATTGAAGCGCCGTCTCAGCGCGAGGCGTTCGAGCTGCAGTGCCGTCTGTACCACGACTTCGGCGGCAGCGCAGTGCTGGAGAACGACGACCATCCTGACCGGCCTGCGGGCACGAACTGGCGCTGCCCGGTCTGCGACATTTTCGACCGCTAGGAGTCCATCGGACTACCGGCCACAACCCTGGTGAGTTCGGTGGCTGGTGTCGGCGGAGCCGCCTTGAGCGGGCAGATGCTCGACCGCGTCCTCGTTATACGGACGCTGCCGCGGCGGACTACCGCGCGGCCCGACGTTGAAGACCTGGGTGCGGATTGGCTCAGACACGCGGTGCGTCAGGGCGCAAGCTGCGGCTTGACACCGCAGGCAGACACCGGCACGGTGCGACCGCAATCGCGGCCGTCGTGACCCGCCCCGACACGACCGACCTCACGCCCGCTCACGCACGTGGCGTGAGAACCGGCGGCAGAACAGCTTCGGCAACCGGCAGCACGGTCGGCAACGCGACCGCTGTCGGT
>CAZQFS010000016.1:0-33736 GCA_964592755.1 uncultured bacterium | reverse complement strand
GTCCCGTCAACAGATAATCCACGAAGTCGGGGGCTTGGCTGAGCAAGACGAGCAGGGCATCGCGGCCGTGCTTCCGGACATGGACGTCAGGGTCAACGCCCTCAGCCAGGACCGCGACCTGCGGGTCGATCCCGGCCCCGAGCAGTACTTCGAGCGCCCGGCGGCTGGCCTTGCGTCCGGCGACGTCGCCATCATAGCAAATGATAACCCGGCTGTTGTAACGACGCAACAGCTGCGCCTGGGCCGGCGTCAGGGCGGTCCCAAGCCCGGCAACCACATGGTTGATGCCGACGTTCACAAGCGACAGCAGGTCGAAGTTGCCCTCGACCAGAATCGGCACCGCCTCCCGCAGATACGCCTTGGCCTGGAACATGCCGTAGAGATTCTCGCCTTTGCGGAAGATTGCGGTATCCGGCGAGTTCAGGTACTTCGGCTCAAGATCACCCAGAACCCTGGCACCAAACCCCACGACCTTACCTGACAGCGAGAGAACCGGGAACGTCACGCGCTCGTAGAAGTAGTCGGTCAGCCCTTCTTCACGTCTTATCAGCAGGCCGGCCGACACCAGCACATCTTCACCCAGACCCCGCCTCCTCGCCTGGCCCCGCAGGACGTTGCCGCCCGGTGCATACCCGAGCCTGAACCGCTGCACTGTCTCGCGCTTCAGACCCCGGTGTTCCAGATACGCCTGGGCAGCAGAAGAACGAGCCAGTTGCTGCTCAAAAAACGCCGCCGCCTGTTCGCAGGCATCGTAGAGCGCCTGATTGCGGCCCGGAACCTGGTCCTCCTCGACCTTGATGCCCAGACGCCGGGCCAGGAATCTGACCGCCTCCGGGAACTCGAGCTTCTCGGTGACCATCACGAAGTTGATTGGGCCGCCCCCTGCGCCGCAGCCGAAGCAGTGATAGGTCTGCCGCTCTTGATTGACGTAGAAGGAAGGCGTCCGTTCTGTGTGAAACGGACAGAGTCCGCGGTAGTTGCGGCCCACGCGCTTCAGCGGCAGGTACCCACCGACTAGCTCGACAATGTCGGTCGCGGCACGCACCTGCTCGATCGTCTCCTGCCTTATCATCCGGCACCCTTCAAGGTCACGACTGTCACACCGCTGCCACCCTCTGCCGCCTCGCCCAGCTTCACCTTTGCAACGCGCGGGTCACGTCGCAGCCGCTGCCAGAGCATCTGACGCAGAGCACCCGTCCCTTTGCCGTGGACAATCAACAGGTCGCCTGAACCACTGGCCGCCGCCTCATCCAGAAACCGACCGAGTGCCTCGCTCGCCTCCTCGCGTGTCATCCCGCGCACGTTGAGCCTGGGGTCGAAGTGGTACGGCTCTTCGGACACCGGCTCACTCACTCTGACAATCGCATCGGATTCGACTACCGTCAGGTCACGCAGGTCCAGGGCCATCCTTATCTGCCCGAATGTCACGTTCGCAACCGAACCGCTGACCTCGACCACGGTACCCTGCCGGCGAAAAGTCCGGGACTCGACCACGTCGCCAGGCACCGGCTCCCTGCTCGCAGGATACGCAACCGGCTCGGCCGCCGGCTCAGACGGTAGCCGCGCCAACTCCTCCTCCAGCCTGGACTTGGCCTGGATTACGCTTTCGCGGTCTGCCTTCTTCTCCCGAATCTGCCGAACCAGATTCTCAATCTCCCGCCGCTTGTCAAGGAGAAACCGCTCTTGCTCGGCACGCAGCCTGCTCTGCTCTGCCGCCATGACTCGCCGGAGCTCGCCGACCTTCTCATCATACCCCTGACGCAGGACCGCGACCTGCTGCTGCGTGCGTTCCAGTGCCTGCCTCGTCTTGCGTGCCGCGTCCAGCTCCTCGTCGAGTGCGCGGAGCTTGGCACTCATGTCCAGCCACTCGTGGCCCATCCGCTGTCGGGCCCGTTCCACGACTTCTCGCGGCAGACCGGCCCCTTCGGCAATCTCGAAAGCACTCGACTCGCCGGGCATCCCCATCACCAGTCGAAATGTCGGCCCACGACGCTCCTGGCCCGGAACCTGCCCCCACTCCATCGCCGCATTGGCGATGCCCGCTTCTTCCCGGGCGAACAGCTTCAGCGTACCAAAATGAGTCGTGACGACCGCCTTCACACCCCGGTCACGCAGCGCCTCAAGCACGGCTACGGCCAGCGCCGCGCCTTCCTCCGGCGCGGTCGAGGCGCCGATTTCGTCCACGAGCACGAGGCTGTTCTGGTCCGCACCGGCCAGGATCTGAGTCAGCCGTCGAAGATGCGCCGTGAAGGAAGAGAGGTCGGATTCAAGCGACTGCTCGTCACCGATGTCGGCAAAGACGCTGCCGAAGACCGGCATCCGCGTGCCCTCAGCAGCCGGCAGGTACATGCCGCTCTTGAGCATCAGACTCAGCAGCCCGATTGTCTTAAGCACGGCCGTCTTGCCTCCGGCATTCGGTCCTGAGACGAGCACGATGGCCGCATCCTCCGGGAACCGCAGGCTCAGCGGCACCACCTCGACTCTGCGTCTGAGCAGCAGCGGGTGCCGAGCCCGGACCAGCTCCATTCTGCCGTCGTCGCTCAGGAGGGGCCGCGTGCACTCATAGCGCAGCGCGAACCGGCGCCGGGCAACGAGCGTGTCCATTTCTGCGACCGAGGTTATGGCCCGCGTCAGCCCTGCTTCCTGCTCCGCCACCACCAACGACAGCCGCCGCATGATCCGCGCCACTTCTTCGGCTTCGGCGTCACGCAGCTCGGCCAGCTCGTTGCCTTCGGCAACGACCTCGAGCGGCTCGACAAAAAGAGTCTGCCCGCTGCCTGAGCTGCCGTGGACGATACCCGGCACGTCACCACGGTTCTCAAGTCGCAACGGCAGCACGAACCGGTCGCCACGCACGGTCACCGCACCGGTGAACAGGTCCGGGCGGGCAGCGACCATACGTTCGAGTCTCTCCACCAGTCGGTTACGTAGGAGACGAAGCCGCGCCCTGATTCGCTCCAGCTCAGGCGTAGCCGAGTCCTTGACGCCGCCGGCATCGTCAATAGCCTGGTCGATCTCGCGCTCGACCTCGGGCAGAACCACCAGGTCGACGAAGACCGCTGCCACCGGACCGGCATGTCCCCGCTGTCGCAGGAAGAAGTCGCGGCAATGCCTGATCCCGGCGCAGGCCTGTCGCACCTGCCGCAGTTCCAGGCCGTTCAGGACACCCTGGGCACGCACGTGAGAAAGCAGCGGCCGCACGTCCCTGACCTCTGACAGCGGCGGCTCGCCGGGCAGGGCGAGCATCGCCTCGACCCGGTCCAGCTCCTCGCTCACGCGCGACCGGTCCAGCTCTGGCTCAAGCGCCAAGGCTCTTTCCCGGCCCATCGGAGTTGAGCACATTCCCGCCAGCATCTCGCGGATGCGGGGAAAGTCAAGCACTTCCAGACTATGCCTGTCCAACTACTGCTCCGTGCCTACATGTTGTCCTGCTGTCGGCGCCGAAACGCCCGACGCCTCGCCTCAGCCTGGCGCCGCTTGCGCTTCTCGCTCGGCTTCTCGTAGAACTCACGCCGCTTCACCTCGCGCAGTATGCCGGCGTTCTCGCACGCCCGGCGAAACCGCCGGATGAAGCTCTCGTAGGATTCGCCATCCTTGACAGTAATGCCTACCATGACCCGATAACACCTCCTTTCAAATGGTCGTCTCTTCTCTTCGACACGTCTCGTCCAGTAGCTGCATGACCGCACCCACGGCAACCACGCCCGCGGTTTCGGCTCGCAGCCTCCTCGGACCAAGGGTGAACACGCCTGCCCCGGCCCTGCTCAGGAAAGAAATCTCCTGCGGCTCAAAGCCGCCCTCAGGCCCGATAACGACAAGCACCGACCCGGCATCCGGCCGAAGCACGCTGCTCAGTCGCGCGCATCGCTCTTCCTCATAGCCGACCACTGTCTGGTCGTACTGCTCGGCAAGACCGACCAAACCCTCAAGGTCCGTGACCGGCGTGATATCAGGCAGCATCGTGCCGGTGCTTGACTTCAGCGCAGCCAGAGCTACCTGACGCAGGCGTGCCCGCCGGGCTTCGCCCAGTCGGCCGACCGTCCGTGCGGTCACGGCAGGGATGAACTGCGTGATGCCAAGCTCGGTCGCGCCCTCACAAACCCGGGCCAGCTTATCTCCCTTGAGCACCGCCTGGGCCAGTCCAATGCGCTGTCGCGGCTCGCGCGGCCGGACGCGGGTCTTCTTCACGGTACCGCTCACTCGTTCCCGGGTCACCGAATCAAGGACGACCTCGTACTCACTCCCCTGGCCGTCGGTCACATGGATTAGGTCTCCGGGCCTGTGTCTCAGCACCCGACTGATGTGCCCGGCCTCAGCTCCGCGCAACTCGACTCTGCCATGGACCGGCCGCTCCGGACAGAAGAACAGCTCCACTATGCCGGCTTCCTCGGACCTGGGACCTTCTCAACTGCCTGCTCTTCCAGTTTGCGCAGCAGGGCTTTTTCTTCACGGGAAAGCCTCTTCGGCACGTGGACCGCCACGCGAACCAGGAGGTCTCCGGTGCCGCCGTCGAGATGCCTTATCCCTGCCCCACGCATGCGCAAGACAGTGCCCGACTCGGTCCCGGCCGGTATCTCTATCTCTCTGTCCCCGTTCAGTGTCGGCACCTTGGTCTTGCCCCCGAGGACTGCGGTGGTAATCGAAACCGGCAGCTCGATCACCACGTCATCGCCCTGGCGCAGGAACAATGGATGTTCCTTCTCCACAATCTCAACCAGCACGTCCCCGGTTCCGCCCGGACCGAAGTGACCTTCGTTGTGCAGCGGCAGGTAGTTGCCTGACGACACCCCGGCCGGGATCCTCACCTTCAACGTCCGCTGCCGGCGCACTCGCCCCTCACCCCCACAGGTTGGACATCGCTCCTTCACCCGGAAACCTCCGCCTGAGCAGTCTGGACAGACGCTGACGTGCACGAACTGCCCGAAGACGGAGTTTGAACGATGGCGCACCTGGCCCTGACCGCGGCACGCAGCGCACACCTCTCGGCCGGTCCCGCCTGCACCGTGACAATCAGAACACATCTCGAACCGGGCGAAGCTGACCTCCTTTGTAACCGACGCGGCAATCTCCTCCAGGGTCAGGGGCATTCGTATCCTGACGTCTCCGCCCCGCGCGGCACGGCCGGCGTCCGAGCCGCGTGCACCGAAGACAACGTCGAACAGCCCGCCCGAGCCGAACCGACCGCCAAACCCGCGCAGCAGGTCATCGAAGATATCAGACAGGTCCTCCGTGTGGGTGAAGTCGCGCCGGAAATCAAAACCGCCGGGCCCGAACTGCCGCGACACGCCTTCATGTCCATAGGCATCATACAGGCGTCGCTTGCTCTCATCGGCCAGCACTTCGTATGCCTCAGACAGCTCCTTGAACTTCTCCTCGGCTTCGGCCCGGTTGTCGGGGTTTCGGTCCGGATGGTACTCCTTGGCCAGACGCCGGTATGCCGACTTCACGTCGGCCGCGGTCGCGTTGCGCGACACGCCCAGCACGTCATAGTAGTCACGCTTGGTTGCCGCCATCGTCTAGCCAGCCCCATGTCTGCCAAAGCGCCATAAGCCGCACGCCGAAGGGCTTCTGCCCTCCAGCGTCCGGTTGAAAGCGCGTCCCTGCACGCGCTGGGCGCTACTTCTTTTCCTCGTCGATGACCGTATAGTCTGCGTCTACCTTCTTTCCAGACTGCTGTTCCCCGCTCGCCGCGCCGGGCTCGGGCCCGGACTGAACCCCGGCTTCTTTCTGCCGGTACATCTCCTCGGCGAGCTTGTAGCTCACCTTCTGCAACTGCTCGATTGCGCCGTCAATCGCGGCCTTGTCGTCACCTTTCACCGACTGACGCAGGTTGGCGATAGCATCATCAATCTGCTTCCTCTCTGCGGCCGGCACTTTGTCGCCGAAGTCCTTGAGGGTACGCTCGGTCTGGTAGATAAGCGTATCCGCCTTGTTCCGGCTGTCAACAAGCTCGCGCCGGCGCCGGTCCTCCGCCGCGTGAGCCGAAGCCTCGCCGACCATCCGGTCCACCTCGTCTTTGGACAGACCGGACGAGGCGGTAATCTTGATGCTCTGCTCCTTGCCGGTGGCCTTGTCTTTGGCGGTCACGTGCAGAATGCCGTCGGCGTCGATATCGAACGTCACCTCAATCTGAGGCGTGCCTCGCGGCGCCGGCGGAATCCCGGCCAGCTCAAATCGACCCAGGGTTCGGTTGTCCTGTGCCATCTCCCGCTCACCCTGCAGCACGTGCACGGTCACTGCCGGCTGTCCATCCTCCGCGGTCGTGAATATCTGACTCTTGCGCGCCGGAATCGTCGTGTTCCGCTCGATAATCTTGGTCATCACGCCGCCGAGTGTCTCGATGCCCAGTGACAGGGGCGTCACATCAAGCAACACGACATCCTTGACCTCACCGGCCAGTACCGCACCCTGAATCGCCGCGCCGATGGCTACGACCTCGTCCGGGTTGATTCCCTTGTGCGGCTCCTTGCCGAAGAACTCGCGCACAACCTGCTGCACCCGGGGCATCCGGGTCTGACCGCCGACAAGAATGACCTCGTCAATGTCGCGCGGTGTAACTTTGGCATCGGTCAGTGCCCGCTTCACCGGTTCGAGCGAGCGCTGCACCAGGTCCTCGACCAGCGATTCAAGCTTGGACCGAGTCAGACGCAAGTCAATGTGCAGCGGCCCCCTCTTCTCATCTGCGGTGATGAAAGGCAGGTTGATTGAAGTCTCCATCGAGGTCGAAAGCTCGCACTTCGCCTTCTCCGCCGCTTCTTTGATCCGCTGGAGCGCGGTCTTGTCGCGGGACAGGTCAATGCCGTTCTCGCGCTTGAACTCCGCAATTACCCAGTCCATAATCCGCTGGTCGAAGTCATCGCCACCCAGGTGGGTGTCCCCGTTGGTTGACTTCACCTCGAACACGCCCTCGCCAATCTCCAGAATCGAGATGTCGAACGTACCGCCACCCAGGTCGTAAATGGCGATGCGTTCGGACTTCTTCTTGTCCAGGCCATACGCCAGGGCTGCCGCGGTCGGCTCGTTGATGATGCGCAGCACGTCCAGGCCCGCGATCTTGCCCGCGTCCTTGGTCGCCTGGCGCTGCGAATCGTTGAAGTACGCCGGCACCGTTATCACCGCCTTGGTCACGGCCTCGCCCAAGTAGGCCTCGGCCGCCTTCTTCAGGTACTGCAGGACCATCGCCGACACCTCGGGCGGCGACATCCGCTTGCCCTCAACCTCGACCCAGGCGTCACCGTTCGCGTTCTCGACCACGCGGAACGGCACGCGCTTGGCCTCTTCCACCGCCTCCGCGTACCTGCGCCCCATGAACCGCTTGATTGAATATACAGTAGACTCCGGGTTTATCACTGCCTGCCGTTTGGCCAGAGTTCCGACCAGCCGCTCCTTGCCCAGAGCGACCACAGACGGCGTGATTCTGCCGCCCTCAGGGTTCGGAATCACCACCGGCTGTCCTCGCTCCATCACGGCCACGCACGAAAACGTTGTGCCCAGGTCAATCCCGATTACTTTCGCCATCACAAACCTCCTGAATAGCGCTCAATTCCCAATCTGGACTCTACTACTCTCGCTCAGTCTCGACTGCTCCGGATTCGATTTCCTCAACGCCAGAATCCTTGGGCCTGGCCACAATCACCCGAGCCGGCCTCAGAACCTTGCCCTGGCATGTGTAGCCTTTGCATGCCTCGGTCACCACTGTGTTCGGCGCGTGTTCGGCCGACTCGACGTAGCCGATCGCCTCGGCGTTTCGCGGGTCAAACTCTTGCCCGATACACGAATAATCAGCCACGCCGTGCTTGCATACAACATCGCGCAACTGACGGTGTATCAATTCGATACCTTTCCGCACATTACCCGCTGCCGCTTCTTTCTCCGCCGCCGCGACTGCCCGCTCGAAGTTATCAAGCACGGGCAGCAGGTCCACCAGCAGGCTCTCCAACGCAATCCGCTGATTAGCCTCAAGGTCTCTCTCTACGCGCCGGCGATAGTTGTCGAAATCGGCCAAGGCACGCAAGTAATCCTGCTGCAATCGTTTACAGTCCGAGTCGAGCTTTACCAGGCTTTCCTCAAGCTCGGTGACCGGACCTTTCTTTTCATCTGGCATCACTATACATAACCTTAGACATGATACGGGGATAGGCGGATTCCGGCTTTGAGCGACTCAGACCTACAAGCCGTGAGGAACCGGATGCAAGTCCCCAAAACCCGGACGTCATCCCGCCGACTGATACTGCAACCGAGCCGTCATGAATGGCGCTCCTAAGGTTGGGGTAATCGTGGACAGCCGCCTGTTCCGTGGCCATGTTGTCAATCGGCCGCAGGGGCACGAACCAACGGCGCCCACTTCTACCGCCTGGACGTGCCTGAATTCAGGAGCGTGAAGAAGGCAGTGCTGATGAGATGAGGCAGTAGACAGGACACAGCACACGGTAGACAGAATGCAGGATACAGGACATAGGGCAGGGTGGCAGGAGGTGAACCCGCCATCCTGCCCTGGTTTGTGTCGGGCTGGGTTGTTTCTTCAACTTGCTCTTTTTTAATGTGTTATGTTGTGATACCGGCCCTTGGTGTGTCCTTGGACGCGGCAGGGGGAGCGAATCCGGGAATCGTTCCCCGGGCTGGAGCAGAAGCCGGGTCTGGAGCCGGTTTGATGGGCGGTTTCTCTGCCAGACACAGCAGTAGATGAGAAGGCGCGCGGTGTGTCGGGCGTTGTGCCGGTTCGCCAGGCAGAGCCGTGAGCGGGCGATTGAGCAGAGTCGCGAGCACTGAAGCCGCCGGTTCGCGGTTCAGGCGCGAGTGCGGTCGCGCCAGCAGGTCCGGCCATGGACGCAGTTTCCTTGCCGGATATCGTTATCCGGTGTCGGGCAGGTAACACCCGGAATCCGACATCGAGCCAAAAAGAGCACGAAAGGCACGAAAAGATGGATGCACCTCGGTCTCCTGGCCCTCCCCTCGGACTTCGCGTACTTCGTGGCAGTCAATCTCGTGATTGGGTTAACATCGGTTGTTTGACTCCTGTGCGGGCTGAAGTATAATTCTGTTCCTCGATACAATCGGCAGATTAAGGAGTCTACCTCATGGCACATAAGAAGAGCGGCGGCTCGGGCAAGAATGGTCGCAACAGCCCGGGACAGCGCCTTGGAGTCAAAGCATTCGGTTCTGAATCAGTCACCTCGGGCAGCATCCTGGTCCGTCAGCGCGGGACACGCATCATGCCGGGCTTGAACGTGGGACGCGCCAAAGACGATACGTTGTTTGCCTTGGTCAGCGGCACGGTCAGGTTCGAGCGCGTGAGCAAAGACAAGCGCCGCGTATCGGTCGTCCCGACCGCGTAGGCACAGGGCAGCAGGCAGTTGACAGAGAGCAGCCGGCGGTCAGCATGAGAATCAAGTACCTGGGCCATGCTGCATTCCTCTTGGCCGCGTCTGACGGAACGCACATCATCACCGACCCGTACAAGCCGGGCTGCTTCAACTGCGCGGTGAACTATGGGCCCATCGAGGAGCAAGCCGAGTTTGTCACCGTGAGCCACGACCATCTCGACCATAACTACACCGATGACCTGCCCGGTTCGCCCCGGGTCATCAAGACCGTGCGCGGCGGCAGGGCCGGCGTTGTGAAGGTTACGGGCTTTGCGACTTTCCACGATGAGAGCCGGGGCCGGGAACGCGGAAGCAACATCGTCTTCGTGTTCGAGGATGAAGGGCTGCGCCTCGCGCACCTCGGCGACCTGGGACACATCCCGGCCGAGCAGGCCGAAGCCATCGGCGCGGTGCACGTGGTGCTCCTGCCGGTGGGTGGCTATTTCACAATCGGCCCGGACGCAGCGCACCGGACCGCGGCTCTGCTGAGGGCAAAGGTCATTATCCCGATGCACTTCGCAACGAAGAAGACCAGCATGCCCATCGTCGGCGTGGACCGATTCACAGAAGGACAGGGCAACGTGAAGCTCCTCGGTGTGCCCGAGGTCGAGGTGACGGCCGGGAGCCTGCCCGAGTCTCCGGAAATCTGGGTGCTGGAACACGCGCTCTGAGGAGGATGCGTGAAGAAGACCAAACCGAAAGCCAGGACAGCAAAGGCGAAAGAGCAGAAACCAACCGCCAAGTCCCGCAGCCCGAGACCCAAAACCCAGGACCAGGTACCGCTGCGGGAGATTCCGTACTGGCAGGTGCGTGACACGGTCGCGCGGCTCTGCATCGAGGCGAACTGCCTGCTGGGTGACGATGTGGTTCGTGCCTTCAAGCACGGCCTGACAGTCGAGGAATCGCCGGCGGGCAGGAACATCCTGGACCAGTTGCTCGAGAATGAGGCAATTGCCCGCCGCGAGATGATGCCGATTTGTCAGGACACGGGCTGGGCCGTGGTCTGGCTTGAGGTCGGCTCGAACCTGCGCATCAAGGGTGGCGAGTTGTACGATGCGGTGCAGCAGGGCGTAGCCAAAGGCTATACCGAAGGCTACCTCAGGAAGTCAATTGTCAAAGACCCGCTGCGGCGCGAGAACACGAAGGACAACACGCCGGCCATCATCTACACCGACATCGTGCCCGGAGACAGGCTCAAGGTCGTGGTCCAGCCCAAGGGCGGCGGCAGCGAGAACATGAGCGAGGTGAAGATGCTCTCCGCAGCGGATGGCGCCGAGGGCATCAAGAAGTTCGTCGTCGACCGCGTGGCTCGGTCCAAGGCGAACCCGTGTCCGCCGGTAATCGTCGGCGTCGGCATCGGAGGGACATTCGAGAAGTGCGCGATGCTCGCCAAGAAGGCACTGCTGCGTGAGGTCGGTTCCACTCATCCGGACCCGTTCTACGCTGAGATGGAACAGGACCTCCTGTTACGTATCAACAAACTCGGCATCGGGCCGCAGGGACTGGGCGGGCGTGTCACCGCTCTCGCCGTGTTCGTCGAGGCGTTTCCGTGCCACATCGCGACCATGCCCTGCGCCGTGAACATCAATTGCCACGCGGCCCGGCACAAGACCGCAGTTCTTTAGGAGCACAACATGGCAAAGAGAATCACTGCTCCCCTGACGGAAGCGACCGTGAAAGACCTGCGCGCCGGAGACTCGGTGCTCATCTCGGGCACGATATACACCGGCCGCGACCTCGCACACAAGAGACTGTTCGAAGCAATCAGGGCCGGTGAGAAGCTGCCTTTCGAGCTCTCAGGCGCGGTCATCTACTATGTCGGCCCGGCTCCGGCCAAACCGGGTCAGGTCATCGGCTCGGCCGGCCCGACAACGTCGTACCGCATGGACGTCTACTCGCCGCTTCTGATGGAACACGGCATGCGCGGGATGATCGGCAAAGGGAATCGGACCCCGCCGGTGCTCGAGGCGATGAAGCGGCACGGCGCTGTTTACTTCGCCGCAGTAGGAGGTGCCGGCGCACTTATCGCCCGCAGCATCAGGCAGGCGAAGGTCATCGCCTACGAAGACCTCGGCCCGGAGGCGGTGCGCGAACTGAATGTTGAGGACTTCCCCGCAATCGTCATCAACGACATCTACGGCGGCGACCTGTATGAGCAGGGCGTGGCCGAGTACAGGAAAGACTGAAGCATGGCAGGCAGGAAAAAAAGGCCGAAGACAGAAGCTGAGACAAAGAAGCCGGCGACGAGAAGCGAAGGGCAGGAGACGAACAGCGTCCCCGGCGACCTGATTACCATCCACGTGATGGGCGAGCCGTACCAGGTGCCCAGTGAGCTGACGATTATGAAGGCGATGGAGTACGCGGGGTTCAGGTTCATCCGCGGCTGCGGATGCCGGGGCGGATTCTGCGGCGCGTGCGGCACGGTCTATCGCACACGGGACAGCTACAAACTCAAGGTCGGGCTCGCCTGCCAGACCGTGGCCGAAGACGGCATGTACCTGACTCAGATACCATTCTATCCGGCGAACAAGAAGCAGTACGACATCGCCCGGGAGCCGGCCGATACCCAGGTGCTGGTGAGGTTCTATCCGGAAGTCATGCGTTGCATCGCCTGCAACTCCTGCACCAAAGCCTGCCCCCAGGACATCGACGTCATGGGCTACATCAACGCCGCGATTCGCGGTGACATCGCCAAGGTCGCCGACATGTCCTTCGACTGCATCATGTGCGGGCTGTGTGCCTCACGATGCCCGGCGGAGATTGTCCACTACAACGTCGCGCTGCTGGCGCGGCGGCTGTACGGTGCCAAACTCGCACCAAAGGCAGGCCACCTGGCAGAGCGAATGAAGGAGGTCAGGGCGGGCAAGTTCGAGCCCGGCCTGGACCGACTCTGCAAGATGACTGAGGCCGAGTTGTCCGAGAAGTTCTACAAAGAGCGCGACGTCGAGCCGTAGGGAGGGAATGATGTACCCGGCTTCAATGCAGGAATCGGTCAGGCGGCTCGAAGCGACCCGCGAGGAACGAATCAAGCAGGCAAAGATTCCCCTGCTCGGCGCCGACGCCAAGAAGGAGCTGCTCAAGGGTTTTCACCCTGACTACATCGAGTCATCGATGCGGGCCCTGGCGGTCGGTCCGAACTCAGGCGACCGGACTCCGCATGAACTGGCCGACGTACTCGAAGCCTGGCCCCTGGTCAATCTGAAGAAGTTCGACCCCGAACACCCCAAGTATGACACCGACGTGCTCATCATCGGCGCCGGCGGCGCCGGCGTCGCGGCCGCGCTCGTGGCAGCCGCACGCGGCGCCAGAGTACTGACCGTCACCAAGCTCCGCATCGGCGACGCCAACACGATGATGGCGCAGGGCGGCATCCAGGCGGCAGACAAGCCCAACGACTCGCCGGAGCGGCATTACCTCGACGTCCTGGGTGGCGGTCACTTCAAGAACATCCCGGCCCTGGCGCGCGCGCTGGTTTCGGACGCGCCTGGTGTCATCGAGTGGCTCGACGAACTCGGCACGATGTTCGACAAAGAAGCCGACGGCACGATGATTACGATTCACGGCGGCGGCACCTCGCGCAAACGGATGCACGCGGCCCGGGACTACACCGGCGCAGAAATCATGCGCACCCTGCGCGACGAATTCCGCAATCAGAACCTCGCTTTGATTGAGTACTGCGCCGCGGTCGAACTGCTGACCGACGACAAGGGTGCCTGCGCCGGGGCCGCATTCGTGAACCTCGAAACCCACGAGCACTTCGTCGTGCGGGCAAAGGCGACCATCATCGCCACCGGCGGCTGCGGCCGGCTCCACGTCCAGGGTTTTCCGTGCACCAACCACTACGGTGCGACTGCGGACGGGCTGGTGTTGGCGTACCGCGCGGGCGCGAAGCTCGCGTTCATTGACACCATTCAGTACCACCCGACCGGTGCCGTCTACCCGGAGCAGATTCTCGGCCTGCTCATCACCGAGAAGGTCCGCGGGGTGGGCGCACATCTCGTGAATGCCGATGGTAACCGGTTCATCTACGAGCTCGAAAGCCGCGACGTCACGGCCTCGGCCATCATCCGCGAGTGCAAGGGCAGAAAACTTGGAGTAGTCACGCCCACCGGGCGACTTGGAGTCTGGCTCGACACGCCGCTCATCGAAGTACTCAAGGGCCCGGGCGCAGTCAAGAAGAACCTGCCCGCAATGTACCACCAGTTCGAGCGATTCGGCATCTACATGGACAAGGAGCCGATTCTCACCTACCCGACCCAGCACTACCAGAACGGCGGCGTGCTGATTGACGAGCACGGACTCACCGGCGTGAAAAACCTCTATGCCGCGGGCGAAGTAGCGGGCGGCATCCATGGCCGCAACCGGTTGATGGGTAACTCACTCCTGGACATCCTCGTGTTCGGTCGGCGCGCAGGTGCTGCCGCGGTTGACGCCGCCAGGTCCACGTCGCCTGATGGGGTCGGGTTCAGACACGTGGTCGCGTTCGAGGCCGAACTAAAAGCCACCAGGGTGCCGAAGGAGCGCTGCTCACCGATACTCCTGCCCGAGTACCGGCGGCCCGAGCTCAAGACCCCCTTCCCCTTCACCGACGTGGCCTGACGCGACCGGCATTCCGGTTCAGACGGCATCTGGCAGGTGCAGTCTGCTGCCGGGTCCCTTGCCGGGCCGGCGGCCGAGCGCGGCGATAACCGAGAGCAGGCTCTCGTGATAACGCTCGACGTCGTCGTTGACGGCGGCTTTGCCCGGGTAGATGTCGTACCGCACCCGATACCTGGGCGGAGTCAGATTGGGCATCCAGACATTGGCGCCGCGCTGCAGTCCGAGTTCGCGGCCGTGCTCTCTATTCACGGTAGCCAGGGCCGTCGTGGAAGGAATATTCGCATCCGGACAAACCAGCCTGGTCAAGGCGACAACCTTGGTGGTCATCAGATCCGTGGGTGGCACCTGTAACGACTCGGTAAGCGGCTCTGTCCCCCCGCGCCGGACCGGGTCCGCTCCGGCTCCTCGACCGAGTGGCGTGTCCGGATGCGGAACAAACGGACCACAACCAATCATATCGAGGTCAAGGTCGCGGAACAGCATGATATCATCGGCCAGGGACTCGAAAGTCTGCCCGGGAATACCGACCATCACGCCCGAGCCGATTTCGTAGCCCAATGCCCGGGCCTGCCGGAGCAGTTCGATTCGCTGATTGGGGGAACCCGGGATGTCGGACGTTTCGGTCATGTCCCTGACCGGGTGAATGCGGCGGAAGAGTTCCGCGTCTGAGGTCTCGTGCTTGAGCAGATAGCGGTCGGCCCCGGCTTCGCGCCATGCCGCCAGCTCGCCAAGCCCTCGCTCGCCCAGCGAGAGGGTAACGGCGAGTGGAGTCTCGACCTTGATGCGCCTGACGGTTCGCGCGACGGAGTCACAGGTCAGTTCAGAGTCCTCGCCTGACTGAAGCACGACCGTGCCGTAGCCCAGCCTGACCGCTCGGTGGGCGCAGGCGAGAATCTCGTGCTCGGACATCCGGTAGCGCTCCAGGTTCCTTTGGCGACGGATGCCGCAATAGAGGCAGCTTCGTCGGCAGAAGCTTGATATCTCGATGAGTCCGCGCAGGTGAACCTCGTCGCCGACGTGGTTCTTGCGTACACGGTCTGCTTCCTGCCAGAGTGACTCGAGCCTCGCTGGGTCAGTTTCTCTGAGCCAGTTCAGTATCTCCGTTCTGCGCAGGGTCATCTTGTCGCCGTGGCCCAAGCACGGTAGACATCCAGCGCGGCCGGGAACGGCTCAAGCGCGCGCTCGAAGATGCCGAGGGAGTAAGCGATAGTGAGACCGTAGTTGGTAATCGGCACCCCCTGCTCACGGCAGCGAGCGATGCGATTGAGCACGGCCCGACGGTTGGTCATGCACGCCCCGCAGTGAATCACAAGGCGGTACGGCGAGAGGTCGTCGGGAAAGTCGTGGCCCTGATGGGTATCAAACGTCAGATTGCCACCGACGCGCTGCCTGAGCCAGTTGGGTATCTTCACCCGCCCGATATCATCACCGATGGGATGATGCGTACAACTCTCCGCCACCAGCACTCTGTCGTGCGGTTTCAGCCGGTCAATTGCGGTCGCTCCCTGGACCATCACCGTGAGGTCGGCCTTGAACCGAGCAAAGAGAATCGAGAATGATGTCAGCTTCACGCTGCGCGGCGTGACACGCGCGACTTCGGCAAAGGCCTGAGAATCGGTGACGACGATGTCCGGCGCCTGTTTCAGTCGCGCCAGCGCATCTCTCAATTCGTGCTCTCTGACCACGACCGAATACTGCCCGTGGTCGAGCAGGTCGCGGATGGTCTGGACCTGGGGCAGGATTATGCGACCCTTGGGCGCTTCCTTGTCGATGGGGACGACGAGCACCGCAAGTCCTGCCGGCGGCAGCAGGTCACCGATGACCGTCTGCGGCGCGATGAAGTCGTCCGGCGCGCTGGCGACCAGCAGCTCGCGCAGGGCCGCGATGCCCTCGCCATGCGCCGCGTCGGTGCTGACGGTCTTCACGCCCTGCTTTGCCAGTTGCTGTTCGAGGGCGACTGAGGGCCGGGCCAGGTCGCACTTGTTGAACACAACTACGACCGGCACTCGACGGCGGCTGAGTTCGGCGAGAACCGTATCTTCGAAGCCGCTCCACTGCCCGGCGTCGGACACGATCAGGCCGAGGTCGGTCCGGTCGAGAATCCGGCGCGTCCTGTCGACCCGCTGCGCGCCCAGGGCGCCAACGTCATCCACTCCTGCGGTGTCGATGAACAGGACCGGCCCCAGCGGCAGCAGTTCCATCGGCTTCTCGACCGGGTCGGTGGTCGTGCCCGGCGTGTCGGAGACGATCGAAACCTGCTGGCGCGTGAGCGCGTTCAGCAGCGAGGACTTGCCTACGTTGCGGCGTCCGAAGATACCGATGTGCAGACGCAGTGACTTTGGTGTTCTCTCCATGTCAGAAGCAGAGGTCTCTTTCATCGGTGGTCATAATCCTCGCCACCCGGTCACGGACCTGCTGGCGAATCTCCATGTCCTCGATACCACTAGCCTCACGGTCGATGAGCGCCAGGCCGGCCTGACGCGTCTCCGCCGACGCGTAGTCGGTCAAGTACTCGGCCAGGGTAGTAAGCGCATTTGGCGTGCAGTAGCGCTTGATGAACCCTGGGATAGAAAACTCCATGAAGTGCTCGCCGGTTCTACCCAGTCGATAGCACGACGTACACCAGCTCGGAACATAGCCATCTTGAATCAACTCGCGCACGACCGTGTCGAGCGGTCGGGTGTCATGCAGCTCGAACTGCTCTCGGTTCAGCTCCTGGCACGCGCCGTCTCTGCATTCCTGGTAGGACGCCAGTTCGATGCGCGAGCCCGCGTCAATCTGCGAGACGCCGAGACGCAGAGCCTCGCGCCGCAACTCCGGCGTCTCACGCGCGGTGAGAATCAGGCCAGTGTAGGGCACGGCCAGGCGCAGCACCGCGATGACCTTCTTGAAATCATCGTCCGATACGAAGTACGTGCGGTCGAGCCTCACGTTCGAGGCGACGTTGACGCGCGGAAAGCTGATGGTGTGGGGGCCGATGCCCCAGCGCTGTTCCAGGTGAATCGCGTGCAGCAGCAGGCCCATGACCTCGAAACGCCAGTCGTAGAGCCCGAACAGCGCACCGATGCCCACATCGTCGACCCCGCCCTGCATGGCGCGGTCGTGGCTCATCAGGCGCCAAAGGTAGTCGCCCTTGCGCGTGTTCGGCGGGTGCATCCTGCGATAGGTATCGTGATGGTAAGTCTCCTGGAACACCTGATACGTACCGATGCCTGCCTGCTTCATCGTGCGGTACCCGGCAACATCGAGCGGCGCGGCATTGATGTTCACGCGTCGTATCTCGCCCTTGCCGGCCCTGGTCGAGTAGACCAGGCTGACGACACGGGCCATCTCCTCCGCCGGATAGTCCGGGTGTTCGCCCCAGACGAGAATCAATCGCTTGTGCCCCTGGTTCTCCAGGGCGACGAGCTCGCGGCGCAGTTCGTCGTCGCTCAGGGTCTTGCGGACCGTATCGCGGTTGCTCGACTTGAATCCGCAATAGGCGCAGTTGTTCACACACCGGTTGCCGACATAGAGCGGCGCGAACAGGACGATGCGGTTGCCATAGACCCCCTGTTTCAGTCGGTACGCGGCGTCAAACACCTCGGCCCACACCTCAGGGTCCTGGACTGATAGCAGTGTGGCCAGTTCCTCGGGCTTGAGCCGCCGTTTGGCAAGCGACCGGGCAAGGACTTCGCGCACACGACCCGGGTCAGGCCGGGCGGCCGCAAGCATTGCCTCAATCGCGCCGTCAACGATGAAGTCGCGTCCCCCCTCATCCTTGGTGATGTTCATGCGCTGGGCTGCTTCCTGAGCGCGGCCTTGACCGACACGCCGGGAATCGAACCCAGCTTGCCGGTCAGCGCGCCGATTTCGTCGGTCGTCCCGTCAACGATGACGGCCATGACCGACATTCCCTTCTCCCGGTAAGGGACACCCATGCGACCGACCACGATGGCGGCGTGGTCACTCAGCGCCGCATTCACGCTGGGCGCGGCCTCAATCCGGCTCTCAACGAACACGGCCACGACGCCCAACCGACGTTCGGCGGTTACGGTAGTACCGTTCATTCTTACTCCTCAAGAAAGTCACTCTGGAAGCTCGCGGGCGAAGTCGCCCCTTCGAATCAGGCCTGTTGGGGCCCTCTTCGTGGGAACAAGGCTTCCGGTCTGGCTCCTCCAGGCCGGCTGCGGCTGGCCTGTCAGAGTGCTAATGATAGGGCAGGAGTCACCGTCGGTCAAATCCGGTTGAGCGCGGCAGAACTGAAGGCCCAGGCCGGAACCGGTGCCAGCCACAGTGCACCTGATTGACATGAGGCCTGATTGCGCTATTATTGCTTGGACGTCGAAAGGCGTTCGTGGTTACTTCGATGGTCAAGAGAGCAGGGCGGGGCTTGAAGGCTCCGCCTGCATTATTGTGGAGGCACTATGCGCGGTACTAATGCACTGCGACCGCTACAGGTCGACATCTCGGTTCCCTGTCGGGTCGGTGGCGTCTACTGCCTGGGTCGGGAGCCGAGACAGATTACGTACATTGGTCGGGCCGAACGCGACCTGCGTGAGGCCCTGAAGGCGCACGCGGCCGAGTATCTGTACTTCTGGTACGAACCGGCACTGACCCCGCGTGAGGGGTTCGTCACGCAGTGCTACGAATACCATCGCCATGCCGACCGTGGCGAGTTGAAGGATGTGAGCCATCCGGTGGCACCCGACCGGATCGACCAGAAGTGCCCGATCTGCGGTAAGTAGCGGGCGAGCTGATTCCCAGCCGTCTTGCGGCCGGCGTCGGGTCAGATGTTGACATGGCGCCGGAGGGGGTATAATGATAGGTCAGACTCAACGAAAGATGGCCTCACTATCATCCCGTTACCGGGATGATGTTGCCTTATTGGTCGTCACAAACTCTCTAAGGAGGTTCGTATGCGCAGTATGAGCGTTCTTGCTCTGGTACTCGCCGTCTCGCTCGGCTTTGCCGGACACGTGACCCAGACGTTCTCCTACTCGTCTGAGGCATTGAAACTCGGCACCGAGAACGGCTACACGACCGTGAGCTTTGCCGGCTACCCGCACCTTGAGAAGCTGGGTGCACCTGACCTGCCGGTGGTTCCGGTTCAGGTTGTGATTCCGGCAACCGCAGAAGTCACCGGCCTCGAGGTTCTTGACCTGCGTGAGGAACCGGTTTCGGGTAGCTACAACGTGATTCCGGTTCAGTATCCTGAGCCGTACATGGATAACCCGCCGCAGTTCCCCTTCGTCGAACCGAACCCGACCTACTACGGCGTTGACGGTCCATTTCCTGCTCAGCCGGCCGAGTATGTTACGGTCGGAACCAAGTCCGGCTATCGGCTGGCCGCGTTTCAGGTCTTCCCGGTTCGCTACAACCCGGTCACCGGCACGCTCTCGGTCATCAGCCGCCTTGTGGTGCGGGTGAACTACACCGAGGGCAAGGTCCACGCTGCCCGACGCAGCGAGCTGCAGCTTGCCATGCACGGCAACGAAGTGAAGCGCCTGGTGGTCAACCCGCAGGACGTTGACCGCTTCGCACCGCCGAAGAAGACGGTGGAACTCGGCTCGGCCTTTTTGCCGGCGGGCACTTTCGAGCACGTCATTCTTACCCACCGCGGCTATCGTGACTCGCTCATCCCGCTGCGTGACTGGCGCACCCGCCAGGGCTGGCGTTCGAAGATTGTCGAGATTGACTCGGTCTGCGCGGTCTATCCAGGCGTTGACACCGCGGACAAGATGCGCAACTTCCTCAAGGACGCGGAGACCACCTGGTCAACGGTCTTCTGTTTCATTGCCCGCAAGGACTGGCCGGCCAACCAGTTCCGCCGCGCCTACGCCAACGTCTCAGGCTATCCCATCGAATACCTGCCCTGCGACATGTACTACTCCTGCCTCGACGGCTCGTGGAATGCCGATGGCGACGGCATCTGGGGAGAGCCGGCTGATTCGGTTGACTGCCTGTCCGACATCCATGTCGGGATGATCACCCTTGACGGCGTCGGCGAGATGTCCCGCTACCTCGCCAAAGTCTTCCGCTACGAGTTCTCGCCCGACACCGGCTGGTTCTGCAAGTCGCTGCTCGGCAACGACGTCACCTTCTCGAACGAATTCAACGACTCGATCGCCAATGCCACGCCAACACCGCCTTGGTTCGACCTGAAGATGTACACGACCGGCGGCATGGTCACACCCAGCGTCCAGCGCTACGTTGACTCGCTCCAGTCCGGTTACCCCATCACCGCGGTCATCGCCCACGGCTCGATTGACCTGTACGGCATGGGCGGCAACGTCACGTCGCCAATAATGAACGCGCTGACCAATGTCAATAAGCTCTCCATGATTACCGCGGTCTGCTGTCACACCGGCGAATGGGATGCCACCGGCAACACCAATGGTGACTGCATCGCCGAGAACATGGCGTTCCATGCGCCGAACGGCTTCATCGGCGTTATGAAGAACACGCGCTATGGCTGGGTCAGGGTCGCCGAGTACTTCAACTACTCCATCTGCTATGGTCTTCTGGGCTTCCGCACCCCCCGGCGTTTCACCCAGGGCGAGGCGCTCTCCTACGGCAAGGACTACTGGCATAGCATGGTTGCGGTCACAACCGACACGTCCAAGTTCCGCTGGGAAGCCTATGAACGGACTCTGTTCGGCGAGCCGGCCGTGCCCATCTGGACCGGCCGCGCGTTCAATGTCTCGGTCACCAAGCCCGCGGCAATCAACATCGGCTCGGGAATCCCGGTCAACATCACCGTGACCGACGGCACCAACCCGGTCGACTCCGCGATGGTCTGTCTGGTCAAGGGCGAGGAAACCTTTGCCCGTGGGTTCACCGATGGTTCGGGCCAGGTTACCCTGCTCGTCTCGCCGCTCACCCCGGGCATGATGCAGCTCACCGTATCCGGGGCGAACAACTACCCCTACCTCGACTCCATCGTGGTGATGGCCGCGGGCAAGTTCGTCTCCTACCTGCGTTGCTCAGTCAATGACTCGACCGGCGGCAACGGCGACGGTATCATCAACCCGGGTGAGTCGTTCCGCCTGCCAACCTGGGTCAAGAACTACGGCACCCAGACCGCCACGAGCGTCACGGGCCGGCTGATTACCCACACCGCGGGCGTGAGCATAACCGATTCGGTCAAGTCGTTCGGCAACATTGCCGGCGGCGATTCGGCCTACAACAGCCAGGGCTTCGGCCTGACCGTGGCCACCGGCCTGCCCAACGGCTACGCCATCCCCTGCTCGCTGGTCTGCAAGGACAACCTCGACTCGACCTGGGTCAGCTACCTGACCTTGCGCGTCGGAGCGCCGGTTCTTGCCTTTGTCAGCAAGGACGTGCGCGACTCGTTGGGCCGGAACCCGAACGGCAAACTCGACCCGAATGAGACCGCGGATCTGGTGGTCACGCTGCGCAACTCAGGAATCGGCAATGCCTACAACGTCCGGGCCGTGCTGCGGTCGGGCGACCCTCGGCTCGCGGTTCCCGACTCAGAGGCGGTCTACGGTACGGTGTCGCACGACTCGAGCGTCGCGAATCATGGGGATCACTTCGCGGTCACGGCCGATGCCTCGATACCGATGGAGACCCCGATACCCTGCACCCTTGACATCTATGCCGATGCCGGCTACTTCGGCCAGCAGGTCTTCACGATTATCGTCGGCGAAATCCGGGTCTGCGACCCGATTCCGGACGGCCCGCGTCAACCCGCGCTCTACTGGGCGTATGATGACGTGGACTCGACCTACACCGAGCGCCCGCAGTTCTCCTGGATTGAAATCCGGAGCCGGGGCACGCGCCTGACCCTGTCAGACGACCAGACCGTGGTCGTCGGCCTGCCGTCCGGGTTCGGAGTGAAGTACTACAACCAGAACTACACTCAGGTCTCAATCTGCGGTAACGGCTGGGTCGCCTTCGGTTCGACCACGGTATCGGCCTACAACAACTCGACCCTGCCGACGAGCACGGTCCCGATGCCGACGCTCTTCATCAACTGGGACGACATCTACCCGCCGACCGGCGGTGGCGTCTGGTACTATCATGATACCACGAACCACTGCTTCGTCGTCGAGTGGGACTCGGTCGCCTACTACTCCGCGCGTACCAACTTCGACAAGTACCAGATCGTTATCTTCGACACGACCGTGGCTGCCGCCGACGGCAACTCGGAAATCCTGTTCCAGTACCTGACCGCGGTCCAGCCCGGCACATCGGCGACCGTCGGGATTCAGGACCCGACACAGCAGATTGCCATCCAGTGCATCTTCGATGGCACCTACACGCGCGGGGTCTCACCCTGGATTCCGGGGCACGCCATCAAGTACACGACTGACCCGCCCAACGTCGGCGTGGCAGAGTTCGGAGCCAGCCGCGTTCCCAGGACCACAAGCCTTGCCGCGTCGCCCAATCCGGTGCGCCGCAGCGCCTTGGTGCGCTGGCAGTTGCCGGTTGCAGGACGCGTGAGGCTCTCGGTCTACGATGTCAGCGGCCGAGCCGTGCGTGTGCTTGCCGAAGGCAACATGGAAGCCGGGTCCTATGTCGTCTCCTGGGACGGCAAGGACGAATCCGGCCGCAGTGTCGCCAACGGCACCTACCTGTACAGACTCGAAGCCCAGTCCGGCCTGAAGACCGTCAAGTCGGTCCTGCTGCGCTAGCTCACGAGACAGTACTCGTGCGGGGGCGGGCACAACCCGCCCCCGCCTTCTGATGTAACGCCGATTGTCCGGCCCGCGTGCCGACGGTCAGGTCTGCTGTTCCCACCGCAGGCAGCACTTGACCTGCAAGGCTGTCCTGCTAAGGTAGTGTGCAAAAGGAGTCAAGCATAATGAACAGTGACAGAACCTGCGTGGGCTGGATAATGCTGCTGGCTGCGGTTGCCGCGACGAGCAGCACATTCGGCCAGCAATTGCCCGACCTGACACGGTACGGGTTTCAGGCTGAACCAGGAGTGGCAGTGGGCACGCCGTGCGGTCTGAACGTGGTCGCACGGTTCTGGTATGGCTACGTCGGCGTGTCGGCCTCTGGTATCTACCTGCCGGCGAGCGTGAACTTCATGAGCGGCAGCGGGGTCGAAGGTGCCCTGTGTCTGAGGCTGAGCAAGAAGGCCAAGGTCTTGAGCCCGCAGTTCATGGTCGGCTATGGCCGGTCGAACATCATCGGTACGGTCAGTGGCAAGAGCTACGGCCTGACTACGAGCTATGTCGGGGCCTACGGCGGTTTCAGTTATCTGGGCGTTTTCGCCCACGTCGGCCTGGGTCTTGGCAGCCTGAAGCTGGGCAGTGGCTCAAAGATACCGGTCGTACCGCTGTTCAAGGTCGGCTGGGCCAAGGCCATCGGCGGCTAGGCGTTCTTCTAGTCGCAGAACCCCGCGCATGACCGCGACTAAGACAACGCAAGTCGAGACATGCGAACTAACCTGACGCCCTAGTATTCAAGACGTCAGGTCAGCAGGCCTCGATTCGCCCTCAGGGCGCAGGCCGGGTCCAGCCGAGGACCTGGTCAATCGTGTAGAAACCGGGTTTCTTGTTGCACACGAATCTGACTGCCGCCAGCACGCCCGAGGCAAAGGCCTGGCGGCTGGTGGCGCGGTGGGTGAGTTCAAGTCGCTCGCCCGGGCCGCCGAAGATGACCGTGTGGTCGCCGACCACATCGCCGATTCGCAGAGACGCGATGCCGGGCAGGTGCGGGCCACGGTCCGAAATGCCGGACATCTCGGTCATGTCCCTTACCTGCTTCACGGCGTCGAGCAGCCTGAGCGCAGTGCCGGAGGGTGCGTCTCTCTTGTGGCGATGATGGGTTTCGACAATCTCCACGTCATAGTCCACGCCGAGCGCGCGTGCTGCCTCGACTACGAGCCGGGTCAGGAGGCTGATACCGACTGAGAAGTTGGGAGCATGAACCAGCGGGATTCGGACGGCGCATTCCCTGAGCACGGCGAGCGCAGTGTCAGACAGCCCGGTTACGCCGGTAACAAAGGGCCGGCCGGCCTGGGCCGCAATCCGGGCGTTGGGCGCCGTGGCCTCGGCCGTCGAGAAGTCCACGATACAGTCAGCCTGGCCGACGACCCGAGCGAGCTGGTCTGAGACCCTGCCTGACCCGAGGCTGGTGCCGATGAGCTTGTGGCCGGGTGCCTCAATGCCGCCGACAAGGGCCACATCCTGCTGTGCCTCGAGCAGACGACAGACTTCGCTGCCCATCCTTCCGCCGCAGCCGACCACGACCACGCGCATGACGGGTCAGGTCGAGCCGACCGACAGGCCGTAGTCCTGCAGCGCCTGCCTGATGGCCTGCTGGTGTTCGGGTGTGGGTGGAACCAGTGGCAGCCGGGGTTCACCCGCGGCCATGCCGAGCAGACCCATGGCAAACTTGACCGGGGTCGGGTTCGATTCGATGAACAGGGCCTTGATGAGCGGAAACAGCCGACGGTGCAGCCCCTGGGCCGGCTCGACTTCTCCGGCCGAGTAGTGCTCAATCATCTTGACGATGTCGAGCGGCACGATGTTTGAAGCTACCGAGATGACCCCTTTGCCGCCGACCGAGAGAATCGGCAGGGTGAGCGAGTCGTCGCCGGAGAGGAGCGCAATCCGGTCACCGCACCGGCTGACGATTTCGGTAGCCTGGTCAAGGCTGCCTGATGCTTCCTTGACCGCGACGATGTTGCGACAGTCGTGAGCGAGGCGTTCGACCGTCGCGGGCAGGACGTTGACCACACTGCGCGGCGGGATGTTGTAGATGATAATCGGCAGGCCAGTGGCCTCGGCAACGGTTCGGAAGTGGCGGTACATCCCTTCCTGAGAAGGCTTGTTGTAGTAGGGCGCAACCACAAGTGCGGCATCGGCCCTGAGCTTCTCGGCCTTGCGCACCTGCCGCACCGACTTGCTGGTGCTGTTGGTGCCGGTACCGGCAATGACCTTGACTCTGGTGCCGGCCTGCTCCCGGACCGCAACCAAGGACCGCTCCCATTCAGCTTCGGACAGGTTCGGGGCTTCGCCGGTGGAACCGGCCACGAGCAGACCGGCGACTCGGTGCCTGACCTGGAAGCTGACGTTGCGCTTCAGGCCGGCAAGGTCGAGGCGGCCCTGCCGAAAAGGCGATACGAGGGCGGTGATGCAGCCGTGCAGTTTCATCGTCTGTTCTGTCAAGACCGGGTGTTAAGAGCCGACCGTCGGTGCCGGCACGTCTGGTGTGATGCCGAGCAGCCGGTCCACTTCCTCGCCCGAGATGACCTCACGTTCGAGCAGGCCGGCGGCGAGCGCGTCGAGCTTGTCGCGGTTGTGGACGACGAGATTGCGCGCCCGTTCCGCCTGCTCGTCCACGAACCGGCGGACCTCAGCGTCAATCAGCCGTGCGGTGTCGTCGGAGAACGTACGCTGCATCCCGAGCTCCCGGCCCAGGAAAATCTCTTCGCCCTGCATCCCGTAGGTCAGGGGCCCGACCTTGTCGCTCATGCCCCATTCGCAAACCATCTTGCGGGCCAGGGTGGTGGCGTTCTCAATGTCGTTGTGAGCGCCGGTCGAAACGTCACCGAACACGAGTTTCTCGGTCTCGCGGCCGGCGAGCATGATGGCCAGTTGGTCCAGGCAGTACTCGCGCGAGTAGATGCGCTTGTCGTCGAGCGGCAGGCGCTGGGTGAGTCCGAGCGCCTGACCGCGCGGGATAATCGTGACTTTGTGCACCGGGTCGGTTCCTGGTATCAGGCGTGAAACCAGGGCATGGCCGGCCTCATGATAGGCAATCCAGCGCTTCTCCTGGTCGCTGATAAGCAGGCTGCGGCGCTCCACACCCATCAGGACCTTGTCCTTTGAGTCCTCAAAGTCCTGCATCGTGACGGCGGAGCGAGCGCGGCGGGCGGCAAGCAGGGCCGCTTCGTTGACCATGTTCGCCAGGTCCGCGCCGGAGAATCCGGGCGTGCCGCGGGCCAGGACCTTCAGGTCAACATCCGGCGCGACCGTAATCTTGCGGACGTGGACCTTGAGGATTTCCTCACGGCCCTGGACATCGGGCCGGTCCACGACAATCTGACGGTCGAACCGGCCGGGCCGCAGCAGGGCACGGTCGAGGATGTCCGGCCGGTTGGTGGCCGCCATGATGATGACGCCGTCCGTGGTCTCGAATCCGTCCATCTCCACCAGCAACTGGTTCAGGGTCTGTTCGCGCTCATCGTGGCCGCCGCCGAGTCCGGCCCCGCGCTGACGCCCGACTGCGTCAATCTCGTCAATGAAGATGATGCAGGGCGCGTTCCGCTTGCCCTGCTCGAACAGGTCGCGCACCCGAGCCGCGCCGACGCCAACGAACATCTCGACGAAGTCGGAGCCGGAAATCGAGAGGAAGGGAACTCCGGCTTCGCCCGCAACCGCCTTGGCCAGAAGGGTCTTGCCTGTGCCGGTCGGGCCCACCAGAATTACCCCTTTTGGAATCCGGCCGCCCAGCTTCTGGAACTTCTGCGGGGCCTTGAGAAACGCGATTATCTCGCGCAGTTCCTCCTTGGCCTCCTGCACGCCGGCGACGTCGCTGAACGTGACCTTAGGTCGGTCTGAAGTCATCGGCCGGGCCCGGGACTTGCCGAACATGAACGCCCGGTCCTGGCCCGAGGACATCCGGCGCATGAACAGGACCCAGATGCCGATGACAAGAATCCAGGGCAGGATGCTGACCAGGAGCGCCGGCCACTGCGAGGCAGGTCGGGCCCGATATCTGACCCCCTTCTCTTTGAGCTGGCTAACCAGACTCGGGTCATCAGGGGCATAGGTCTTGAACTCGCGGTACTTCACCGTACCACGGTCGGTCAGAACCTCAGACTGGAGTTTGAGGCTGCCGGAGATATCGCGTTCCACAATCGTGACCTCGGCGACGTTGCCCGAGTCGAGCTCACGCAGGAAGTCGGTGTAGTCGATGCTGGCCCGTCCCACGCGGCGCGAGGAGAAGAAAGTCCAGGCCGCCCACGCGGCCAGAAAGACCAGCAGCCAGACGAACAACGGGGTCAGGACGCGGCCGCGCGGCGGTTTGTCAGCCATTTCGAGGAGACTCCTTGGTGAAGTGCATCACGGCGATGCCTGAGTGCAGTCGTCCGACCAGACCCTGGCCCAGTACGAGTCGCCTCCCGGACCGGCCGTGGCACAGATTGAGTACCTGCTCTACGTCGGCGGAGTCGAGTCCGGGCAGTAACCAGCGGACGACTCTTCGCTTCAGAGCGGTATTATAGTCCCGGAATCGGACGGTGTCAATCTGCACCGTGCCCGAAGTACGTCGGGCACAGCTTGCCGCGGCCGCTGCGGCGAGCTCGTCAAGATAGTCGTTCTCATCGGCAAGCAGGCGCGCGGTCCGACGGGCATTGGCGACGACGCCGGGGTTGATTCTTTCGAGCAGGGTCACGACCCGATGCCGGATGAGGTTACGACGGAAGTCGAGTACCTGGTTGGTAGTATCTTCTACCCAACTGAGACCACGGGCCTGGAGGTGGCGGAGCAAGGCGGCACGCTGGAGGTCGATGAGCGGACGGATGAACAAGTCCCGGCAGGCCGGGATGCCGGCGAGTCCGGGCAAGCCGGTGCCGCGGCAGAGGTTGAGGAGCATCGTCTCAAGGTTATCGCCTGCGGTGTGGCCGAGCGCAATGCGGCTGCAGTTCCTGCGGCGGGCAATCCGGAGCATGTGCTGGTAGCGCAGGGTGCGGCCGGCTTCTTCAATCCCGAGCCTGTGCCTCCGGGCGTAGAGCCGGACGCGCGCCCGAACCACGACCAGTTCCAGCTTCATGCGTTGAAACAACGCCTGGACGAACCGCTCGTCCCGAGCGGCCTCGGCCCGGAGCCCGTGGTTCAGGTGGAAACCGATGAGCGTAAGACCGAACCGTTCCTGAACAAGGCTCAGCAGGTCGAGCAGGCAGACTGAGTCGGCGCCGCCGGAGACCGCGACCAGCACCCGGTCGCCCGGTGCGAGCAGGCCGTGTCGCTGCACCGTGTCAAGGAAAGTTCCGATTACCGAAAGCCTCATGCGGAATCACCATCCCGGACAAGGAACTGCCGGAGGATAGAGACCGCGCGGTCAATCTCGGCTTCGGTCACAACAAGCGGCGGCCTGATGCCGAAGGAATCGGCCGACAGCAGACGCAGCAGCAGCCCGCTCTCCCGGCATTGCTCGACCACTCTCCGGGCGCTGAGCTGCCCGGGCAGAGCAAAGGTCCAGACCAGTCCGAAGCCCGAGGCAGTCCCGACCGGGATGGTCTTGAGGCGCTCCATCAGGCATAGGGAAAGCTGCTCTGCCTTTTCGAGCAGCCCGCCTTCGATTAGCCGAATGGTCTCCAGTGCGGCCGCGGCGCTGGCCACGGAGCAGCCGGCGTTGAAGCCGGGCCAGCGCAGAGTTGAGCTGCCGGTAACACATGCCCCGAACGGCAGACCTCCGGCCCAGCCTCGACCGAGCACGTAGATGTCAGGTCTCGTGCCAGCCCTTTCCATGCCGAACATCCGTCCGGCCAGGCCCGGACCAACCAGGGTCTCGTCGTCTGCCAGCAGCGCGCCGGACCGGGTGCAGGCGGCGCGAACCGCCGGCAGTTGGGGGTCAAATGGATGAATGATGACCACCGCCACATCGGCCCAGTCTGGTTCTGCGTCGGCGTCAAAGTAGACCACGCGCTGGCGGCCGGTGGCGTTTCGGGCGAGCGCAATAGCCTGCGCCATGGCCTCCCGCCCAGAGTCGAGAAGCATCACCCGCCGGTTCATGCCGCCCGGCACCGCTTCGGCAAGTTTGCGCATGAGTGCGGCGTGCTGGGGCCAGGCGATTCCGTCCGCGCCGGGCAGATGACCGAGTTCGGCGACCACACGTGCCAGAGCCGGGTGGCGGTAGCCGAGCGGCAGCACGCAACCGTTGGCAAAGTCGAGCCAGTCCCGGCCGCCTGAAATCAGCCGCGCGCCCGAGGCCTCATCCGGCACAATCGGCACCCGGACATCAGGCCCGGCCGGTCCGAACCGGCGCAAGGCCGGAGTCCAATCGTTCGGGTCTGCCGCAGGCGCCATCTGACTGCAATCATAAGACCGCGGGCCGGACAGTCAATGAGAAGATGGGCCGGCAGCGCGAGCTTTGCTTGACTCTTGGGCGCAGGTGAGTATCTTGGCCCGGAACGTGTCTCGCCATCCCCGTCCTCAAATCCCCCGACGTCTCGGATTCATCGGTGCCGGCCGGGCCGGTACCGCTCTGGCCTGGCACTGCAAGAAGGCGGGCTTCTGTATCACTGGTCTGGCTGATTCAGTACCGAGCAGGGCCCGGGCCGCGCGCCGGTTGCTCAAGCTGCCTCTTCGGCCGACGACGCCAGCCGAAGTCGCGGCCGACAGTGACGTCGTATTCTTCACTGTGCCGGACGCGGCGATTGCCCGCGTCTACCGGTCGCTCAGACCAGGGCCGGGGACGCTTGTCGCCCATTGCTCAGGAGCGCTCGGAGTCGAGGTGTTCAGAGATGCAGACCGGGTCGGGCTTGAGACGCTGGCGCTCCACCCGTTGCAGGTGTTTTCCGGTCGTTCCCGGCCGATTCAGAGTCTGGAAGGTTCATGGTGGACGCTTGACGGTTCGAGACCAGGTCTTGCTTTTGGCCGCAGTCTCGTGCGCAGGCTTCACGGCAGGAGCGTGGTGGTGAAGCAGGAGTGCCGCCCGGCCTATCATGCGGCGTGCGTGTTCGTGTCGAACTTTCAGGCGGCGTTGCTCGATTCGGCGGAGCGACTGGGCGCGTGCCTGGGAATCGGACGCAGCCGGGTCCCTTTGATGCTTGCTCCTCTGGCACGGGCAGCGCTGGACAGCGTGCTCCAGCATGGCCCGACCCACGGACTCACCGGCCCGGTGGAACGGGGCGATTGCGACACCATCCGCCAGCACCTTGACGCACTGTCCCGGCACGCACCCGAACTTCTGCCTGTGTACCGTGAGTTGTCCCTGCGTCTGGTCGAGCTTGTTAGGCGCAAAGGCATGAGCCGGGCCGGAGTACGTCGGCTCAGGGCACTTCTGGAGGCGAAGTGACGGGCCGCTGCCGGCTGCGGTTCAACCTGCCTGCCGCCGTTGCCCTGGCTGCGCTGGGCGCGGTCGTCTGCGCCAAGAAGATGATGCCACCAAGCCCGGACCGGTTCGCCCCGCATCTGGAGGAGGTGGTGACCCGGAACCGAAGTCAGGTCGAGCTGGTCTTTGACGAGCCGATTGACGGCCGCCGCGTGGTAGTTGACAGCTTCTACGTATCGGACGCGAACGGACTGGGCGTGCGGCTGCGCGGAGCATCGCAGGGCCGACAGGCAAACAGCGTCCTGCTCTGGACTCCGGTCCAGTCGGTTCAGTTGTATCAGGTGCAGGGCGTGGTCTGGGACGCAGCCGGCAACGTGGCGTGGTTCCGGGCCCGCTACCGCGGCTCAGACAAGCAGGATACGATTGCTCCGACCATCACCCGCATCACCCCGGTCCCGGGTGCGTCCGGGCTGAACCGCGCCGCAACCGTGGCGGTCAGGTTCAGTGAACCGGTTGACACGGCAGTCGTGCCCGACTACGTGTTTGTGCCTGAGGAGTACGATACGCTCTTTCGCCGCCAGTGGGAGCCGGACTGGCAGTCGCTGCTCCTCAGCCTGGGCGACACCATTGCTTCGGGCGCTGTCGTCTACGTTCAGGTGCTGCCCGGAGTCCAGGACCTGGAGGGCAACCGCTCGCGCAGTGCCGCGTTCACCTACTTCACGCCGGACTCGGTCTTTTCCGGCGACCTGGTCAAGGGCCGGGCCAGGTGGCAGGGCGGTCCCCTGGGCACAGGATCGGTCTTCTTCTATCCTGACACAATCGAACCGGCCCGAGCCACCGGGCTGGCCGCGCTGCTTTCCGACGGCTCCTACACCACCCGGCTTGTATCTGGCCGCTACCGCAGTCAGGCGGTGGCGGACACTGACTTTGACGGCATCGTTGACCTGAGCGCAAGCCTGACAGGCTTTGCCACGCCCCAGGAGAGCCTCGACTTCGAACTTGGACCGGCCACCGCGCCCGGACCGATACGTGATTCTCGTCGTCGCTAGTCTGGTGCTGTTGCTGCTCGGGGTGCTGGCCTACCGCCGGCACCTTGCGCCTTCCGGCGCGCCCGGCCTGTTCCTGCTCCGTCTGGTCGTGCTTCTGCTGCTGGGTGCGATTCTGGCCGGAGTGACAATCAAGAAGAGCTGGACCGTGCGCCCGCGGCACCTAGCCGTGCTTGTTGACCGTTCAGCCAGCATGAGTGCGACCGGAGCAGACACGCTGGTTGACCGGTATCTGGCGCGGCTGATTCTTCCGGCCCGGCTCCGGCGCGATGCCTGGAGCTTTGCCGACTCCTGCCGCAAAGGAACTGCTGCCCCGGGTTCGGACCGGACACGCATCGCCGCGGCACTGAAACAGGTCGCCCGCACGCGGCCGGCCGCGGTCATCCTGGCCAGTGACGGACAGGACAACGGCGAAGGCTCTGCCGTTCACGCGGCCCAGACCCTGGGTGTACCCGTGTACGCGGTCGGATTCGGCGCCGCACCCGCGCGCAACCTGGCTGTGACCCGGTTCTTCCTGCCTGCGGTCGTTCATGTCGGCGACACCGCGCGGGTACTGGTGCGGGTGGTCGGCACCGGGCTGGACCGCGAGCGCGTCAGGGTCAGACTGGGCAGCGCAACCCAGATTCTTGACATGGGCCCGGGCCGCACCGAACAGGAAGCTGAGTTCAGGCATGTGTTCGCTCGGCCGGGCGCGCAGAGCCTGACTGCATCGGTAGAGAGCCTGGCCGGCGAGGCAACGCCGGCCGACAACCATCGGACCGAGTTCGTGAATGTCAGGCCCGGGCGCTACAACGTGGTCTATCTGACCAACCGGCCCGGACCGGGAACGCGGTTCGTGCTCAGGTCGCTGGCCGCTGACGAGCGCGTCTCACTCAAGCAGCACACGGCCCTTGTCCGCGGGTTCGATGTCCCTGAAACCGACATCAGGCGGGCCGACCTTTTCATCATTGACGGAGCAGTCGAGCAGCCAACTGAGGCCGCGCTCTGGCAGATGGTGGCTGCCCGGGTCAGGTCCGGTGCCGGTGTGCTGGTCCTGGCCGGGCCCGATTTCCGTCCCGGCCCGGAAATCAGGAACCTGGTACCGATTGAGCCGGGCAGTGCTCAGGCCGGCGCTTTCACGCCCGAGCTCGCCGCGGATGGCAGGATCCTGCCGTGGTTTGCCCAGGACAGTGGCGTTGACCTCAAGGCAGTCCCGCCTTTCACCGGCGCGATGAGCAGCTCGGCCGCAGGCTCGGTCTGGGTCCAGGCCCGGGAAAACGGCCTGCCCCTGATTGCCTCCGGCCGGGCAGGCCGGGGCCGGGTCGTCTACGTTGCCGGGTATCCGCTCTGGCGCTGGGGCTTTGGCCTGCGCAGGTCGGCACTGGACTCCTTCCTTGCCGGCATCGAGCGGTTCCTGGCCGAGGCGGACACAAACCCGTTCGTGCTTCAACCGGACAAGCCCGGCTTTCTGGGCGCCGAGCCGGTACACCTGAGTCTGAAGGCGGTAGGTCCTGATGCGCGGCCCTGGACCGGTCTTGACGCGGTCGTGCGGGTCATGCCCCGCAGCCGGGACGCGGAGACTCTCCTGCCCGTACCGCTGGTCGAGCGCGGCAGCGGCATCTACGAGGCAACACTGGTCGCCCTGCCGGCCGGGACATACGATGTCAACGCCCGGGTCAGTCTGGATGACTCGGTCGTGGGCACGGCGACCGCGGAGTTCACCGTAGAGCAAGGGAGCATTGAGCTGGCGCACCTCGGCCTGAACCAGGGACTGCTCGAGGCAATCGCCGCGGCCAGCGGAGCGCGCTACTTCCCGCACGACAGCCTGCCCGGCCCCGGGTTTGAGTTCCGACTTGGAACCTACGAACGCCGGCTGATATTCGAGCCAAGACGCGCGGCCTGGGCATATGCCCTGGTTGCCCTGCTCGCCGGACTCGAATTGGTGCTGCGACGAAAGAGAGGACTTCTGTGAAGCGACTGCTCGCGGTTGTGCTGCTTTTCGCAATCGTTGCCGGCGTCGCGCAGGCCAGCACGGGCAGCCGGATTGCCCAGTCACTGCGCGCCCGCGGGCTCTCGCCCGAGGCGACTGTGCTGCTCGTGGCCATGCTGCCGATTGTCGAACTGCGAGGCGCGATTCCGGTGGGTGAGAACCTGTTCCATCTACCTCTGTGGAAGACACTGTGCCTCGCCGTTGTCGGCAACATGCTGCCGATACTCCTGGTCGTGTTCCTGCTGGAACGGCTCACGGTCTGGCTCGGACACGTCGGCCTGTTCCGCCGGTTCTTCGCCTGGCTGTTTGCGCGCACCCGGGCACGCAGCGGGGTGATTGCCCGGTACGAGTTCTGGGGCCTGGTGTTGTTCGTCGGCATACCCCTGCCGATGACCGGCGCGTGGACCGGCGCGGTCGCCTCGGTCCTGATGGACATGTCTTACGGTCGGGCTCTGCTTGCCATCTTCACCGGCGTGCTTCTGGCGGCCACGGTCGTGACCATGCTTTCCCTGCTCAGACTCTGGGGCGCAGTGATTGCCGGCCTGGCGATTCTGCTCATTGTGCTGACCGGCGTCATCCGCGCCCGCCGCAAAGATTCCTCCGGCAAGGGATGATCCCTGCGCGTCAGGCGGGCGCCGACGTCGTCCCGATGACGCGGCCACCTGACGCGGGTGGAAATCGTACGCAGAGCCGAACATCAGGCTGTATACTGAAAGACTAAGTGGCCTGCAAGCCGGCCAAGTGAGGCAACGGCATTGCTCTACGCGACTTAGGTGCTGGAAACCGTGTTTCTGAACCCCCAG
>CAZQFS010000015.1:31206-33793 GCA_964592755.1 uncultured bacterium | reverse complement strand
TTCCTCACCAACTGCGAAGGCTGGCCTGGGCTGGCCGCGGCACGCGCGTCCCTGCTCGAGGGCAGGCCGGCGCTGGACGTGGTAGAGCAGGGCGTCCGGCCGGTCGAAGCTGAGCCGCGCGTTGACTCGGTGGGCCGGGGTGGCAGCCCGAACCTGCTCGGCGAGGTTGTCTGTGACGCGGCCGTCATGGACGGTGACACGTTGATGACCGGTGCGGTCGCCGGACTCAAGGGCTGCCTGCACGCGGTCTCGGTCGCCCGCAAGGTGATGGAGCGACTGCCCCATGTGATGCTCTCAGGTGACGGTGCGGCAAGGTTCGCCGTCGAAGTCGGGGCCGAGAAGGCCAGGATGCTCACCCGTGAGGCGCAGCAGCGGCATGAAGCATGGCTGCAGCAACACGGAATCAAGCCGGGAAGCCTGAACCAGCCCGGTGTTCCGCTTGCCGACCATGTCTGGCAATCGGCGCGCGAGTTCGGCAAGGGCGGCACGGTCATCATGCTGGTTCAAGACCACGAAGGCCGCCTCGCCGCGGGCACGAGCACGTCAGGCTGGGCCAACGGCTATCCAGGCCGGGTCGGGGACACGCCGATTATCGGTGCAGGCCTGTACGCCGACACCCGCTATGGTGCCTGCGCCTGCACTCACACGGGCGAGATGGCAATCCGGGCCGCGACTGCCCGCTCGGTCGTGCTCTATCTCAAAGCCGGGGCATCGGTGCAAGACGCCTGCGCCGAGGCGGTGCAGGACCTTGCCGGGCTCAAAGGGGGACACTTTGGCGCACTGGTCATTCATGCCATTGACCGTCTGGGTCGCGCCTGCGTGGTCACCAACAAGGACATGGGCGAGAAGTCATCATACTACCTCTGGCGCGACGGCATGGCCGCGCCCGAGCATCTCCAGGCGAACGTCATGGCCGTGTCGGGCTAGGCCTTGACGGAGCTGCCGCCGTCGTCAAACGCGAAGCACCAAACCTGTCGCTGACGACCGGAAGGCGCGGACTACGCTTTGGACCTACTTTGACCGTCAGTCCGGTGCCTGATTCGACCTGTATACTGAAAGACTAAGTAACCGGCAAGCCGGCCCAGTGAGGTAACACCAATGTTCTTGGCGACTTAGGTGCTGGGAGCCATGTTTCTGAACCCCCAGGGGGGAACGGTCTAGGAAGGGGTCTAGCGAGCACCCGGCGCAGTGGCGCGAGCCGTGGTTTCAAGATGCATGACTGGTGCCCAGTCCAGCGCGACTGTATTCGCATCAGGGCCTGCCCCGCGCGCGACGCAGTGCACTGGGCCAATCTCTGCCCCGAGGCAGGAAGCTCGCGTCTCGGCGCTCGCGTCGGCTACTGTTGTGGCTCTGACGTCTGCCTTTCGTCGGGCTTGCCGCGCAGCAGTGCGAACACCTTGCCGCGCGCCTTGCTCCGCTCGACTCACACTTGGCGGTTACGCTTGGGGCACCGGGCTGTTCGGTCTTCGGACTCGGTCGCGGTCATTCCAGTCCGGGGGCAGAAGCGCGGGAAGAGGACTGAGAGCTGGCGGGTCCTGTGGGCCGACCCTGGCAGCGCGTTCACAGGTCATCCGGCGCAAGGCCAGTGTGCTTCGCGATTCGGGCGAGCATGCGTGGGCCGATTTCCTCGGAGTCGTGAAAGGCGAAGATGAAGTCCGGCCATCCTGGCCGGGAAAGGACGCGGTGTGATGTCCCGGACTGACGTGACGGTCCACCAGGTGCGCAGCAGCGCGGCCAAGACCGCCCTAGCCTTGGCCGATGACCACTGGCTCATGTCGGCAGCGCGAGCACCTCGCGGAGTTGAGGGATCTCCTCGCCCTGCTCGATGCGGTCGGCCATGACCCGCAGCGCCAAGGCCTCAACGCCGGCAATTGCCTCGGCCCGGGTCTTGCCATAGGCCATGACGCCCGGGATGTCTGTAACCTCGGCGAGCCAGCGCCCGTCTTCTTCTTCCTCGACTTCAATCCTCATGGGCGGCTCCTTTTCTCAAGCACACCGGCCTCTTATCGGGGACGCCGGCTGTCTTGCGCATCTCGCTCATGCTCCGATTCTAGTCCGGGCCGGAGCGGTGTCAAGTGCAGAGGAGAGGAATCGAGGTATCGAGGGATCGAGCGTGCGTGGATTGTCGGGATGCAGCCATTCTTGATGTCTCCGTCAAGGCCGGTCGCGGCCGGGTCTCATTGCGGTCATTATAGGCGTCGCGGCAGGTGTGTCAATGTCGCGGCAAGCCGGCAGCAATCGCGGCGGTCGGTCGTTCACCACAAAGACACCAAGACACCAAGCTGGTCCGGTCGTAACCGGAGTCTCTTCGTGGCTTCGTGTCTTTGTGGTTGCGTCCGGGCCCGGCGGTCGGTCGTTCACCACAAAGACTCAAAGACACCAAGTCGGCTCGGGCGGAATCGTGACCGCTTCGTGCCCTTCGCGGCAGTCAGTCCTGGGATTGGGGTCGCTGTTATCTGTTGACTCGCGCCGCGTTGCACCTAGGATTCTACCCGTCTTGAGATTCGGATTCCATGTATCCATTGCCGGCGGGTTTGCGAACGTCCGGGCGCGGGCTGAGAAGCTCGGGTGCGAGACCATCCAGTTG
>CAZQFS010000015.1:0-31196 GCA_964592755.1 uncultured bacterium | reverse complement strand
CCAACCCGCGCGGCTGGGCCGTGGCCGGGCTTGACGAGGGCGACGTGGCGCAGTTCCGCAAGGGAATGAGAGAATCGGATATCTCGCCGGTGTTCGTGCATTCGCCGTATCTGCCGAACCTGGCCGCGACCGGAGCTGCCTACGCGACTCAGACCCTGGCAGCGCTGGTGCAGCAGATGGAGCGGTGCCGGGTCCTGGGTATTGACTATCTCGTCTGCCATGTGGGTAAGGCAATGGGGGAGTCTCTGGACAAGGCGCTGGCCCAGGTTGCCGCCCAGGTGAACCGCGTTCTGGCTCAAGCTCCGGGCAGGGGGAAAATGCTGCTTGAGAATACCGCAGGCATGGGTACCGAGGTCGGTTATCGGTTCGCGCAGATAGCGGCCGTCATCAGCCGGGTCGAGCAGCGGGACCGGGTCGGAGTGGTGTTTGATTCCGCGCACGCTTTTGAGGCGGGCTACGACCTGCGCACCCGGGTCGGGCTGGATGAGGCGCTGCGTGAGTTCGACCGGACCATCGGACTCGGACGGCTGCACCTGGTGCACTTGAACGACTCGAAGACCGAGCTCGGCTCGCGCGTTGACCGGCACTGGCACATCGGCAAGGGTCGAATCGGCCGCGAGGGAATGAAGGGTATTGTGAACCACCCGCTGCTCAGGAATCTGCCGGCAGTGATGGAGACGCCGAAGAAGACCGACGCGGACGACCGGATGAACATGCGCGCCGTGCGGAGGCTGGTGTCGTGAGGATTCGCTTCTGGGGCGGGGTGCGCACCGTCACCGGCTCCAAGCACATGCTGACTTCGGGCAAGCAGAAGCTGCTGCTGGAGTGCGGGCTGTTCCAGGGACATCGGGAAGAGGCCGAGCATACGAACCGCAACCTGCCGTTCAAGGCACGCGAGGTGAACTACTGCGTCGTCAGCCACGCGCACATCGACCATGTGGGCAATATCCCGAACCTGGTGAAGTACGGTTTCCGCGGGCCCCTGCTGATGACCACAGGCACAGCCGCGCTGGCCCGGCCTTTGGTTGAGGACTCGGCGAACATCCAGGAGTCAGACATCCGCTACCTGAACAAGAGGCGGCGCGAGCGCGGAGAGCCGCCCAAAGACCCGGTCTATACCGTAGACGACGCCAAAGAGGCGCTGCGCTATGTTGAGAGCGTGCCGTACGCCAAGCAGCGCAAGCTGGGCAACTTCAAGGTCGTGCTCCACGACGCCGGGCATATCCTTGGCTCGGCGCTCGTGGACATCGAGGTCGAGGGCAGGCGCGTGCTCTTCACCGGCGACCTGGGCCGCAGGAAGATGCCCATCATCCGCGACCCGGTGCAGGTGCGCGAGGCTGACTATCTCATCATGGAGGCGACCTACGGGGACCGGCGGCACGGCGACTACCGCGACGTCGGCGCAAGGCTGGCGGAAATCGTCAACCGCGTGCACGCGCGCGGCGGCCGCATCATCATCCCGGCGTTCGCGGTTGAGCGGTCACAGGAGATTGTGTACACCCTGAACCGGCTGCGTCAGGCCGGCGACATTCCGGCCATGCCGGTGTACGTGGACAGCCCGCTGGCCAGCCGCGTGACCGAGGTGTACCGGAACTACCCTCAGTACTACGACGAGGAGGCGCTGGCGCTCCTGAACGGCAGCCGGTTCCTCTTCGATTTCCCCGGGCTCAGGTACGTTGAGACCGCAGAGGAGTCGAAAGCGCTTAACACCAGTCGTGAATCGTGTATCATTATCTCGGCCTCGGGCATGTGCGAAGCGGGTCGGATTCTGCACCACCTGAAGTTCGGCATCGGTGATGAAAGGAATCTCGTGCTGCTGGTGTCGTTTCAGGCCGAGCATACGCTGGGCCGGCGCCTGGCCGAAGGGCAGAAGGTCGTGCGCATATTCGGCGAGGAGTATGAACGTCGGGCTGAGGTTGTGGTGATGGACGAGTTCAGCGCCCATGCCGACCGCGACGGCCTGCTGGAGTACGTGGCCGGGATGAACCTGCCCCGGCTCAAGCAGGTGTTCATCGTCCACTCGGAGCCGGCAGCGGCCGGGGCCATGGTCGAGCCCTTGAAGGCGCTCGGTGTCAGAGAAGTGCACATACCGGAACTGGGAGAAGAGTACGAGTTGTAGCAGAAGAAAGGCTGTCTGCGGCTGGCTGGCATCAGGAGCGCTGATTGTGGCCGGGTGTGACCTGTTCAGGCTTGAAGACAGGATACCGCCGACCTGCCGGATAACCAGCCCGGCCGATTCGTCGCAAGTGAGTGGCACCGTGCCGATTCAGGTCAGCGCGTTCGACAGCACCGGCGTGGCCAGTGTTCAGTTCCTCGTGGATGCTGCCGTGGTCGCGACGAAGACAGACTCGCCCTACACCGTAAGCTGGAACACCGAGGGGCTGGCCGAACAGAGCTGGCACCAGTTGACCTGCGTCGCAGAAGACCTGGTCGGCAACAAGGGCTACAGCGACACGGTCTGGGTCCAGATTGCCACGGTCGGCCAGCGCAACGTATACCACGGCGAGATAGAGGTGCAGCAGGGCAGGTACCAGTCGGTCGAGTTCGAGGCGGTGGCCGGCGACACCCTGTCGGGCGACATCCGCGTCAGCGCCGGGGGTACGCTCTCGACCTTTGCCTGGCTCGATTCGACGCAGTACGTGGAGTTCCGGGCCGGACGTGCCTACACGGCCTTGTTCAGCCGCAGCGACTTCGCCGAGCTCGGCATGAATCAGGCCGTGACCAGCTCCGGTGAGTTCCACCTTGTCTTTGCCAATAGTGGCACGGGCACGAAGAACCTCTGGGTGCGATTCACCCTGGAGTAAGAAATGAACCTGACTGTGATGCTTCTGATGCTGTGGCCGCGGCTGGATGCGCCGGCGGTCGGGCAGCGGGAACTTGACCTGTGCCGGCAGTTGGAGCAGCAGGCTGCTGTTACCTGTCCTGCCCGGTCGGGGTTGGACGACCTGTGGCGGTCGCAGGACAGGATTCCGGGGCGGTATGTTGTCGGTTTTGTGCCGGGCGCCGGGAATGCGACTCGCGCCTGGGTGGAGCGGTGCGGCGGCCGCGTGGTGCGGATTGATGGGACCGGGGCTGAGTTCCTTGTCGCGGAGTTCGCCTCGGGCGCGGCCGGTCCAGAGCTTGCGGCATCGGCTTCGGCCGTTCCCGAGATACGCTACTTTGAACCGGATATCCGCGTCAGGGCAGCGCGGATTCCTGATGACCCGTACTTCCTTTCCTACCAGTGGGACAAGTGGGTGATGTACGCGGATGAGGCTTGGGACCTGGCCGGCTCGGGCAGAGTCAAGGTCGGCATTGTGGACAACGGCGTGGACTACACCCATCCTGACCTGGCCGCCAACTTCGCCCCGGGCGAGCCGGGCTACGACTTCGTGAATAACGACAACGACCCGAAGCCGGACAACCCCGGTATCTCCCAGGCATTCCACGGCACTCATGTTTCCGGCATTGCGGCCGCGGTCATCGGCAACGGCACCGGGATTGCCGGCTGGGCCGGCGCCCAACTGCTCGCGGTGCGCGTGCTCGATGACTCGGGCAACGGCAATACTTCAGACCTTGCTTCAGGCATCAGGTGGGCTGCGGACCGCGGGTGCCGGGTTGTCAACATGAGCCTGGGGTCGAGCTCGGGCCCAAGCCCGCTGGTCGAAGCCTGCCGCTACGCGGCGGACCGGGATGTCATCCTCGTATCCGCTTCGGGCAACGAGGGAGCCGTCTCAATCAACTACCCGGCGGCACTGGCTGAGTGCATCGCGGTCGGGTCGCTGTCGCCACGTTCGCGTCTCTCAACGTTCTCCAATCGCGGGCCGGAACAGGAGCTCGTGGCGCCGGGCGAGGACGTGGCCTCTGCTGTGCCCGGGGGGATTTATGCTCTGGCCGATGGCACTTCAATGGCGTCGCCCCAGGTCGCAGGCATGGCCGCGCTCGTGCTCTCGCTCGACCCGACGATGACCGCGAGCCGGGTTCGGGCCATCATTGCCGCGGCTGCGATTGACATGGGCAGTGCGGGCCGGGACCAGAGCTTCGGCTTCGGCTTGGTGAACGCGCGGCGTGCGATGGAGCTGGCTGGAGCGCTGGTCAGGACTGCTGCCGCGCCCAGCGTGTCCCAGTCACGTACCGCGACGGTGGTGTCCAGCCTGCCGGATGGCGTCGCGGTTTACGACGCCTCGGGCAGACGTGTCGTGTCGGGTCGGCTCGGGTCCGGGGCCTACTTTGTGCGCGACAGGTCGGGCCGGCTGCGCCGACTGGTTGTGAGCCGCTAGCCCGGCTCGTACTCGGCGCAGGAGTAGTCGGTCTCCCACACCGTCACGCGGCTGACCGGGTAGAACTTCGCCATCTCGTCGTAGAAGCGGCGGGCGAGGTTCTCTGATGTCGGGTTGAAGTCGTAGACCTCGTTCAGCATCTTGTGGTCGGGCAGGATGCTTTCGAGCTTCTTTCCGACCGCGGTGAAGTCAGCAATCATGCCGGGTTTCTTCAACCGGGTGGAGCAGATTTCGACTTCGACCCGATAGTTGTGGCCGTGGACGTCCTCGCATCTGGTGCCGATGCCGTGGATGCGATGGGCGGCGCTGAAGGTCCTTGATACTCTTATTCTCCACATCGATTCTTCCTCACTCCTTGACTACCAACAGGCGGTCCGGTCTCACGTTCTTGAGCACTCTGGTTCGGCCCGGACCGAAACGGACTTCGACCGTGACCGGTTCCAGGAACCGGCCGAGCCCGAAGTGCTGGATAAGCGAGTTCTGACTCATCGTGCCTTTGCCGCCTTCGACCTCGCGAACCTGCCTGCGGCCGTTCTTTTCAGTGATGGTGACACGGCAGCCGATGCCGACTCGGTTCGCCTTCGCGCCGATGACCCTGACTCTGAGCCAGTGGTTGCCGTTTTTCGTGTCGTTGCGGAAGAGCTTGACGCCCGAGCCTGAGCCGACAACAAGGTCCTGGTCGCCGTCGTTGTCGAAGTCGGCAAACGCACAACCCCAGCCGTTGTACACGCGCGTGCCGGAAAGCCAGGTGACTTCGGCGAAAGGCGCATCGCGAGTGGCGGAAGGCGATTCGCGGTCCGGGCCTCTGTTCTCGTACAGAAAGGAACGCCGGCCTTCGTAGATTGAGGTAATGTACAGGTCCTGGTCGCCGTCGTTGTCAACATCGGCCCAGGCCGGGTCAGAATGGGTTTCCTCGTAGCGAATGCCGAGCTCGGCGCGGCGGTCGCGGAAGCGCGGGTAGGCGGTCGGGCCCTGGTTCTCGTACAGGCGCGAGCGGTTGGAGAACTCGATGTAGCGCGGATGCGCGAGGTCCGCGGTGAACAGGTCCAGGTCGCCATCGTTGTCAAAGTCACCCCAGGTCGAGCCGATAGTGTGGCCGTACCAGCCGTTCACCTCGTCGCCGGACACACCCAGTTCGCCGGCACGGTTGGCGAACGTCGAGTCGCCGTTGTTCACCCAGAGGAAGTTCTCGCACAGGCGGTAGTTTGAGACAAAGCAGTCCTGGTCTCCGTCGTCGTCAAAGTCTGCCCAGTTCACGCCCCGACCGGCAAGGTCTTTTGCATAGGGCGGAATGATGCCGGCCCTCTTTGTGACATCGGCCAGATAGCCGCGCCGGTTCTGGTACAAGGCGTCAGGGTAATAGGTGTGCTTCTCCCAGTTCTCGTAGTTGGCGCAGTAAAGGTCCACCCAGCCGTCCGCGTCGAAGTCAGCCCAGCCCGCGCCTTCGGTCGGAAAGTCATTGTCCGGGCCGCCGGCGCGGTCGGAGATGTCCACGAACCGGCCCGAGTCGTTCCTGAGGAACCGGGCGCCACCGGCGGACGCGGCCACATAGAGGTCGAGCCACCCGTCGTTGTTCAAGTCGGCAAAAAGTCCGCCGCGGCCTTTGGTACTGGGAAACGCACTCGGGACACGATCCGAATCGCCGGGCGATTCGGTCATGCCCTTCGCGTCGGTGACATTGGTGAAGCGGCGGCCTGAGTCGTTGCGGAACAGGACCGAGCCTGAGAGCAAGAGGTCTTCGAACCCGTCGTTGTTGTAGTCGCCCCAGGCAACGCGAGACTCCCTGCGGTCGCCAAGACCAAAGGAGTCGGTTACGTCAGTGAAGCACGGGCCGGCGAAATCCAGCAACTTGCGGCCACGGGTAGTGACCTCGCGGTCGGTCCCGGGGTGGAGTCGCTTGAACCCCGAGTCGGCGCGGAACGTCCATGTGCTGCGTGAGTCTCCGGCTTCAAGAGCGCGCGCATACGAGGCGAGTGCCGCGGCAGTATCGCCCTGCGCCTCTGCGATTTCACCGACCAGACAGCAGAAAGGGCCGGGCGTGGCTTCCTGCTGCGGGTCCCACCGGAACCGGTTGATGGCTTCGTCAAGTGGTATCTTTGCTTCATCGAACCGCCCCTGTAGCTTGAGCGCCTCGGCCAGGGCAAGACGCGCCAGGCCGTAGAGCGGCGGGTAGTCAAGGTCCCACTGCTCCTGCGGCTTGTTGGCGGGTTTGGTCGCGATGGGTTCGAGGGCAATCGCGCGGCGGGCAAAGGACTCGGCCCGGGCAGGGTCAAGCTTCAACCGGTTGAAGATGGCTGCCGCGTAGCGCGGGCGGAACGGGTCAAGCGTGTCATCGCGGACCATTTCGGCAGCAGCAGAGCGAAGCTGCGCCGTATCCCTGAGTCCAAAAAGGGACGAGATAAGGAACATGTAGAACGTCTGCCGCCATTCGGTGCGCGGGAAACGCTTCAGGAATCGGCGGATGATGGGCACCTTGGCGGTGTCGTTGTTCCAGACCGGGTAAAGCGAGTCGTAGAACATCGCGCCGATTATCTCGTAGCCGCGCGGCGAATCCGGGTAGAGTCTTGTGAGTTTCAACGCTACGGCCACCGCCTTTGCCGAGTCGGCGAGGCTGAATCCGTCAGAAGCAAGGGTCAGGTCACGGACGCTCGACCCTTTGGCGAACACTGCCGCATCGGCCGCTATCGAAGCTTTGGTTACCGGCAGCTCGACCGAGTCGTTCTCGTCGCGGTGAAAGAGTGCGTTCCAGCGGCCGACGATGCTTGAGTCGCTTTCTGGTTCAGGGTACAGCGCCTGAGACCACCACGCGACCGCGGAGTCGTATTCGTGCATATGGTCGTAGACCCGGGCCAGGTTACGCATGTCTCTGGTGTTTGTCGGATTCGCGCTGACAGCGCTGCGGAAGTGTGCGGTCGCACCGGTATAGTCGCGCCGCGCCAGCGTTCGCTTTAGGAGGTCCTGGTGCGGTGGCATCTGAGCCATGAGCACGAACGCGATGACTGTAAGGAGCAACATCTTCTCCGGTTCAACTGGAGACCATCCTGATAAGTTAGGTTAGCGGCGGAGGAAGTCAAGGGAAACAGACGTGTCTGACACATTACGGGTGCGTCCGGCGCTCAGCCGGATTTGACCCAGGCTGTTTTCTCGCTATAATTATGCAGAGGCTGAGGTAGCGGCGGGGCCGCCGTTTCTGAGTTGTTGGCAACTCTACCTCACAAGACAAAGTAAGGCAGCGTTAGTTCCGGGGGGCTCAAGGAGGTCTGGATGTGGGGTCCTGTTCGTATGCCTGGGATGCCGGAAGGCGCTCTCAGGCCTAGTTCGGAAGAAACAGAATGTCCACGAGGCGTACCGTCACGGCATCGGGTCGTTGTCTGTGAGCCGGAGACAACCAGGTTCGCTCCGACGCGTTCGCTGATGATGTTTCGGTTGCTGCTGCCCGAGCCGAGTCCGATTCGCATCCGGAGCAGAGACTAGGCAGGCTCGGGGCAGGCTCGGTGCCGGTGAGAGGGCCCGAGCCATGCCGCAGCCAGCACCAGAGCGTGGGCACAAGTAGCAGTCGATAGCAAGATGCCGGCCATGAGTCAGAATGAGTTGTAGTGGTTCGGTCGGCCTGAACGCGCGGCGCTGACTCAGAGTCGGGCGGAAGCGCGGGTGCAAGAGGGCTGACCAAGATGGGCAGAGGCTGAATGGAGGCCAGGGTGAGAGAGGTTTCAAGAGTCAGATGGGCGTTGGTTGCCGTCCTGGTGCTGCCCGGTCTGCTTGGCGCAGCCGAGTGGGCCGAGCAGTTCCGTGCCTGGCACGGTGCGAATGAGTTCCGGGGCATCGGGGCGAGCAGCTCTGCGGTGCTGGCGTGGTGGGAGTCGTATCTGCTTCAGGCGTATCTACCGATGTACAAGTTGACGGGTGATGGCTACTGGCTGGACCGATTCGTCACCCATGCCGATGCGATGTTCCGCGTTGCCCGGGATACTCCGGAAGCGGACGAGTTCTGGCCCGGGTACCGGGACAGTTTTCTGGGCTGGGGCACAACTCGCTACGAACCGACCGGACGCTACCAGGAATACATGGTCCATGACGGTCGGATTTGCCTGCCGGTTGTTCGTTTCATCCGGATGGTCTATCAGAACCCGGCACTGCACGACCGCTACCTGAGACGGGCCCGGCACTACCTCACTTTCATTGAGCAGAATGTCATCGCCAAGTGGCACCAGAACCTGGACGCCGACCGGGGCAGTGGCGAGGACTTGGAGCACTTCGGTGGTTGGCTCAGTCTGCCGCTGAACCAGTTCCTGTCGTTCGGGGAGGTGCTGCTGGTGCTGGCTGATGTCGCCCGCCTGCCGGAGTATGAGAAGGCATACCTCGGGTTGCCGGACCGGTTCTACGTGGAGACCGCGGAGGCGATGGCGGCCCGGTTCAAGGGCAGTCTGCTGTACCGCACAGAGGACGACGCCTTCATCTGGCGTCAGTCGCCCGGTGCCGATGCGCCGTGGGAGGACATTTCCCATGCGGACCTGTGTATTTCGTTTGCGCTCGAGGCTCATCGGCAGGGGAGAGTCTTCTCCGGCGCGGACATGAAACGATTCGGCCACGGTCTGGTTCGGACCATGCGCCGTCTGTCTGGTGACCAGCCTGGGTTCTGCCGGCTGGTGAATGGGACCGGCGGGCTTGACCGAATCGGCAACCTGCGTCACTGGCTGCAGCTTGCCGAATTCGAGCCCGAAGTTCGGACTGCGGTTGAGCAGGCATATCGGGCTGACCCGGCCTGGACCTCTGCGGCCCAGGCCGGACCACAGATGGCGCTCACCATGGTGCAGCTTGCCGAATACGAGACCGGCTCGGCCGGCGCGAGAAGACTGCGCCTGAGTCCGGGCAAGCCTGGCTGGCCGGATGCGACCGAAGACTCGCCGTTGCCGGCACGCCAGACGAGCTGGTAGACAGTCTGGCCGCGTCCGCAGGCGTCCAGGTTTGGCGCGGCAATAGGATTTGAGAGGCAGGTCCGGTCAGCAGGACATGGGCCGGACCGATGGCAGAGAGAGCAGAAGAGACGGCACTGCTGAGATGCCGGGCCGCGGCGCGAGCGCCGGGCAGGACCTGACCATGCGCAGCACGGTCGGAGGCATCAGGCCGGTGGGCGGCCTGAAGAGGTCCCTGGTCCTGGCATTCAAGGCCACATGAGGGCAAAGACAACTCCTGCCCGCATCTGGCCCGGCATTCTCAGCTCTGCCCGGAGGCTAAGCGATGCGACGAACATGGTCTGCCGCCCTGGTTGCGGCAGTGCTGGTTGGCTCTACCGAGCAACTTGCAGCAGAGGAATGGGCCCGGAATTTCGCCGTCTGGCACCAGGCGAACGAGATGCGCTGCTTTGGCAGCGCTAACTCGGCCGAGCTCGCGTGGTGGGAGTCGTATCTGCTTCAGGCCTACATGTCCATGTATGAGGCGACCCAGGACCGGCTCTGGCTGGAGCGGTTCACGGCTCATGCGGATACGATGCTGGCAATGATGCGCGATGTGCCCGATTCCGGCCAGTGCTGGCCCGGGTACCGGGACGGCTTTCTGGGCTGGGGCACAACCCGCTACGACCCGGAGGGACGGTATCAGGAGTACATGGTTCACGACGCGCACATCTGTCTGCCGGTAGTGCGGTTTGTCAGGCTGGTGTTTTCCCGTCAGGAGCTGCAGCCACAGTACATGGCCTGCGTCCAGCGCTACGTCCGGGTGGTCGAGCAGAACGTAATCGGCAAGTGGCGTGCGAGCTGGTATGCGGACCGGGGTACGGGTGAGTGTCTGGAGCGGTTCGGCGGCTGGGAGTTCCTGCCGGCTAACCAGTTCTTGGTCTTCGGCGAGGTGCTGCTGGTCATGGCTGAGGTGGCAAAGTCGCCGTGTTACCGTGCAACCTGGCCTGACCTGAGCGCAGACTGGTACCTCAACACGGCCGAGGCGATGGGTGCACGACTCAGGCAGGGCCTTCGATTTCGGGCGCGGGATTCAAGCTACATCTGGGGGCACTGGCCGGAGACCGTCCCTGACCCGCGACCTGAGGACTTGTCGCATGCGAATCTGGTCATCTCGTTTGTTCTTGAGGCGCTCGGTCAGGGCCGCGGTTTCACGCCCGAGGACATGACCAGGTTCGGCAACACGCTGTCCCGGACGATGCGAGTTGCCACGGGCACGGCATCCGGTTTCACCTGTTTTGTGGATGGCAGCGGCGGGCCGGACCATTCCGGCCACCTGAAAGACTGGCTCAAGCTTGGCGACTTCCACCCCGCGGTCTTCGGGCTGGTTCGGCAGGCCTATGGGGCCTGTCCGGAGTGGTCTGCGCCCGCTGCTCATGCTTCGCAGGCCGCGACGCTTGCGGCCCTGGCCGCGGTTTCGGCCCGGATTCTGACCGGCCGGGGCGATGGGACCGCGACCAGCGCCGGAGAGGAACCCGTTCTTCAGGTTGAGCCAAAGAGGGCGATTGTGTCCGGAGGACGCATTGTCCTCGAGCACAAGGATGAGTTCACCGCCAGGGTGTACGATGTCCACGGCCGTCAGGTCCGCGTCCTGCCGTGCGTGCCGGCCGGCAAGCGAGGCTTCCGGGTCGAGTGGCACGGTGAGGACGAGGCAGGCAGGTCGGTTCGGTCCGGCAGCTACTTCTGCGCTCTGGTCAGCGCGGACACGACTCGACGCATCAGGCTGACCGTGCTCCGTTGAGGCTTTCGGCTGAACCGCGGTTTGATTATCGCCGTGCCGGTGGTATAATTCAACGCAATGGCAACACGAGCGACAGTGGCGGTGCTCAGAACCAGTCCCGAGTCGGTTCTTGACGATTATCGACGGCTCCTGAAGCTCGCCGGAGTCGAGCGGTTCCTTGCTCCTGGCAGGACGACGATTCTCAAGGACAACATCTCCTGGCATTACCCGATGCCCTCGGCCAACACGACGCCGTGGCAGCTTGAGGGTACGATTCTCGGCCTGCGTGACCTCGGGTACACCGACCTCGCCTGTGTCCAGAACAGGACCGTGGTGATTGATACGCACAAAGGCGAGGACCTGAACAAGTACGTGCCGATTTTCCGCAAGTGCGGACTGAAGGTGCTGTACAACTTCAAGCCCGAGGACATGAGCTGGGTTCCTTACACGCCGAAGGCCGCCATGCTTGCCCTGCACAAGGTCTATCTTGAAGGGCTGCGCATACCGGACTACTTCTTCGGCAAGAACATCGTTCACCTGCCCACGGTCAAGTGCCACATTTATACGACCACCACCGGTGCGATGAAGAACGCGTTCGGCGGCCTGCTTTCAACCCACCGCCACTACACCCACACCTGGATTCACGAGACACTGGTTGACCTCCTCGCCATCCAGAAAGAGATTCATCCCGGCATTTTCGCGGTCATGGACGGCACGACCGCGGGCAACGGTCCGGGCCCACGCACGCTCATCCCGGTGGTCAAGAACGTCATCCTTGCCTCGGGCGACCAGGTGGCGATTGACGCGATGGCCGCGAAGCTGATGGGCTTTGACCCGCTGAGCATCAAGTACATCAGGCTCGGTCACGAGCAGGGCCTGGGCGTGGGCGACCCGAAGGAAATCGAACTGGTCGGCGACGACGTGTCGGGCGAGAACTGGGGGTTTGATGTCGGCTGGAACTTCCATCGTTTTCTCGGCTGGCTCTCATGGTACGGGCCGACACGGGTGCTGCAGAAGCTGCTCTTTCACACACCGATTGTCTACCTTCCGATTCTCGTGTCGGAGCTGAACCACGACTACATCCACTGGCCGCTCAAGGAGCGCAAGGTCTACGAACGCTGGCGAAACGAGACCGGCTGGGGCAGGCTTTTCCAGCAGTACGCGGAGAAGGGCTGTCTGCTGCTTTGAACCGGGGGCGCACGTCGCACTGACGATGAAGTACTCGGTGCGCCGGGCCGGCCGGCGGGACCTGCCCGAGTTGAAACGGATGCGTGCCGCGCTGCAGGAGCTGCTGCTGGACAAGGACCCGCGCGTGTTCCGGCTTAGTGACGAGTTCCTCGGCGAACTCGACCGCTTCTACGCCGAGATGATGTCCCGGGACGAGAACCGCGTATTTGTTGCCGTGGACCAGAACGACCGGCCGTTCGGCATGGTGGTGCTGCGTATCATCGACAACGCCTGGATGAACCCACGGCCGATGGCCCGGATTGACGACGCCTGGGTGGACGAGCCCTGGCGCAGGCAGGGCGTGATGACGAGCCTGGTCCGTGTCTGTGCTCAGTTCCTGGCCGAACGGAAAGTGCCGCAGGTCATGCTCGAGTGGGCCAACAACAACCCGCCGTCAGGCAAGTGCTGGCAGAAGCTCGGCTTTGCTCCACTCATGACCGTCGGCTTCGCCGCGCCGGCTGACCTAGCCCGCACCGAGTCGAGGTCCCAGGTATCAGAATGAGCGTGAACCTTCCCGAGGACCTGCTTCGGCTCCGGCCGTTTTTGCCCGAGCTGGTGGCCGAGGCCCGCAGGCGCGTGCCCTATGCGAGCGTGCTGGTCACGCGCCATGACGGCCAGGTCGTTGTCAAGGCATCAAGCGACGAGCGGGTGAATCCACTTCCGCCTGACCCGGGAGTGCGGATTACGGTCTGGGACGGGGCAACGTTTCACTCTCTGGCCACCAACCGCCTCGATGACCGGGAACACCTGGTTCGGCTCACGCGCGAGCTGGCCGAGTCCGTCTCGGTCCGGGAAGGGCCGGTTCCGGACACCGGCAGTCCTCTGGACCAGCACTTTGTTTCCACAGGAGCCAGAGACCCGGCCGACTTCGGCACTGCAGAGCGAAGAGCGGTCTGTGAGCGTGTTCATCAGGCGCTGGTTCAGACCGACCCGCGTGTCACCTCGGCCCAGGCCGCGTATCGGCACGAACAGGAGTTTCGCCTTTTCTGCGACGGCGTCCGGCTCGTTTCGTCCGACATCAGCCTGGTGACGTTTGCGGCCTGGGTTTTTGCCGGCCAGGACGGCCGCCAGGTGAACAACTTCTCCATCCTGGCCGGGACCGGGCACGAGGTCGCCGACCGTGCCACCAGCGAGTGGGCACACGAGACCGCGGGGCTGGCGATTTCCCTGCTGTCGGCCGGTCGGGTGCCGCCGGGTGAGCACCGCGTCATCCTTGACCCGAACCTTGCCGGAACCCTGGCGCACGAGTCGTTCGGTCATGGCTGCGAGCTCGACACGATGATGCGCGGTGCGGCCCGGGCGCTTCAGTATGTGGGTCGGCGCGTCGGCTCGGACCTGGTGAACATCGTTGACTTTCCGGGTCGGCCCGGATGTAACGGCTCGGTCTTTTTCTCCGACGACGGCGTGCTGGCTGAGGAGCCGGTCGTCCTGGTGCGCAACGGCATCCTCCAGCCGACGATGATGTGCGACCGGTACTCGTATCTAGCAATGAAGGACCGTCTGCCCGGACTGAGGCAGTCGGCATCGGGCCGGCTCGAGTCGTGGAGCCATCCGATTTACGCGCGCATGACCAACACCTACTTCGAGCCGAGACCGGCGGAGCTGGGCGGCGTGACCCGGGGACAGATGATTGCCGACACCGACCAGGGCATTCTGCTCGAGCAGCTCATCTCCGGAATGGAAGACCCGCTTGGCTGGGGAGTCCAACTGCAGATTCTGCGCGGCCGGGAGATTGAGCACGGCAGACTGACCGGCCGGCTGTACTACCAGATTGGCGCGACCGGGTATGTGCCGGATGTGCTCGCAAGCGTCGATGCGGTCGGCACCGAGCTCGACCTGGAGTCAGCGGGCATGTGCGGCAAGGGACACAAGGAGTGGGTACGGAACGCGACCGGCGGGCCTTTCATCCGCTGCCGTATGAAACTGGGGTAGCAGGAGGTGATTGCACTCGACAAAGTCAGGCAGCACCTTGTCGGAACAGACCATCTGTCCGGCTGGTTCCTGCGGCACGTGGCCACTGACGCGATAACGATTATCCGTCTGCCCCGCATCTACTCGGTTCAGAACGGCAGGCTGACCTCGAGCCCGAACCCGGCGCCGCGCGAAGTTATCGTCTCACCTCGAGAGACCCTGCAACTCACAGTTTACTCCCGCTTCAATGCCGAGGGCGGCGAGTGGCTTGGTGACGCCTCAGGCCAGGTTCTGTCCGACGACCAGGCTGCGGTCAGTCGCCTCGCGGCAGACCTCGTTGCGGCGGCTCGCAGCCAGCGCAACCGGCCGTTTCCGCTGCCCGGGCCGGATCGCTCGGGGCACGCGCCGCCCGCGCTCGCTGACCCTGAACTTACGGGCCTGAACTGGGCCGGACTGCGGAGCAGGGCTCAGCAGTTCAACGACCAGGTCGTCGCGGCCGCGGCCCGGTACGACGACGTAACCGCATCGAACATCGAAGTCTTCATCCAACGTCACGCCTGTCGCATGAAAAGCAGCACCGGGGTCTGCTGCGAGTTCCCGGCCACCAGGGTCGAGGCCGAGCTCTGCTTTCTTGCCCGGCCAGATTCGGACCATGCCGGCGAGCACACCGCCCGAATCGCCGCGCGCCGGCTGTCCGACCTTGATGCGGCGAGCGTCGTTGCCGAGTACGCGACCGCGGCCCGCGAAGTCGCCCTGGCCCGGACGCCGTCCGCGTGGACCGGTCCGGTTGTGCTCAAAGGCGAAGCCATGGCCGATGCCTTCGACATCCCGCGCACGCCCCTGTCATTCCACTCCAGTGCCCGCATGGTCTACGAGGAATCGGCCCGCTACGCCAAAGGCAGCCTGGTATCAGGCAGCGACCCGCTGGAGGGCGAGCCGCTCAACCTTGTCTCCGACCCGGCGCTGCCTTTTGGCCTGCGCAGCGGGCCCATCTCCGACCTCGACGGCACGCCTTGCCGCCGCGTGGCGCTCGTCACCGATGGGTGCTTTGATGGTCTCCTCGGGAGCCAGCGTTACTTCCACTACCTTGGCCTGCTGGAAAGAGGCGTCGAGCCGCCGGGGACAATCGGCAACACGGTCATGCCGCCGGGCAGGACGAGCCTGGCCGAGCTCGTTGCGGACGACGCGCTGGTCATCCACGCCTTCTCTGCCTGGGAAGTTGACTCGTCCTCGGGCGACTTTGCCTGCGAAGTCCGACTGGGCGAGCGCCGCCACGGCTCAGACACCATTCCGTTCAAAGGCGGGCTTTTGGTCGGCAACTGGTTCACGGCGCTGGCCGACGTCCACTACTCCAGCGAGCTGCAGCACCGCAGTGGATTCCACGGCCCGCTTGCCGCCAGATTCGGCCGGCTCCAGCTCGCGGTATAGCCAGCGGACACAACCGGCATGTCAGACGCTCGGCACAGTATTCCTGGTCTGCCTTACGATGGAGGAAGACAATGAGTGATTACCACATCAACATACTCTACAGCGACGAAGACGGCGGCTACATCGCCGACATACCTGACCTCGAAGCCTGCTCGGCATTTGGCGTCACGCCGGAGCAGGCGTTATCCGAGGTCGAGAAGGCCAAGCAGGCCTGGCTCGAAGCCGCCCGGCAGACCGGAAAGCCGATTCCGCCGCCTCGGTACCGTCCATTCATCTACCAGACCGTCGGAGCGGCCGACGACGCCCGTGCATCGTCCGTCGCCCGCGACCGCCCGCGCAAGCACAAGACCCGCCAGCCGTGAGCCGGCATCCCTCGCGTCCGCGCTCGCCTTTCGCCCCTTTCCACTGCACTTGTCTCCGCCCCGGCCCGGCCTGGAATGAGCGCGACCGAATCTGAAGACCGCCCGGTCTTGACGACCAGGGGACGGGCAGGATGTCCGCCAAATGGCCGGGGCGTGGTCGTCGAGTGCAAGTCGAGCGAAACGAGGCGCGCGGCAAGGCGTTCGCACTGCTGCACAGCAAGCCCGCCGGAAAGCAGACGTCAGAACCACAACAGAAGCCGACGCGAGCGCCGAGACGCAAGCCTCTTGCCTCGGGCCAGAGATTGGCGCGAAGTGCTGAGTAGCGCAAGGGGCAGGCCTTAGTGCGGGTGCAGTCGCGCTGAACTGGGCATCGGTCGTGCATCCTGGGACCACGGCCAAGGCCCCTGCGCCGGGTGCTCGCCAAGCCCCTTCCTGGACCGTTCCCCCCTGGGGGTTCAGAAACACGGCTTCCATCACCTAAGTCGCGTAGAGTAGGGCCGTTGCCTCACTTGGCCGGCTTGCAGGATACTTAGTCTTTCAGTATACGGGTCGAACTAGCGGACAAGTCTGCCTGTCAGGCCGTGCGTCAACTGTTCCTTTCTGTCACCGGGCTGATGGTCAGGGTAGCTGCAGCTTCGAGGCATAGACTGGGCCTTCCGACAGCGCAGAGCCAAGAATCCCGCGAGTCAATGTCGGGGTTGGGGGCACGGAGTGATGTTGACTTTGCATCCGATTCGGCTATCTTAGGGTAGAAAGATATCGGAGGAAAACCTAAAGATGTCTCTGACCAAAGAAGCGAAGACAAAGTTGATCGGGAGCTACCGGCTGCACGATGCCGATACCGGTTCACCCGAGGTGCAGATTGCCATCCTGACCGAACGGGTCATGATGCTGACCGAGCACCTGAAGGTCCACAAGAAGGACAAGCATTCGCGTCGCGGGCTGATTAAGCTCGTGAACGAGCGCCGGCGCCATCTGGACTATCTTGCCAAGTACCACAAACCCCGCTACGAGAAGATCGTGGCCGACCTCGGTCTGCGCGGCTAGGCCGCCAGTTCCGGAAATCAAAGGACGAAGACAATGAACACAGGCGGTTTTCACCGCGTTGAGAAAGAAATCTGCGGCCGGGTGCTGTCGTTTGAGACCGGCCGCGTGGCAAAGCAGGCAGATGGCGGGGTGCTCGCTCGATACGGCGACACCGTGGTTCTTGCCAGTGCGGTCTATACCAAGGAGCCGAAGAAGGAGTATCAGGACTACTTTCCGCTGGTCGTTGACTATCGGGAGCTGGCCTATGCCGCGGGAAAAATCCCGGGCGGTTTCTTCAAGCGCGAGGGACGGCCGCGCGACAAGGAGACGCTGACCTGCCGGCTGATTGACCGGCCGATTCGGCCTCTGTTCCCGGCCAACTTCCGCAACGATACGCAGATTGTCGCCTACCTGATGTCCGCCGACATGGAGAACGAGAGTGAGTTCCTGGCGCTGGTGGCATCGTCGGCTGCCCTGACTATCTCAGAGATTCCGTTTCTTGGTCCACTTGGTGCATGTCGGGTGGCGAAGGTCGACGGCGAGTTCCTGCTCAACCCGCCGATGACCAAGGAAGACGAGGCGGACATGTGGATGCTCTATGTCGGCATCGGAGATCAGGTGATGACGATTGCCGGTCAGGCCCGTGAGGTCCCGATGGAAGACATAGACAAAGGCTGGGAGCTGGCCGGACCGGTCATCAGGCAGACTATCGACCTGCAGTTGGAGCTGGCGGCAGCGGCCGGCCGGCCGAAGCTCAAGGCCGACAAGCCGCTGGTGCCGCCCGAGCTGGAGGCTGAGGTCCGGCAACTGGCCGCATCCGAGGTCAAGGCCGCTAATGACATCCGTGACAAGCTCGCCCGCGGCAACGCGCGTGCCGCGCTGACGCGAAAGGTGGTTGAACTTCTGTCTGAGAAGTACCCCGAATCCGAAGGCCAGATCAAGGAGTTGCTCGACAACATGACCGGCGAGGACATGCGGGCGAGAGTCCTTGCGACCGGGGTCAGGCTCGACGGCCGAACCGAGGCCGAGGTACGGCCGATTGAGTGCGCAGTCGGGATTCTGCCTCGGGCGCACGGCTCGGCCCTGTTCACCCGGGGCCAGACCCAGTCACTTGCCGCGACCACACTCGGCACCAAGTCCGACGAGCAGGTGATTGACGACGTGGAGCTGGAGATGGAGGAACGCAAGTCGTTCATGCTCCACTACAACTTCCCGCCGTTCTCGGTCGGCGAGGTGAAGTTCCTGCGTGGGCCGGGCCGCCGCGAGATTGGTCACGGTGACCTGGCCGAGCGCGGACTGGCCGCGGTCATCCCGCGCGACGAGGGTTTTCCCTATACGATTCGGGTCGTTTCCGACATACTCGAGTCGAACGGCAGTTCTTCGATGGCCTCGGTCTGTGCCGGCTCGCTGTCGCTGATGGACGCGGGTGTGCCGATTAAGGCCGCGGTCGCGGGCATGGCGATGGGGCTTATCACCGACGGCGAAATCGGTCGCGGCGCCCCTTATCGGATTGTCACCGACATCCTGGGCGACGAGGACCACTACGGCTACATGGACTTCAAGGTGGCCGGCACGCGCAAGGGCATCACCGCAATTCAGCTTGACCTGAAACTGCCCGGCGTACCTTACCAGGTGCTGGCCGAGGCGATTCGCAGCGCAACCACCGCCCGGCTGCACGTGCTCGACTGCATGGATGCGGTGCTCGACGAACCGAGGCCGGATATCTCGCGGTACGCGCCGCGCATCGTTTCGATTGTCATCGACAAGGAGAAGATCGGCACGGTGATCGGGCCCGGCGGCAAGATGATTCGCAAGATTACCGAGGAGACCGGCACGACCATCGACATCGAGGACGACGGCACGGTGACGATTGCCGCGACCAACCCTGATGCCCTGAACGCGGCCAAGCAGTGGGTCGAGTCCCTTGTCGCCGAAGTTGAAGTCGGCAGGCTCTACGAGGGCATGGTCACGCGGCTGATGAACTTCGGTGCGTTTGTCGAAATCCTGCCGGGCAAGGAAGGGCTGGTGCACATTTCCCAGCTCGGTCCGGAACGCTACAACCGGGTGGAAGACGCTGTCAAGGTCGGCGACAAGGTCTGGGTCAAGGTCGTGGAGATTGACGACCAGGACCGGGTGAACCTGTCCCGGCGCAAGGCGATGGAAGAGCGCGGCGAGATTCCGCCCTCGGACGACTCTGGTCTGGCCCAGCGTCCGCCGCGCCGCAGCGGCCCGCCCCATCGGGGAGACCGACGCGACCGGGACCGGCGCCGGCCGAGGCGCTAGAGGCGCAGCCGGCCGCGAGCGGCAATGACTGAAGCCCGGGCTCAGGGTATCTCGGTCTCGGTCCTGCCCAGCGGCCTGGTCGTGATTACCGAGCATTTGCCCTATGTCCGCTCGGTCGCCCTGGGCCTTGCTTTCGGCGTCGGCAGTCGGGACGACCCGCCGGACCGCAGCGGCATGGCCCATCTGATCGAGCACATGGTCTTCAAGGGCACTCAGGACAGGGATGCGGTCGAGATTAACATCGCGGCCGAGTCCCTCGGGGCCGAGCTGAACGCGTTTACCGACAAGGAAAGCACCTGTTTCTACGGCCGGTTTCCGGCCGACCAGCGCGGCCCGGTGATAGACCTGCTGATTGAGGTCGTCTCCGGACCTGCGTTCCGGGCCGAAGAGCTGACCCGAGAGAAAGAGGTTGTCGCCGAGGAGATAAGGACCGCAAGCGAAGACCCTGATACCTGCGCGGTCAACGGGATGTTCCGGGCGGTTTACGGCGCCCATCCGATGGGCAGCCAGATCGCCGGTACGCACGAGTCGGTTGCCCGGCTGACCGAAGGCGAATTGCGCGAACGATACGGTCAGGTATACGGCGCAGGCTGCGGCGTCGCGGTCGCGGTCGGGCAGGTCGAGCACGCCGAACTTGCCGACCGGCTCCATGCCCTGCTCAATCGGCGCAACGGATGCCGGCCGGCCGAGCGGGTCGGGCCTGAAGTTGCGTCACCAGGCACCATGCTCAATCCCCGCACCGACCTCTCGCAGGTCTACGTCTGTCTGGCCATGCCGACCTTTGCCTATGCCGACCCGAGGCGCCATGCCCTGGTTGTGCTCAACACCGCGCTGGGCGGCGGGGTTTCATCCCGGCTGTTTCAGCGCTTGCGTGAGCGCGAGGCCTTGGTATATTCGGTAGCCAGTTTCACTGAGTCGTACGGCGATTCCGGGCTGCTGGGTATCTACTTCGTTACCGACCGGAGGAAACTGGAGCGTTGTCTTGCCGTGCTCGATGAAGAACTGGCGCGGCTGCGCCGGGAGAAACTGACGGCGGACGAGTTCGAGCGGGCCCGGGTGATGACCAAGAGCTCGTTCCTCCTGGCCCTGGAGAGCCCGACCAGTCGGATGATGCGGCTGGCCCGGGCCTGGCAGATGCTCGGCCGGGTCGTGTCGGTCGACGAGACGATTGATGCCTTTGACCGTCTCACCCGGGACGACGTTGACCGGCTGGTTGGCGAACTTCTGGGCCAGGGCTTCGGCTATGCCGGCGTGGCCGGGCCTTTGACCGAGAGCGAGGCAGACCGTCTTTTCGGGCCCGACGGCAGGCAGTAACGGTATGCGGACGCAGGGTTTGACCGGCCCTGCAGAAAGGAGTAGCAGTGAGTGCTCAGGTGAAACTGTCACAGCGAGCCGTTGATATGCCGGCGTCACCGATTCGTCGGCTCGTACCGTATGCCGACCGGGCCCGGGCCCGCGGCATCAAGGTCTACAACTTGAACATCGGTCAGCCCGACATCGAAACCCCGAAGGAAATGATGGACGGGTACCGGAACGTTGAGTTGAAGGTCCTGGCTTATGGTCCGTCGCAGGGTATCAAGGAGTATCTCGCTGCCCTGGTCGAGTACTATCGGAGGGTCGGGATCTCGGTCTCGGCTGAAGATATCATCGTTACGATGGGCGGCAGCGAGGCGATTTCCTTTGCCCTGGATGCGGTGACCGACGTCGGGGACGAGGTGGTTGTACCCGAGCCGTTCTACACCAACTATGCCGGGTTTGCGGCCACGGCCTGCGTCCGGCTCGTGCCAGTTACCTGCCGGGCTGAGGACGGCTTTGCCCTGCCGGCCAAGGCCGAGTTCGAGCGGGTCATCACTCCACGCACCCGTGCCATCATGTACTCCAATCCGGGCAACCCGACCGGTGCGGTCTATTCCCGGCAGGAGATTGAGATGCTCCGCGACCTGGCGCTGGAGCATGGGCTGTATCTGATTGCCGATGAGGTCTACCGCGAGTTCATCTACGAAGAGACCGAACACGTCCCGATTCTCAACATGGCAGGAATTGAAGACCGGGCGATAATGGTTGACTCGGTTTCCAAGCGGTACAGCGCCTGCGGGGCCAGGGTGGGTTGCGTGGTCAGCCGTAATGCCGCGTTGATGGCCGCGATGCTCAAGTTCGCCCAGGCCAGGCTTTGTCCGGCGACCGTGGACCAGCTTGCGGCCGCGGCCGCAGTGAACGTGGCGGCCGGCTACTTCGCGGCGGTCAGGCGCGAGTACATCTGCCGCCGGGACCTGGTCTGCTCCGCCCTGCAGCAGATTCCCGGCGTGGTCTGCCCGACTCCGCGCGGCGCGTTCTACGTCATGGCGCGGCTGCCGATTGATGACGGCGAGCGGTTCGCCACCTTCATGCTCGACCGGTTCGAGCTCGACAAGGAGACGGTGCTTGTGGCTCCGGCTGACGGCTTCTACGCTACACCGGGCAAAGGCCGGGACGAAATCAGAATCGCCTATGTGCTCAACTGCTCCGACCTGGCCCGGGCGATGGAAGTCCTAGCCGCGGGCCTGGAGTCTTACAACAAGAGAGAGTGAGCCGTGCTGGGGCGAGTTCAGCGGTCAGAACGTCCGGCAGTGCTGCGCGCTGACTTCGGCCCTTCCAGGGGACCGCGATGAGAATCTGCATGGTCACGGACAACTACTACCCGTACATCGGGGGTATTGCCGAGCACGTCCACCATCTGTCGGTTGAGCTGCGCAAACGGGGACACGTCGTGAAGGTCCTTACCTCCAAGTTCGAGGGCCGTACCATTGACTGTCTCGACCACGTGCCGGATGAGGAACACATCAAGCGCATCGGCCGGGGGCTCATCATCCGCTCGAACAAGTCGTTCTGCCGAATCCCGATTGCGGTCCGGCCGGTTGCCCGGACCCGGCGTTTCTTTCGCGAGAACCGGTTTGACGTCATTCACGTCCACGGTGCGCTCGCCCCGACCCTGGTCCTTGTGGCGCTCAACGCATCCCGGGCGGTGAATGTTGCCACTTTTCATGCGGGTCATGACGCCAGCCTCGGCTACGCTCTGTTCCGCAGCGAGCTGCGGCCTTACTTCAACGCGCTGCACGGACTGATTGCCGTTTCCGAGACCGCCAAGGCTTCATGCTACAAGTACTTTCCCGGCGACTACCGCATCATCCCCAACGCGATTGACCTCGAGTTCTTCCGGCCCGACGCCGAGCCGGTGCCTGTGCTGTCCGACGGCCGGCCGAGAGTTCTCTTCATGGGTCGGTTCGAGCCGCGCAAGGGACTCAAGTACCTGCTCATGGCCATGCCGGAAATCGTCGCCGCGGTGCCGGACGTCGAGCTCGTGGTCGTCGGTACTGGTCTGCTCGGCTATTCGTACAAGGCTTTTCTCGACCGGAGTGTCCAAGAACACGTGCGCTGGTGCGGACTCATTCCGGGCGAGGACCGGCCCCGCTACTATGCCAGTTGTGACGTATACTGCTCGCCGGCAATCGGCAACGAGAGCTTCGGGATAGTCCTGCTCGAGGCGATGGCAACCGCCAGGCCGGTCGTCGCGTCCGACATCCCCGGGTACCGCTCGGTAGTGACGCCGGACAGAGAGGCGCTTGTGGTTCAGCCCCGTGACACTCACGGTCTGGCCCAGGCGATTGTCCGGCTGCTCAAGGATCGCGAGCTTGCCCGGACCATGGGTCAGAACGGCCTGAAGCGGGCGGCCGAGTTCTCCTGGCCCGCGATTGCCAATCGGGTCGAAGCGGTCTACCAGGAGCTGCTCGATGCCTATCCGGTGCCGCGCTACGGTCGGCGAGATGGCCGTCGGTGAACCCCATGGTCTGAGTCACGCGACCACGGGGCGCAATCGTGGTCAGTTGCTGTCCGTGGTCAGGAACCGCGAGTTTCTTGTCTTCTCAATCTCTCAGGCGTTCTCCTTATTCGGCGACAAGCTCGACTACATGGCCCTGCTGGCGATGGTCGCGTTCTTCTCGGCCACCCGCGGCTGGCAGGGCGCCCGGGCGATCTCCTGGCTCTCGGTGATTGTCGCCCTGCCTACTGTGCTGTTCGGCCCTCTGGCCGGCATCCTGGTCGACCGCTGGGACCGGCGTAAGGTCATGGTCGTCTGTGACGCGGCCCGAGCCGTGCTCGTTTTCGCGGTCCCGGCGGTGGCGCTCGCGACAATGAACCTGGCTCTGGTCTATGTCATTGCGTTTCTTGTCTTCCTGTTCGGGCTGTTCTTCAACACCGCCCGGCTCGCCATCATCCCCAACCTCGTCGGGCCGGACCGGCTGCTCGGGGCCAATTCGTTCATGAACGTTGTCGGCCGCGTCGCCACGTTCCTGGGGATGCTCCTGGGCGGTCTGATTGTTGACTGGCATTGGTGGGAGCGGCTTGGCATCAGGCCGACCTGGACTGCCGGGTTCTACTTCGATTCGCTCACCTACGTCGTCTCGGTTCTTGCCCTGCTTTTGGTCTTCAGACGCCTTGCCTCAACCTGGCACCGACCCGGCCGGGTGCGAATCGGCGAGGTATTCCTTGACCGGCAGTCAAAGATGTTGCACGAGGTGCGCGAGGCCTGGAACCAGGTTCGCCGCGGGCCCTCGGTTCTCTTCGTTTACATCTCGATTCTGCTCATGGTCTTGCTCGGTGCCGCGGTGTTTGTACTCTACATCCCGGTCATTCAGAGCAGCCGGGAGCTGGCCGGTCTGGGCCTGGGCACGAAAGGAGTCGGTATCGTGGCGGCCATCGGCTCGGTCGGCCTGGTGTTCTCCTCGATGGCCTACGGTATCCTCGGACATCGGGTGAGGAAGCACCACGTCATCCTTGCCTGCTCTCTGTTGCTTGGCTTGATTGCCGTGGGGCTGGCGGTTTCCCGGTCGTTTGCGCCGGTCGTGCCCCTGGCGTTTGTCGCCGGGCTTGCCCTGTCTCCGATACTCATTGCAATGGACACCATGCTCCATGAGTCGGTCCCGGAGGAAGTCAGGGGCAGGGTCTTCTCGGTCCGGGAGTGGATTCTGCATCTGGCTTTTGCGGTCGCAGCCCTGGTCATCGGTCAGCTCACGAACTTCTTTCCCACCCGGCATATGCTCGCAGGCACAGGGCTGCTGGTCGCCCTGGCAAGCATTGCCGGATTCATCCTTGCACGCAACCGGAGCATCGCCTGAACCGGAGGGAACTCCAGATGTATGACCCAAGAACAGAGAAGATGGCCGAAGTCATCGTCCGGCACAGCCTGGGACTCAAGCCCGGCCAACTGACGCTCATCGCAACCGAGCCGGCGGGACTTGCGCTGGCCCGCGCGGTTTTCCGGCGGGCGCTGGCGGCTGGAGCCAATCCCTATGTCCGTACCCTGCTTACGGACATCGAGGCTCTGCTGCTGCGCGAAGGCAGTGATGAACAGGTCGCCTATGTCTCTGACCTCGACCGGCTTGAGCTTGAACGGGTCGACGCCCGTGTCGTCATCAGAGCGCCGGACAACACGCGCTCACTCGCCGGCATCGAACCGGCCAGACTTGCTCTTGCCCGGCGTGCGCGCCGGCCCCTGTTCGACCGAATCCTTGAACGCAAGGCCCGGGGCGAACTGGCGACGTGCCTGACCCAGTACCCGACCGCGGCCGCTGCCCAGGAAGCAGGCATGTCGCTTGAGGATTACGAGGACTTCGTCTTCCGGGCCTGCTTTTGCGACCGGCCCGACGCGGTTCAGGCCTGGCAGGAACTGTCACGCGAGCAACAGCGTTACGCCGACTACCTGAACAACGTCAGCGAGTTCCACATCGAGGGCCCGGATACGGACTTGAGACTCTCGACTGCCGGTCGCACCTGGGTTAACTCTGACGGCCGGGCCAATTTCCCGTCAGGTGAGGTCTTCACCGGACCGGTTGAGACTTCCGCCCGGGGACGCATCCGATTCGACGTGCCCACGCCTTTTTCCGGCCACGACGTCGAAGGCATCACGCTCGAGTTTGAAGACGGCAAAGTCGTTCGGGCCCGGGCCGAGCGCGGCGAGGAGCTCCTGCTCAAGACCCTTGATACCGACCCCGGCGCGCGCGTCCTGGGCGAGTTTGCCTTTGGATTGAACTACGGCATTGACCGACCGACGCGCAACATCCTGTTCGACGAGAAAATCGGCGGCACGGTCCATCTGGCGGTTGGAACCGGGTACCCGGAGACCGGCAGCACCAACCGCTCCGCAATTCACTGGGACATGATAAAGAACATGAAATCGGGTCGCGTCTCAGCCGACGGCAATGTCGTCTACGAGCACGGCCGATTCAGACTGTGAGGAGAGGATGAGCGACACGAGAGTCAACAAGCTCGCGCACCTGCTGGTCAACTACAGCCTGCACCTGAAGAAGGGTGACTGGGTGATTATCAGCGGGCCGTGTGTCGCCGAGGAACTGATTCAAGCCTGCCACATCGAGGCGCTGCGGGCCGGTGCGTTCGTAACCGTCCGAACCAGCCTGCCCGAGGCCGCCTATGCCCACTTCCGTCACGCCAGCAAGACGCAGCTCGGCTTCATCTCTCCCAGTGAGCGAGTCGAGTTCGCCAGCGCCGATGCTATGCTCTTCGTCTGGGGCGGCTGGAATTCGAAGAGCCTGAGCGGCATCGCCCCGGAACGTCAGGCCCTGGCTCAGGCTGCCCGACGGCCACTCTTTGAGACGATGCTCAAACGCGAAGCTGCCGGCAGCCTGCGCTGGGTCGGCACTCAGTTTCCGACCCACTCCTCGGCCCAGGACGCGGAGATGTCCCTGACCGAATACCGGGATTTCGTCTACGGCGCAGGGATGCTCGACCGGCCAGACCCGGTCGTTGTATGGCGCAGAGTGTCAAAGCGTCAGGCCGGGCTGGTAAGGCGCCTGAGCCGACTGAACACGGTGAGGATTGTCGGCAAAGACACCGACATCACTTTCGGCGTCAAAGGCCGGAAATGGGTCAACTGCGACGGTAAGGTCAACTTCCCGGACGGCGAGGTTTTCACCAGTCCGCTTGAGGACGAGACCGAAGGGACGATTCGCTACTCGTTCCCCGCAGTCTACAGCGGCCGCGAGGTCGAGAACGTCCGGCTCTGGTTCAAGGCCGGCCGGGTTGTGGAGGCCAGAGCAGACAAAGGTGCCGAGATGCTTGCTTCCATGCTTGACACTGATGCCGGAGCCCGGCGCGTGGGCGAGCTCGCCTTCGGCACCAACTACTCAATCGAGCGATTCACCAAGAACACGCTGTTCGACGAGAAAATCGGCGGCACCATGCACGTCGCGGTCGGCGCGTCTCTGCCTGAAGCCGGCGGCAGGAACAAGTCGGCGATTCACTGGGACATGGTCTGCGATACCCGCGAGGGGTTCACGGTCTACGGCGACGACCGGCCGATAATGAGAAACGGCCGTTTCCTCGTGCCGCTCGGGTAGTCCCCGCCCTTCCGGCCGCAGCCGGCGGTCTTGTTGACATACCCACGGGCGGGACTACTATCTAACTACACTACCGGAGGCTGGATGTTCTGGATTGATTACGCGGTCTACGTCTCTCCAACGGCCGCGTCGGATTCGACCGGCCAGTGGCTTGATGCCACGAATCGAATCTCCTGCTGCCTGCCGGGCGCACCCGGCCCGGACCGGCGCATCGTTGCGTTTTCTCCAACAATCTGTTTCCGCTGCAGCGTCAGGTCAACATCTGAGGAGGAGTCATGAGGTCTGTCATGGTTCTGGTTGTGCTTTCCATCGTTTCGCCCGCTTCGGGATGGCGGCTCGTCGGGCTGGCCGGCCAGCGGGTGGTCGCCATCACCAATGCCAGCCGCGATTTCTGCTACGCAGCAACCGATTCAGTGCTCTACCGTGGGGACCGGTACAACTGGTACCAGCCGGTCTACCGCTACGGCAGTCACTCCGACCTGCGCGTGCGGGTCAAAGAAGGTCAGCAGCACACCAACATGCCGGTATGCCTGGCCTGGGGCTGGGGCTCGCGCTCCGACGGAGTCTGGCTGAGCACGGACAACGGCTCATCCTGGCAGGTCGAAACCTACTTCCTTTACCCGTGCGCTTTCGATGCTGTCTGGGGTTACTATCTCCCGCAAGGCTTGATGCTCGTGGGAAGCGATACCCTTGATAACCCGCCGCTGCGCTCGACCGACGGAGGGACAAGCTGGCAGCCGTGCGGTTTCGGGCTGCCGGGTAATCAGGTGCGCTGCTTTGCCATCAATGGCGAGAATCGGCGGTACGCGCTCTGCGGCACCAGAGGTCATGGCTTGTATCTGAGTCAGGATACCGGCGCGACCTGGCAGTTCTGCGGCCCGGACAGCAGTGCCGACGTGCTTGACGCAACCTGGTTTGAAAGCAGGGTCCTTGTTCTGGCAAAGGTGCGCGACACGACCGCGGTCTGGAGCACGGACTACACGGGGCGGAACTGGGCGCGGGAACTGCTTCTTCCCGCCGGAACCGGGCTGTCGTACAACCGGGCCTGTCAGGTCGGCGGCCTGGGTATCTACGCGCGTGACAGCATCTGGCGACCGGACACCTGTGGTCTTGCTTGTCGGGCGGTCCGCTGCATCAGCAGCACTTTCTTCGGCGCATTCTGGTACGCCGGCACGGACAGCGGGGTGTTCCATCTGGACATGACGCCGGGAGCAGAGGAGAATCCCAAGTCTCAGTCACCACGCCCTGAGCTTCAGGGCACAATCGTCCACGGCGTGCTGTTCCTGCGAGCAGACAGCAGACTGCATACAGGATACAGGGCGGAACTGGTCGACGCGACAGGCAGGAGAGTCCTCGCTCTGGTGGCAGGTCCGAACGAGGTGCAGCACCTCGCACCTGGGGTCTACTTCGTGCGCCGGGCGTCTGACGCCGACTGTACGGCGTCCGGTGTATCAAGAGTAGTAATCGTGCGCTAGCGAGGAAGCGTAACCCGAGAGGCCGCTTCTGCTGCCGCATAACGGCCTCGTCCGTTCTGACCTTAAGCGTCCTGCAAGGAGGACTATCCGGCCGATGCGCCGCCGGCGCTGGGAGCTGTGGCCATTGCTGGCAGCGACGAGCACATCATTGAAGTGCGGGTTACTCTTGACTCCCGCCGGGTGTTCAGCATAGTCCAGTCCGTGCGGCCGGCTTGCACGTTTGCGGGCCGGCAGCTTTTTGTCCAGCGCCGGCCCGGGCGTCAGGCAATCGGCTGACCGCGGGCTGAAAAGAGGCCGGGGTTGATGGCCCGGCATTCAGGAGGTTCGAGTGACAGATGCGTTCGTGCCGGAAGTGGCGTTCGTTGCAACGCCGGACACGACGGCGAATGCCATTTGGCCCGAAGGCGTGGCGTTCCGTCGTCCCCGGATTGGGGCGGCGTCCGTGAGCGGTGGCAGTCCCATGCCGGGACAGTGTCCGACAACTACTTGCAAGAGGGGGGAGGCATGAGAAGCAGCGTCATCGTTACCATCAAGCTGGCGGTGCTCGCACTGCCGGCCCTGCTCGTGGCGCAGGTCGACACGACCCGCGTCGATACCGCGTGGGTGCGGGCCTGGCCGCGCGACGGCGGCAGCCACAACGAGTGGCTGAACGACATGGCGTTCGACCGGTTCGGCAACATCTACGCCGCCGGCGTCTGGTCCGACAACGCGCAGATGCTCACACTGAGCTACGACACCGCCGGTAGATTCCGCTGGGCGCAGCTCTACGAGAGTCTGTCCACGCGCGACGATGTGGCGAACGCCGTCGCCGTGGATCAGCAGACCGCCGAAGTCTATGTGACGGGTTACTCCAACACTTACTCCCTGGAGGGCAACAACTGCAAGCTTCTGAAGTACGACAGCGCAGGCACGCTGCAATGGTCGCGGAGTTATGACTACGGTGACGGACACGACTGGGGTGCAGACATAGCCGTTGACGGCAACCGCGACGTCATAGTCGTAGGGTCGAGCCAGTGGGACTGGCACGACCCCGGCTATCATGACGGTATCGTACTCAAGTACCACCCAAACGGAGACACGGCTTGGTACCGGCGCTTCGCGCGTAACTGGCACGATTACTTCTACTCGCTGGTAGTTGATGCCGCCAACAACATCTATGTCTGCGGAGAGATCGGCGACGGCTGGCAGGACGCGTGCCTTGTCAAGTACAGCCCCTCAGGCGACACCCTCTTGGCGCGCTATTACAACGGCCCGCCCGGCAACCAGCGCGACTACTACAAGAAGATCGTATTGGACTCATCCGGCAACGTTCACGTAGTCGGAGCCAGCATCAGCACAAGCGGTGTCGCCGAGATTATCACCGCCGCCTACGGCAGCGACGGAACGCTGCTCTGGATGGCGCGCTACTCCGGGCCGGGCAGCATCGATAACGTCGGTATCGGAATCGTGGTCGACCGGCAGGGCAACACATTTGTCGCAGGAAGTTGTTCGTACGGCGGTTCACGCAGCAGCGACTGGGTGACCATCAAGTACGACGCCCAGGGAACCCAGCAGTGGGTTCGGTTCCACAGCCCCGGAGCCTGGAGCGCCCCGGGCGCCATCGCGACAGACAACACGGATAACGTGTATGTTACCGGGTCGGGCTGGTATTCCGCCGGATATCGTCTGCAGACGCTTAGATACACAAACTCTGGGGTTCCTATCTGGCTGCACACGTACAGCGCAGGCGGCAACTCCAGTGAGGGTGGTCTGGCGATCGCAACAGACGAACGCGGCTACGTGTATGTTGTCGGTGCCGACATGCCTGACAACCGAACAGACTGCGTCGTGCTCAAGTACATGCAGAAGACCGACGTTGGCTGTCTGACCATAACCTCGCCACGAGGCAGAATCTCACCAGGCACGGCAGTAACGCCGGCGTGCAGCTTGATCAACTCCGGTGGAGCTGTCGCCAGCTACCCTGTACGATTGACCATCGGCGAGACCTACGACAGAACGGTCTGGGTATACGCACATCGTCCCGGCACCAAGCTGTATGTGACTTTTCCTCAATGGACGGCCAGTCCACGCGGCACCTGGGTCACGCGCTGTGTGACTCTCCTGGAGGGCGACCGCCGACACGAGAATGACACCGCGCGGGCATTTGTCGCTGTCTCTGACGGCTCAGGCCCGGTGATTACCGAGGTCACGCCCAATTACGGCGGGAATACTGGCATCGCGACGACGGCGATCGTCGGCTCCGGGTTCATTAGTGACTCGCTGGACGGTATTGAGGTCATACTCAGGCGCGACTCATTGCCAGAGCGTAAGTTCTACGCAGATGTGATGGACTCGACGTTCATAGTAGTGCACTTCGATCTGCACAACCTGGTTCCGACCGACTGGGATGTGGTAGTTAGGGACGCATACGGTGACTCGGCGATTGCCTACCGGGCGTTCCGCGTGGAGCCCGGCAGGAAACATGTAAGCAGGAAGATATTCGGAGCGGGTTCGGTCATATTGGGCCGAGAACACGAGGGCGTCGCGCTCTTCGTCACGAATGGCGGAAACGTTGACCTGTTCAATCTGCAGATCAACTGCTCTTGGGACACGCTGCTTGAGCTGGTACGAGTGACCGCGTATGGCAGTGGTAAGTCCCTGTATGACCGCAACGCACTGATCAGCGGCTTCAATCGTCTCCGAGACAGCTTCCCGGAGCTAATGGTTGGATTACCCGAAGGGATTCTTGACAGCGTTCTCAACAAGGGCGATGTGATCATTCTACCCGTTCTGCCCCGAGGGACCACGGCTAGGCTCCGGATAAAGATGCGGTCCCGCGGGGGCGCGGTCGACGGGGCCGGCTATGCCTACGGCGTAACGGGAATCTACTCCGACATATACAATCACTTCAGCACCTTTGTCCCCACCACGCCGGCACTTCTCTTTGTCAAGCACTTCCTGGCGCAGCTGCTTTCTGATCCATTCTACGCGGCTTATACTACCTTTCCGCCGGTCACGGCAGCTCGATGTTTAATGGGTCAGGACGTCTTCTTCAATCGCGTGACAAAGCTCACGATGGAAGACTGGAAGTCAATGATGCTGAAAGACCCATCGGATTTGGGCGAGGGCGGGGCGAAGGCGGGCTTCGACCTCTGGCTGAGGCTGTCGACGACCGGGGTGAGCTTC
>CAZQFS010000014.1:18604-34423 GCA_964592755.1 uncultured bacterium | reverse complement strand
CATCACGCTCAGGGGCATCTACTTCGACGTGAACAAGACGACGATCAAGCCGGAGTCGCGTCCGGCCCTTGAGGACGCGGCCAAGATTCTCAAGGAGAACCCGACCATCCGCGTCGAGATCCAGGGCCACACCGACAGTCAGGGCTCTGACGATTACAACCTGAAGCTCTCTGACGGCCGCGCCTGGGCAGTGGTCAACTACCTGGTTCAGAACTATGGTATTGAACAGGCCCGCCTCACGGCCAAGGGTTACGGCGAGTCCCGGCCGGTTGCCGACAACGGTACGGCTGAGGGTCGCGCCTTGAACCGTCGCGTCGAGTTCGTCATCATCGGCCAGCAGTAGCCTGCTGCAGCCCATCAGTTGCAGGGGGGGCAGAAGCCTCCCCTGCTTCAGCGAAGGCGGGCAGGACAGCCTGGCAGTCCGGGTCGCCCTGCCTGCATCCTGGCGTGGCAGGGGGGGTGTGGACCAGCGCCGCTTGACACTGCCCGAGAGACAGGCTACCATTCGCCGTGGACGCAGCCAACAGCCCTCCGGTCGGTTCGAAGGCCACAGCCGGAAGCTACTGCGTGCGCAGCCGTGAGGAGCGGCGTGGCTGGATTTCCTTCCTCCCGGTGCCGAGCAGCGTTGTGGTTGATGCACTCGGCCTGGTGCTTGAGGCGCCGGAGTTCCTTACCGGGCAGGGGCATCCTGACGCGCCGGTGCGCGTCACCGTGCCGGTGCTTCAGCCCGGTATCCGCACTGACCGGCTGCTTGTCGCCATAGACGAGGCGGGTGGCATAACCCTGGTCGGCTGCCCGGATGCAGAGAATACAGGTTCGGCGACCATTCTGGCCGGAGACCTGCTTGGCCTCACGGGTCGGCTCTGGCACATGGCAGTCGAGGAGTTCTTGGCCCTGGTTGAGCAGCCGCTGGGCAAGGGCCTGGCCGAGGCGATTCACGAGCGGGCAATGCCTGACTGGACCGACGAAAAACTGCTCTCCGGGATTGCCGCGAACCTAGCGACCGGCCGGTTTCCGATCGTACTGGTTGCGGCCGCAGCAGACTCAGGCGCCCGCGAGGCTTTCGACTACCTGAGCGCGTTCAACCTCTCGGTCCGACTGGTTGGCGTTGCCGTGTACTCCAGTCTCGGTATCGAAGTTGCCGTGCCGGCTCAGCTCGGCATCGAAGCCCCGGGCACTGCTCGCTCACCTGCCGTGCCGCGAAAAGAAGACGGTCCGGCCCAGGTTCGGTCAGGGACCTTCCGACCGACCACGACCGCGCCCGGAGTTGCCCGACCGGCTCCGCCCCGGCCCGAGCCGACGAGTAGACCAGAACCTGCTCCGGAAACCAAGGCCGCACCGCCCGGCCCGGCGCCGGGCACCAAGCCCGGCGTGATGGCAGGCAAGCGGCCGCCACCAAGACGGTGATGAACCCCTGCTGCATACGGGTAAGCAGGTTCGGGCCACACTGGTCGTCGGCCACCGTGCAGGCTCGAGGTCAGGCTATAGACCTGGTCGAGCTCATTGTCCAGTCACCTGAGTTCATCGGGATGGTGGAACCCGGTGGCCCGACGCCGAGAGCCGCGGCTGTTGTGCCGCAATCGGTCTCCGGACGTGTGCTCGTGGTGGTGGACGAGCGAGGGGTGGTCCAGTTGGTAGGCTGTCCGGACATGAGGCTAGACAGCAGCGCGGCCGACGTCATCAGCGATGTCCTGGCCGCGAACGGACGTCTCTGGCATCAGAAATACCCTGCCCTTGCCGGCCTGTTTGACGACGCACTGGGCATGGCGCTGGCCGATTGGGTTTCGGCCCGTGTCGGACGAGGTTTCTCGGCCGCGGCCTTCCAATCGGGCGTCGAGACGTGCCTTGACAAGGGCAGATTCCCTATTGTCCTGGTTGTCTCTGAGTTTGACGGACCGGCACGAGAGATGCTGAGCTATCTCAGGAACATGAACCTAGACGTGCGACCGCTCGGGGTTGAGCTCTACCGTGGCGACGGGGTCGAGGTCGTACGGCCCCGGCTCTTTCCGGAAGACCGCCCGGCGGCTGATGTTTCAGCCCCGCGACCTGAGCCGGCCGCGGCTCCGGTCACCAGGCCCGCACCCAAGTCGGTTCCTGTCAGACCCGAGCCGCCGCGGGGGACACCCGAAGCTCCAGTTCACCGCAAGGAGTATGCCGGCATGGCCGGTATCGGCGCGGGTCAGAGCCGGGAGCCCACGGCCCAGTCGCGCGAGCCGTTCCCCGCGTCGGACGCGAGTCCGAGGCAGCAGGAGATTCTGGTGAAGCTGCTCGGTCTTGACGAGCTTGGTTTGAAGCGACGGGGATTCGAGTACTTCCCACCCCGGGCCGAGGGAAAGGCGGCAACCGAAGGGACGATTGTTGTTGCGATTGACCCGGACCGGTGGCCGTTTCCGGGAAAGGATGAGGTGGTCGTGGTGGTCAACACCGGCCCGGACTTTCTGGCCGGCTTCCTCAATACCCCGCCGCGCGACATCGAGGAGTTCCTCGGTTCGCTGCCACGGGTTGAGCGCAAAGAACACAAGGGGTGTCTGCTGCTTCGGGCGAATACGACCTACGAGGCGGCTCAGCTTGTCAACGAGCTGAGGGCACTGAAAGAAGTGTCGGCCGGCGGCATCGGCTAGTCAGGTCGAACGGCATCTCACCTGGTGCCGAACCAGTACAGGGTGCCACAGCGTTCAAAGCCCATACTGCTGGTGAGCGAGACCGATGCCCGATTGTCCCGGACGATGTACATGAACGGCCGGATGTTGCGCCGGAGCAGTTTCCGGGCCAGGGCGGTGGTCAGAGCCCGGGCCAGGCCTTTGCCTCGATACTCGGGCAGCACGTAGAGAAACCCCATCGAGCCGTCGTCATGGGTCAGTCCCCAGGCGACTAGTTCGTTCCTGCGCCGGATACCACAGCTCGGCCCGGCGAGGATTCGTGCGCGTACATAGTCGGCCCGGCGGTTGTACGGCGAGTGTCGGACCACGGTATCGGCGTCAGCCAGGGTCAGTCGGCTGATGCGGGGTCCGGTGCAGACCTGAAGCCGCCCGGGGTCGAGCAGCGCGAACTGGCAGCATGGGTTGGTCCAGACCTCACTGCTTCGGTCCGGGCCGTGCCAGAGCCGGCGCACGAGGGGGATGAACCGGCCCGGAGTCGCACGGAACTGCATGCGCTGGTTGCGCGGCACCTCGGCCAGAACCCGAGACGCGGCATCAGTGTCGGTTGCGAAAAGGCAGAGCCTGCGTCCTGACAAGAGCACGGCCCGGGGGCGTGGCAGATGGTCCACGCACAACCATCGAGCCTTGCCTCCCGCGGTTCCGAAGGCGAGGTTGTAGAGCGACTCGGTCAGCGGCCGGTGCTGCTCAAGAAGCGGCCTGAGCAGTTCGGGATTCCTGCACCGCGGCACGGCCTTCTACCTTCGTCTTCCTTGCTTCGTCTGTGGGGAGAGGGCGTGCGTGAGGGACAATGCCACGGTCGTCACTTCGGCTGAGTAACCAAGGATAGACGACCGGATGCTCTGGTCAAGCGGTGCTTGACCGATGTGCTGCCGGGGGGTAGGCTGGAGGTGTGAAGTCAAAACTGCTGCTGCACATCTGCTGCGGGCCGTGCGCGACCGAGGTCATCCGCCGGCTGAAGGTGCAGTACGAGGTGGTCGGGTACTACTACAACCCCAACATCCACCCGGAAGAGGAGTACAACAAGCGACTGATGGAGGTGCAGCGACTGTCGGCGCTCTGGCGGGTGCTCGTGGACGCGGGGCCGTATGAACACGGGCGGTTCCTGGAGGCAGTGCGGGGGCTTGAGCGTAAGCGCGAGGGCGGAGCCAGGTGCGAGCGGTGCTACCGGCTGCGCCTGGAACAGGCCGCGGCGGCGGCCCAGGCCAACGGTTGCACCCATCTCGCCGCGACCCTGACCATTGCGCCGATGAAGAAAGCAGCGGTCATCAACCCGGTTGGCCAGACGGCGGCTCAGGCGCACGGGCTCATCTTCGTCGCTGAGGACTGGAAGAAGAATGACGGGTTCAGGCACAGCGTTGAGCTGGCGCGCGAGCTCGGGTTGTACCGGCAGAACTACTGCGGCTGCGAGTTCTCCGACTCTGGTCGACGCACCGGGAGTTGATATACTGAAGCGGAGCAGGTTCTGAGTGCGGTCGTTCGGCAGATCAGGCCAGGTGCCCGCTAGCGCAGCAGCATCGGGTTGAGCTGGACCGCTTTCTCAATCGCTTCGACCGCGAGTTCCTGCTGACCCAGGTCCCGGTAGACTATCCCAAGGTTGTGCCAGGCACCGGCGTGTTTGGGGTTGGCCTTGATCGCAGACTGATAGGCAGCGAGTGCTTCGGGCAGGTCCTTGCGGCAGTAGTATGCCTGGCCCAGGTTGTAGAATGCGGCGGCGAAGTTCGGCGACTGCGCAACCGCTTCACGGTAGGCGTCGACCGCCTGGTCCAGGTCTTCGGCCGAACCCGTGGTCTGGGCACGTTCAAGAAACAGGTTGCCGAGATTGTAGAGCGCTTCGGCGTAGTCGGGTCTGATACGCACCGCTTCCCGGTAGGCACCGGCTGCCCGTTCTAGTTCTCCGTTGCGCTGCAGGGCAAGTCCCAGGTTGTTGTAGGCTTCGGCAAATCCGATTCGATGGCGGATGGCCAGGCGGTAGTCTTTGATGGCGTCAGACCAGGACGACATAGCACTGTGCGCATTGCCGCGCACGAGATAGGCATCGGCCAGTCTCAGGTCAATCTCCAAGGCTGCATCGCACATCTTGATCGCGCGTCTTGGGTCCTGCTCGCCCAAATGACACTGGCCGAGTATCTGATATGCCGCCGCGCACTCAGGTTTCATGCCGAGGACCCACCGGGCGGTGCGGATGCCGTGCGCCCAGGAGCCGGCATTGGCATAGCCATACGCCATTCTGACATAGCCCTGGACAAAGACGTCAATCAGGCCGAGCTGCGTCATCTGGCGGTGCTGAACTTCTCCCTCTTTGCGCAACGGGTCCCAATACTCGTGGACGCGCGGCGAGGCGACTACCGCAAGATAGACGCGGCTGCCCCGGTTGAGGAATCGAACCGGGAAGAGGAGCTTGGCAGCAACGATGGCATCGAGGACCGCAAGTCCCAGGTCGTCGCCAACTCCCCCTTTGCGCAGGCCCAGGTACCCATCAACTACCTGAGTCAGGAGGAAGAAACGTCCGGGGCGGGTCGGACTCTGGTTCCAGAGTTGCTCATGGACCGAGCGCAGGAGCCGGACCCGGGCCGCAGAAGGAAGTCCTTCAATTCCATCGTCACCAAGCCGGTTGAGTTCGTCCTGAATCGCCGGCACCGCGGTCACCGATTCGAAGATGCCCTCGATTCGGTCGCCGTACTTGTACATGTCCTCGTCGGAGCGAATCCCGGCCATGAGCAGAAAGCCGTAGCCGAGAGTAGTGGCCAGGCCGACGTGTTTCTCGAGTTCGAGCATGGCGGAGATGAATCGTTCCGGATTGCTGGTCAGGAAGTGCGGCCGGAACTCGGGACAGGCGGAAATCTCAAGAAACCGGCTGCCTTCGTCGGTCGGCAGGATGCCGAGTGCTCGCTGGGTCTGTTCTTCCTTTTGTGAGGCCGAGAGCGGTCGCTCACCGGCGCGGGCAAGGGCAAGCAGGGCTTCGGCATGGCAGCGGCCGACCTCAAACGCCCGAGCCAAAGGAGACAGTGAAACGAATTCCCCGGGCGTGAAACGGCACGTCACACCGTTGACGGTCTTCAAGTCACAGGTCCAGCCCGCGAGCACGGCTGCGTGGGTTGCGGGCAAGGCGCGGGGCAGGTTTGACCGGGCCGCATCCAAATCGGCATCGACCTGGCGAACGGCCAGGCCCATTCGTACCGGGCTGGTCGAGGTGCGCAACGCGAGTCTGTCTTCTTAATGTCGGACAGGGTCGAGCCGCGGTCGGCCGACCGCCGCCACCGAAGAAGAGTAGCCCGATAGACGGCAAAGTCAACCAGACGCATTGCGTCACCAGAAATCTACTTGAAAGGGAGGCACAATATGGCCATCCCTGACATTGAAAGGAGATGGTCCGGTGGCTTTGACCACAGACGAGAAGCAAGTAGTGACGAAAGAATTGGCTCGGCGATTCGGCCATCTGGCTCTTGAACGAGTTGCCAATGCGGGCTGCATGTCCGCCTTCCACACGCCGCGTTCATCACTCTTCGTTCTGCCGCCCACTTCCCGCCGCGACCCGGCCGATGTTCTTGTTGTCTCGGTAGAGCTTGGGCCACGCAGAGCTGGTCTGAGTGTCGCGCCATGGCCGCAGAATACTTTGCCGAGGTGGCGAAGAAGATGCTCAGGATTGCCGGGCCGGCGCTGGAGCTGAGCAAGGCATACAAGGAGATTGCCGGACTGCTCGCCAAGGTTTCAGACAAGGTGATGGAGCCGGACGAAAAGGGCCTGCATCCTCGCGGAACTCAGGGGCAGAGAACTCGCCGCCATCGGCAAGGCCGAGAAGCTGCTGGGCGCGGTCTGACAGCGCGGCTTGGCCATGTCTTGACTTCTGGGGGGTGGGGGGGGTAGAATTGGTCAGACCCATTTGTCTGGGTGCAGCTAGCTCGCAAATGGGCGTACAGAGGCGCCTTAGAGGTCGCGAGTACGGCTGACCACGTCTTGGCCTGTTTCTCCGGCTGACGCCGTCGGCCGGCCCTCGCGGCTGAAGTGCCAACGGAGGAACAATGAGAGTAAGTGCAGCCGCCGCTGTCGCGGTGCTCGCAGGGGCGATCCACTTCACCGCGACCGCCGATACCCTGAGTATCGGTATCAGTGAACGCGCATACATCGCCGGGCCGATTCGGGGCCAGACGCGCGGCAGGGTCCTGCTGGCGTTCCCCCTGCCGGCAGAGGTGCAGCAGAGCCGCATCGACTTCGTCAAACTCCAGTTCCCAAGCATCCTGATTCCGGACAGCAACTTCGCTCTTGTGGTCGAGGCATACCCTGTCACCACAGTCTGGGAACGGAGCACGGTCGTGTGGAACTACCCATGGCGAACGCCCGGTGGCGACTTCGACTCGGTGCGCCTTGCGCGGTTCTCGACCGCGACGACCGACAGCCATCCAATCGTCCTCGACATCACGAAGGCCGCCAGACAATGGCAATCGGGGCGCAGCAACTGCGGGTTGATACTCAAACGTCCTGACCATGAGGGCGGGGGGTTCTCCATCGAGGGCCTGCCGTTGCGCCAGGTGCTGAGCTCGGCACGTGTGAAGTTCTACTTCACCCGCATCCAGCGCTGAGCCGGAGCTTGCATGAGACGCTGGGCCTTGCTGCTTTGCATTCCTACGGCCGCCCTTCTCGGTCAGGGCTGGGTGGGGCAGCAGATGCTCAATCGGCCGAATGGTGATACTGCCGACGGTCTGCCAACTGTCGCGACTGACTAGGCCGGAGATCCTTGGGTCGTGTGGACAGAGAACCCCAGCGACACGACGTTGCTCTGGACCAAATGGCTTGGCAACCAGTGGGAACCCCAGCGTGGAGTAAGCCGGAACGCCCTCGGGGTCTGGAGTCGCCTTCGACCGGACCTCGCATTCGACGAACAGCGCAGGGCTTGGCTTGTATGGCACAATGGCTATGAGAACAACAATCGGGACATAGCTGCGTGCTACTGGGACGATTCTCGGTGGTCTTCAGAACAGCAGGTCTGTCAACCGGATTCGTCCGACGTCGACTTCGCGCCGAAAGCGAACTGCGGCGGCGGGCAGGTCTGGTGCGTCTGGTACGGTAGGCCGACCCGGGTATCACCGAACTCGGTCTACGCCAGCCGCTGGAATGACGACATCGGCCAGTGGGAGGGCGAGACGCGAGTCAGCCCCGGTGACGGCAATTCGCACTGGTGGTGCGACCTCGCGGCTGATGCGCGCGGCAGGCCGCACGTGGTTTGGGTTACGCATCCGTTGTACCTTGTGAACTACAGCTATTTCGACCGGGGACAGTGGCAGGGGCCGTTTCCGGTGAACGACACGACGTTGGTCAAGGCTGCGCCGTGGGGCGACCCGCGCATTGCCATGGACCGAGACGGTGTGATGCATCTGTCGTTCACAGGCGCGCGTGTGGGTGCGATGCACCGCGACATCTTCTACACCCGGAACGACGGTTCGGGTTGGATTCCCTGCCAGATGGTCACGCGTGACAGCCTGTACGATGAATGGTGCTCGGACATCGCTGCAGAAAGCCGCGCCAACGTCTGGATGACCTGGGACCGGCAGAACGAAGGCCCGGACCAGTTCCGGGTCTATGCCGCGCATTTTGACGGCCGACTGTGGTCTTCGGAGCAACGGCTGGACGACACTAGTTCATACTACGATGTCTTCCCGGCCGTGTGCTTGGATTCGTCGGGCAACCCGTGGGTCTTCTGGACTGGGATACCTGCCGGTCAGGCCAGCGACGATGTGTTCTTCAACCGGGTCGTGAATACCGACCTTGCAGAGGCACAACCTGCGTCGGTCTTTCGCTTGGCGCGTCTTCGATGTGCAACACTGCAGAATGGTTCAAGCACTGCGGTGACCTTCGACCTGATCGCTGCTTCGCAGGTCAGAGTCGCGCTGTACAATGAAGCAGGACGGTGCATGGCAGTGCTGGCCGACAGGCACATGCCAAGAGGGACGCACACCGTTCGCTGCCGTGAGTTCCTTGCGTCCGGAGTGTACCTCTGCCGGCTTCAGGCGGGAGGTCAGTCCGACCTTAGCAGAGTTGTTCTATTGGGGCGTTAGCCCCAGGAGGTTTGGATGAAGTCAAGATCGTTACTGCTGGTGCTGTTGCTCGTGGCGTTGCAGCCCAAGCTTGCGCCGGGCACTGTTGTGAAGGTGCCCGATGATTGGCCCACCATCCAGTTGGGCATAATCCATGCCAACAACGGCGATACGGTCTCGGTCTGGGGTTCAGAGGGTGTCCCGCCGCCGTACACCTACTACGAGAACCCCATCTGCTCCGACAAGGATGTTTTCATCGTGAACCGGAGCTATCTGGGCGGGACGCCAGGATATGACTCAACCTGGGACCATGCCTGAGGGCCGAGCCCGAGCCGTCATGCTGACCGTAGCCCTGTTGGTCGCAGCCGCGTTCGCCCAGGGCTGGGTCGGGCAGCAGTGGCTCAGTCGGCGTGACTCGACCACCGACCAGATGGCCTGCGTCGCATGTGACCGCACGGGGCGGCCGTGGGCAGTCTGGCACGGCTGGTCTGGCGACACGAGCCTGATGTACTCGACTTGGCTCGGAGACCGTTGGGATGAAGAACATGGCGTTGGGCCTGACAGACTTGGACTTGATTCGCGGCTGCAACCATCGCTCTGCTTCGACGACCTGAACCGCGCCTGGGTGACGTGGACTAACCTCTGGCCCAACAACACCTATGATATCGCCACGAGCTTCTGGACCGGCAGCGATTGGAGCGAGGAGCTGCAGGTGAACAGACCTGATTCAGAGGCCTACGACCTGGTCTCTCGAATCGCCTGCGGAGGAGGGAGATTGTGGTGCGTATGGACGGGGGGACCCAACATCTCGTCGGAACTGTCCATCCTTGCCAGTGGCTGGACTGAGCTAGCGGGTAGATGGGGTCCTGAGATGCAGGTGAGTCCGCCTGACGGCAGGCTCCACTGGTTCAACGACATTGCTGTTGACCAGCAGGGAACGCCGCATGTGGTCTGGTGCACGCATCCGCTGTACGCAGTGTTCTACAGCTACTTTGACGGCAGCCGGTGGGTCGGGCCATTTCCCGTGAACGACACCACCCGTGTGACCGCTTCTTGGATGGCAGACCCGCACATCGCCATCGACCGTGAGGGTATCCTCCACGTCTGCTTTACGGGCGCCACACGAGGCGCGATGCACCGGGACATCTTCTACTCCCGGAACGACGGCTCAGGCTGGCAGCCGTGCGAAAAGGTGAGTCAGGACAGTATCTACCATGAGCGGTATTCAGACATTGCGGCTGACAGACCGGACAACGTCTGGGTTGTCTGGGACCGGCAGGGCGAAGGAGGGGACGACTTCCGCATCTGCGCCGCTAGGCGTGACAGCGCCGGTTGGTCCCCTGAAGAGCGGCTGGACAACGCCACCGCGTACTACGACCACTACCCTCGTGTGGCCCTCGATACGTGCGGCTGCCCGTGGGTTGCCTGGAACGCGATGCCAGAAGGCACCGTTGGCTTCGACATTTTCTTCAACAGGTACGTAACACCTAGTGCCGTCGGCCAGACCAGGAGTCGCCTCCCCGCCGCGACCGGGCGGGGGCTCGAAGCTCGAGCGCTCGCTCTGGGAAGCATCAGGTTCTCTTACGAGTTGGCGACACCTAGCAGCGTGGGACTCGACATCTACGACCGGCTCGGACGGCGCGTTGACCGTATTGCTGAGGCGCAACTGCCCGCAGGACGACACGTCACCGACTGGGACGGCCGCTGGAGCAACGGTAGGCCGGCGCCAGCTGGCGCCTACCTCTGCCGGCTGAGCGTCGGCGAAGCAAAGGAGATTTGCAGCTTCGTGTTGCTGCATGACTAGAGCCCAAAGGAGGCTATAATGAGAAGAGCGAGAACGAGCCTGTGCGTCATGGCTGTCTTGGCGGTCGTGACGACAGTGACCGCAACGCAGCGCTTGGTCCCGAACCCGTACCCGACCATCCAAGATGGCATCGACGCTGCCCAGCCTGGCGACACGGTCTCGGTCTGGGGACCGGAAGGCGTGCCGCCGCCGTACACGTACACCGAGAATCCAGTCTGCACCGACAAGAACATCGTCATCGTGAACCGCAGCTTCCTGCCCGATGGAGGGACTGGTTACGACTCAAGCTGGGACCATGTCATCATTGATGGTTCCACGCAGGGGCGAGCGACGTTCACGGTCAACCGGTTCGCCTCGTCAGGGGACGTGACCATCAAAGGGTTCACGATAGCCAGCGGCAACAACGCTGCGGGCAACGGAGGCGGCATTGACTGCCAGGATGCTAACATCAGCATCATCAAGAACAACATCCACTCGAACCTCGCTCGGAATGGCGGTGGCATCTCTATTGCCGGCATGGGGTGCAGCCGCGCCACCATCAGCGACAATCGAGTAGCACACAACTCGGCGGCTGCAAATGGCGGCGGCATGTACCTGTCCTCGGTGAGTCCTGTGGGTACGTTTGAGGTCAGGGGGAACCACGTTGACACGAACTCGCTGACAGGCCCCGAAGCTTCGGGCGGGGGAATCCACACCAACGCCTGGCCCGGCCCGATGAGGAACAACGTCATCTGCGGCAACGATGCTGCGGGTGTGCACTCGGTCGGTAATTCCAACACTGTGCAGCTCGACCTTGGTACGGCAGGCGACCCCGGGCTTAACGTTCTGATGCACAGCGCCCACAAGGAACTGGTCATGGTTTCCGACGCTGACGAGGACCTTACTGTCGGCAACTGCTGGGGTACACTTGACGCCAATGAGCTCGTGTTCAAGATGCTGTACCAGAATCTGAATCCCGGGGCCGTGCTTCACATTGACCCGATTTCCGCATCGAGCAGGTGGTTCGAACTCGCAAATGGACGCACTTGGGACTGCCATGACAGCGTGATTTTCACAGGCGACTTCCGGATATCGGACGGTGGGATTCTCGTGCTCGCCCCGGGCACAGTCATGGAGTTCACGCTCGACCCCGATACCTCGCTGCCCAATGGAGACCCGGAGCGTTGCGACCTCTTTGTCACGGCCCCGGGGTCGCGACTTCTGGCGGTCGGTACGCCTGATGACAGAATCGTCTTCAGGTCAAGACGCCCACCTGACCCCGGCAAGCCCGGTGACTGGTACGGCATCAGACTCGACGAGGCCGCGGTTCAGGGGTGTGTATTGGAGCGCTGCGAAGTCCGCGACGCCTGCTGGGGAGTGGACGGGAAGTGCTCTGCGCTGGAGATGCGTTTCTCGTTCGTGCACGGGAATGAGATGGGGGGCGTGCGCTCAGACCGCCCCGGCTGGCTTGAGCTGTTCTCCAACACAATCTGCGATAACGGAGAGTGCGGGGTCGAGGTGGTGATGGTCAATATGGGCGCCGGGGCACTGCTTCAAGGAAACAGATTCTGGGGCAACGGCGCGTACGGAGTGCACGGCGTTGCTGGCGCGCAACCCCACGCGCCGCTGCTGTTGAACGGGAATCTCGTCGAGCCGGACCAGTCTGCTGGGGCCGGAACACTCGTTGGCCTCAAGCTTGCGGGTTTGACTAACACCGATGGTTGGGTCATCGGAAACGTCGTCGCCTTCTGCCACCAGGCAGGCATAGAGATGCTTGGCAGCACCGTGCCGCTGATGTCGAATCACGTGTTCGGAACAGCCTATGACGGAGTGCGCTTCAGTGACGGTTCTTCGCCGCTGGAGGTGTACGGCAACCACATAGACGGCTGCAAATCGGGTGTCACCTGCGAGGGCAACTCGTATCCGATATGGGGCACCGCGGATAACCCCGGCAACAACTCCATCCTCATGGGCAACGAGTTCTGGGTGTCCAACGTCAATCCGACCTCAGACCCGGTGATAGCCGAGTGCAACTGGTGGGGCACCGACTGTCCTCAGTGGTATCCGCAGAAGTTCATCGGGCCGATTGACTACGACCCCTGGCTTCTTCAGCCGCCGCCCGAAGGGCAGCAGGCCACTGCGAGCGTGCCGAGTGTGCTGACCACGGCTTTGCACGAATGCCGACCTAACCCGGTTAGAGGTCGAACCACGCTGCACTACGAGCTCGCCACGACCGGGCCCGTGGGTCTCTCAGTTCGGGACGCGGCCGGCCGGGTTCTGAAGACACTCGCACGCGAGGTCGGTGAGCCGGGGCACTACTCGGCGGTCTGGGACGGCACTGACGCTCAGGGCCGGCTGGCTCCGAACGGCGTCTACTTCTATTGCCTTGAGACGCCAGGCTTCTCGGGCTCCAAGAAGCTGGTCGTAATGCGCTAGGCCTGTCTGTGGCCTCGGCCGGGGCGTTCTACGAGCGACTGAAGGCGGTTGGAGTTAGGTTCATGCAGGACGCGCCCGTTGAGGTCGGGCCGGGTTGCTGCTGGCTCCAGTTTCTTTGGCCCAGCCGGCAACATCCTCGAGGCCTTGGGCGTGAGGTGGGCAGCGACCGGCCGCCAGTCGCCGCAAGTCGCCTTTCTTTCGCAGATACGGGACTTGAGGGGCAGGGAACTCGACGCCATCGGCAAAGTCGAGAAGGTGCTGTATCAGCCGAGCAGTATCCGACCGCCGCCACCGAAGAAGCGTAGCTCGGTAGACGGCAAAGGCAATCAGAGATCGTGTCCGGCCGGCGGCAACCGTTTGACTTCTGCTGCGGTCCGAATAGATTAACTCATGCGCCGTATCATCATGCTCATTGTTCTATTCACCTGTGTTGCTTCCGCGGGGAGCGATTCCCTGTGGCAGCGACTGAGGAGACGCTATCTGTCGCTCAAGACTCTGACCGGCGAGTTCGATGAGAACATCTGCTCAGAAGCCGAAGGGGTATGCCGGAGTTTCTCCGGCCGCTTCAGCATCAGGGTTCCGAGCCGCTATCGCCTTGAGGTGTCCGAGCCGCAGCGACAGCTCATCGTATCAGACAGCGCGACTCTCTGGCTCTACCTCCCGGAGGAGAAGCGTGCGATGAAGCAGTTGGGCGGCGGCTTTGCGCCGGTGCTTGCCTTTCTTGGGCCGATTCTCGACTCGAGCGCCCGGGCGTCTGTCGAGCGTGACTCGTTTGGTGAGTATTCGGTTGCAGTGACGATGGACAACGAGCTGAGCGCCCTGACAGACCTGACCCTGGCGCTCGACTCCAGCGGTACCCGAATCAAGGGCTTCAGGTTCAGCGACCCCTGGGGCAACAAGTACGACTTCAGTATGCGCCGGCAGCGCTGGAATCCGGTCTTGAAGCGCGGGACGTTCACGTTCGTTCCGCCCAAAGGCGTCACGGTCGAGGAATAGGCCGGTCTTTGCTTAAGGATTCGGGAATCTGCTTTGCCTGTGGTCGGGCCAACGCGGACGGGATGGGCCTGGACATCCGTCGAACCGGTGCCGGTGTCGAGCTGGACTACACGGTGCCGGACAAGTTCTGCGGCTGGAAGGGCGTAGTCCACGGCGGCATCATTGCCACGATGCTCGATGAACTAGCAGCCTGGGCCTGCACCGAGGCGGGCAACAATGCGGTCACGGCCGAGCTGTCGGTGCGGTTCAGGCGGCCGGTCTCGACCGGGCAGAAGGTGCGCGGGTACGGCCGGGTGGTCGAGGAGCACGGCCGGTTGCTCCTGGCGGAAAGCCGACTGGTGGACGAGCAGGGAACGGTGCTGGCCGATGCCCGGGCCAAGATGATGAAGGTCGAGGCCCAGGTCATCAGCGGTGACTAGCGAGTCGGGCCGGACCGGTTCAGCTTGTGTCGTGTTTCATGGTTGTCCCAAGAATCAGATAGACACTGAGCTGGTGCTCGGTAGTCTGGTCCGGGCCGGGTATCGCCTTGTTACTCAACTGTCGGTCACAGACCTGGTCGTCATCACGACCTGCGGGTTCCTGCAGTCGGCCCGGCGCGAGTGCGAGGCCTCTATCAGAAAGGCGCTGAGGCAAAAACGCCGGCAGCCGGGCATGAAGGTGGTTGTCGTTGGATGTCTGGTTGAGCGTTACCGTGCCGAACTTGAGCAGGATTTCCCAGCGGTGGACCTGTTCGCCGGAATTGCCGACATGCCGCGGATTCCGTATCTCCTGTCCGGTGTCGCCGGTCGAGGGTTGAACTACCGGCCACGCCGCCTTCTTTCCACGCCGCGACACTATGCCTATCTCCGAATCGCAGACGGGTGTGACAACTGCTGCAGCTACTGCGCGATTCCCGGAATCCGAGGCCGGTTCCGGTCCCGGCCTATGGCCAGCGTCGTTGAGGAGGCAGGAGCGCTGGCCGACCAGGGCGTGAAGGAGTTGATCCTCGTTGCCCAGGACACGACCCGTTACGGCATTGACATCTACGGGCGACCGGGCCTTGCCCGGCTGCTTGACCGGCTCAGTCGCATTGAAGGGATTCTGTGGCTGCGTCTGATGTACGCCCATCCGGCGCATCTGACCGAAGACGTGCTTGACCAATTCCAGACCAACCCGAAGCTCTGCCGCTACATTGACCTGCCGATTCAGCATGTCTCAGATGTGGTGCTGCGCCGGATGAACCGGCCCTACTCCCGGGCCGACCTTGAATTGCTGATTCAACACCTCAGGGATATTCCTGACCTGCACGTCCGGACGACCGTGATGGTCGGATTCCCCGGCGAGACACCAGACCAATTCAGGGAACTGGTCTGGTTCGTGGAACAGGTGCGATTTGACCGGTTGTCAGCCTACACCTACTCGGCTGAACCGGGCACGGCAGCGTACCGGTTCAGGCCGCGTGTGCCGGTGAGAATCCAGCGTTCTCGGCTGCGGCGGTTGATGGAGGTCCAGGCATCGGTTTCGCGCGGCAATCTGAAGCGACTGGTCGGGCGCGAGTTGGACGTGCCGGTGGACCGGCCCGGTACGGGTCGGACCGAGTGGGACGCGCCGGAAATCGATGGTGTTGTCAAGCTTGTTGGCAGACCGGTCCGGCCCGGCCAGTTGGTGCAAGCACTCGTGACCGGCTCAAGTACCCATGACCTTCGGGCCCGGGTTGTCGGGCCGGCGTCCTGATGAGCGCAGGCAGACGGATTACCGCGCGCATCGTCGCGACCGCGACGCTGCTCGTCCTGAGTCTCGCGGTGATGAACCTGCCGTGGCTGGTTCGTCGTCAGGGTCGGATGCTCACACTGCAACGACTCAATACGTTTGTTGACTCGGTGGCAGTGCAGCCTGGCGTACCGGCGCCTGACTCCGCCTCAGTCATGTTTGCCTT
>CAZQFS010000014.1:17498-18594 GCA_964592755.1 uncultured bacterium | reverse complement strand
GTCCTTGACCCTGAGCTGGGCCTGAGCATCGTCGAGCTTGGGTTGGTCGAAAGCCTGGCAGTTGACGACCTGGGCAATGTGCGAATGTGCCTTATCCTCACGACACCGGAATGCCCGTTCGGTGTCCTGCTGGCAACCAGTGCGGTCAAGGAACTGAAGGAGGTCCCCGGAGTGCGGCGCATCGCGGTACGGCTCGACCCGGGTATTGAGTGGCGGCCTGAGCGGATGAGCGAGCAGGGGAGGCAGCGGTTCGGCCTGGTTTCCGGCGATGGTGCTGAGTCTGGTCAGTAAGGCCCTGCTGCTCGGGTTCTCGTCCGGTCTGTTCTGCACCGGGTTCTGTCTGCCTCTGGTCGGGCCGGTCGTGCTTGCCAACGACTCAAGGGGGAAGTGGCATGCGGCAGAGCGCATCGGCCTGTTCCTGGCCGGCCGTCTGGCAGCCTACCTGCTTTTCGGGCTGGCATTCGGGGCTTTGGGAGGCTACCTGAGCAAGGTACTGCCGGCCCGGGTTGTGCTCAGGAGTACCATCTATGTGGTGCTCGGCGCGCTGGTGATTGCCTACGGTCTGGTCCGGTCGTTCCCGCACCTCGGGTTCTGCCGCGCGGCCAGTCCGCACGTTGCTTCAGGCCGATATGTCGCGGTACTCGGGTTCGTTGCCGGCATCAACCTGTGCCCGCCATTCCTGCTGGCAGTCACGACCGTGGCTGACATGCGTGGCGCGCTCAACGGCGCTCTGTTCTTTCTCGTGTTTTTCCTGGCGACCAGTGTCTATCTCCTGCCCTTGCTTTTCTCCGGTCTGGTCAGCCGTTTCGCCTCGGTTCGTTTCGCAGCCCGTGTTGCCGCGGTTGTCTCGGGTTCCTACTTCGTTTTCCTTGGTCTGCGTATCGCCCTCTGGCGTTGAGGAACGGTCGGCAGACAGCCTTCCAGCGGCTGGGCATGATGAACCTCTGGACGGGTGCGGCCGAGGCAGACGCGGGAGTCGTGGCCGGAGTCTATCGCCGCCGTTCTTCGCGCCGCGCTCGGTCTCGGAGTTCGGCCAGCTTGTCGCGCATGGCAGCGATGAGCTTCTCCGTGTCCGGGCAAGTGAGGCTCAGTTGCA
>CAZQFS010000014.1:0-17488 GCA_964592755.1 uncultured bacterium | reverse complement strand
TCGAACGGACAGATGCCGCTCTTCTGTCGGTTGCTGACTTCTGCGACCAGTTGGCGGAACTCGTGTTCGATTCCCGCGGCAGCAAGAATCTGCTGGCCCGGGAGCGAGCCAGTGATGCCGAGCACCTTGCTGACCTGAAGATAGGCGAAGGCGCGGGCCGCACAGGCTCCGACCACACGGTCAACGACGGTCGCGCCACGCAGGCCGCCGGGAAACCAGTCAATGAGTTCGAGCAAAGGCCTGACTCCGTCAGCACAGGAGGCATACAGCTCCACACCGTCGCGCAGAACAAGTAGTGACAGGCCATCCAGCTCAAGCCGCGTGACAGGGTCGGTCATCGCCGGGGCTCGCATCAGAACTTGTGGACGAAAGCAAGATACCCGAGCCCGATACCGGCGAGGTCGGCGACCAGATCTTTCCACGAGAAGTGTCGACTCGGGCCACGGAGGTCGAGGAACTCCTTAGACAGACCCAGACCGAGCGTGCCACCGAGTGACAGCGCGGTCGGCCAGGGGGAGTCCATATTGACGCGGTTCTCGCACAGGTGATAACCTGCGCCGACCGAGACGAAGCTGGCCGAGAAGTGCCAGAACTTGTCCATGCCGAACCAGCGGTCAGGCTCGCGCGTGGCCGGGACGATGCGGTCAATGCACAAGGGTCGTGGTGCACGAAGAGCCGAATCCGGGACTTCGCCCAGCGGAGATTGGCCGAGGCAGAGGGCGACAAGCAGGACCACACATGATTCTGCCTGCGTCACCCGAGGAGTCAAGTCCGCCTGCAATCGCCCGCCGGTCATCGCGAGGTTCTGCTTGCGGTTGAATTCTCTGCTTGACATTTGGATAACTGCCGCTATCTTTCCTGCGCGTGAGCAGATACACTCTGCCCGTCAAAGCGCGAGAGCAGTGGCTTGCCCGGCTGCTGGAGCATTATTCGGTCGTTGTCCCGGTTGTCCGCGAGGACCGGGTGCACTGGCGCCGACTTTCGACCGCTGACCTCGGTCAGGGCGAGGATAGCCTGACGCCGGCTCTTGTCCGCATCCGGGCGGCAGAGCCGGCCAAGTCTTTCATGTTTCAGCCCAGGCAGATGGTCGCGTCACTGCCGGAGTCCGAGCCGCCGGCTGAGGACAAGCCGCGGCTGCTTATCGGGGCCAAGAGCTGTGACCTTGTACCCCTCAGGGTCCACGACCGCATTTTGGGCGAAGGTCAGTTCGCGGACCCGTACTACGGAACGCAGCGCCGCCGGACGACGATAATCGCGGCCGACTGTCCCAAACCTGAGGATTCCTGCTTCTGCAATCTGCTGGGCGGGCAGCCGTACGCCGTGGACGGCGCGGATGTAACCCTGGCAGTGGGTGATGGCTTCTACCTGTTCGAGAGCCTGACTCCGGAAGGCGAGGAAATGCTCATGGCTGAGGCTTCGCTCATGCAACCGGCGACCGACGCACAGGTTGCGGCCCGCGACGACTCGCGTAGGGCTGCGGTGGAAGCGCTGGGGCGCACCAATCCCAAGCCGCTCAAACCCGACCTGCCGAAAGCGGTCGCGGCTAGGTCGGACGACGAGGCGTTCTGGAGCAGGCATGCTGCGACCTGCGTGGAGTGCTACGGCTGCCTGATGGGCTGTCCCACGTGCTACTGCTTCCTCCTGTACGACAAGGCCAAGGAAACCGGGCTTGACCGGACCAGGATCTGGGACGCTTGCTACGAGGCGGCATATGCCCGGGTTGGCGGCGGTGCGAACCCGCGGGCCGAATTCCTGAAGCGATTCGCCAACCGGTTTGACTGCAAGTTCAACCAGTTCAAGAACGACCACGGGTTCTACGCCTGCTCCGGGTGCGGACGTTGCTACCGGGCCTGCATGGGCAAGATTGATATAAGGAAGGTGCTGGCTGAGCTGTGAGTAACCCATACCAGCCGATTCCGGCCACCATCCTCGAGACCTTTGACGAGACCCCAAGCATCCGGACGTTCAAGCTCAAGCCCGAGCAGGAGATCCCATTCCTCGCCGGTCAGTTTGTCGAGCTGACCGTGCCTGGGTTTGGCGAGGCGCCGTTCACTCCGTCTTCTTCTCACTTCGAGCGCAGTACTTTTGACATGACCATCATGAGAGTAGGCCGAGCCACTGGCGCGCTCTTCAACCTCAAGGCCGGGGACAAGGTCGGTGTGCGCGGACCCTATGGCCAGCGCTATCCTCTGGAGAAGTTCGAAGGCAAGGACATCTACATCGTGGGCGGCGGAGTAGGTTTGGCGCCCTTGCGGGCCTTGTTTCTCGCCTTGGTTCATGAGATTGATAAGTACCGACGGATATTCCTGCGCTATGGCGCGCGTACGCCCAGCGATATTGTCTACAAGCATCTGCTGCCCGAGTGGCAGAAGATTCCCAAAGTGGATATTGACCTGTCGGTGGACGTGAGTGACGAGAAGTGGATGAAGAAGGTCGGTGTTGTCACCTGTCTGATGGACGAGATACCGTGCGATGAGAAGACGAGCATCGCGGTCGTCTGTGGGCCGCCGGTCATGATGAAGTTCGTGAACCAGAAGCTGCTCGACGCCGGCTTCCAGCCGGAGAATATCTATCTCTCGATGGAAACGAACATGTCGTGCGGCGTGGGCCAGTGCCGCCACTGCCGGCTCGGACCGTTCCTGACGTGCAAGGACGGGCCGGTGCTGACCTGGGCCCAGATAAAGGACATTAAGGACCCGTTCATCTGATGGACGCCAGACGCACGACCTGCCCTTTCTGCCTCAACGGCTGCACTTCAGGTGTGGTGTGGAACGGCGTTGAGCACAAGATGCATTACTTCCCAGACGCCGTGGTGAACCGGGGCCGGCTCTGCCCGCGTGGCAACAGCGCGAACATTGTCATTGACCACCGAGACCGTCTGTGCCGGCCTCTGTTTGACGGCCGGGATACGACTTGGCCTGAAGCCGAGGCCATGGTGCGAGACTGGCTTTCTCAGGTGAAGCCGGAAGAGCTGGCCATTGTCTACAGCCGCGGCCGGTCGGCTGACGAGGTACGCCGGCTGCACGGACTGGCCCGCGAACTGGGCACGGGTAACCTGGTCTGCGGTCACATCGAGCCGGAGAACAGCTTCAACTATCGGCTGGAAGGTGTATCCGATGCGACGCCTGCCCAGGTAGAGTCTGCCCGGGCCGTGCTCTTGGTCGGAGACGTGTTCAGCACGTCCCCGGTTGCGAGCTGGCGCATGCTCGATGCCCGGTACGCAGACCGGAAGAGTAGGCTCGTGGTCATTGACTCGATTCGTACCCCCCAGTCCGGATTCGCTCACAGTTTCCTACAGGTCCGGCCAGGGACCGAGCCTTTGGCGCTGGTCGCACTTGCATCCCTGATAGACCCGAAGGCCGTGCCGGGCGTTGATGTGGAGCGCTTCGCCCGAGTCGCCGGAGTGAGCCGTCAGGCCCTTGAGTCGGCCGCGGCCATGCTTGGTCCGGACGTTCCCGGGTTTGTGGGCAGCGCGATGCACACCGGGCGCGTCTATCACCCGGCGTTGCACAGTCTTGCCAGTCAGTTGGTGGCCAGGGCCGGGGCCAAGTCGTTTGTCGGGTTCCGTGAGACTGCGCTACCGCCCGGGCCGATGCGATTTGCTGACCTGCGGCGCAGAATCAATGAAGGCGGCATCAGGATGGTCTTCTGGACCGGTGGGCTTTTCCCGTACAGCTATGCCGATGTATTCCCCGAGTTGAGCAAGGTCGAGCACCTGGTGGCGACTTCCATCTTCAGACCTGACCCGCGGATACGCGGCCTGGTGCTCCCATTGGCTGCCGAGCTTGAGCGTTCGTCCACCGGCAGTTCTTACTGGGGTCCGATTGAGCGGACAGCGTTGGCATCGCCTTTGAGTGGAAGCAGAGAGTTTGGACAGGTTCTGGGGTGGTTCGGCAGCGCGCCGGAGGTTGCCTGGGTCTCGGCCAAGCCGGCTTCTGTGAGTGAGGTGGTGGCGATGGCGGCGAAGGCTGCGGATATCACCCGGGGGTTGGCTGAGTGGCTCTTGGTTGGCGAGAAGAAGGCGATTGGCCTGCGTGGTTTCCACGACCCGGAGGAGACGGTGCTCGTCAACCGGACCGATGCAGCGAGGCTGCAGGTCGGCGAGCAGGATTTCCTGAAAGTGAAGACCATGTCTGCCGAACTTGAGTTCAGGGTTCATGTTACGGATGCGGTCACGCCCGGCGTGCTGGCAATCGGGGTCAACGTACACCGCAATCGGGCCATGTTATCCCTGACGGTTGATGAGCTGACGGGTGACGTTACGGTGGCGCCCGCTCGGATTGAGGTTGAGAAGGCGGCACGGGTGGCGGCGGCGCACAGCGAGAATAGGTCGGTGTGGGTATGAAGCGCCTGGTGCTGCGGCTGGACTACTGCATTGGCTGTCGGTCGTGTGAAGCGGCGTGCCGGAGTCAGTTCAAGGGCGAGGCGAGAATCCGGCTGGGAGAAGCGAGCCCGGCCGTTTCTCTGGCGCAAGGCTGCCGGCACTGCGAAGAGCCGTTGTGCGCGGCGGCGTGTCCGTTCCAGGTGATTGTTCGCAATCCGGAGACCGGGGTCGTGCGTAAGTCAGATTTCCATTGTGTGGGTTGCCGCTCATGTGCCCTGGCCTGTCCGTTCGGCGTCATCGAACCCGGCCTTGTGCGTCATATGTCCCAGAAGTGCACCTTGTGCAGCGACCGACCCGAAGGTCCGCGTTGCGTGACCACCTGCCCGACCGGCGCCCTCCAGTTCGTCGAAGAGCCGGAGAAACCTGAGAAGCAGACGGGCGCCCGGTACCTGTCGAGGCACGCCCATTGGAGGAGAGCATGATCGGCTGGACCGGTTGGAAACTGGCTTTTGCCTTTCTTATCTTCCCAGGCTTCCTGTTCAGCGCGGTCGCCGGCATGGTGCTGACCTGGGTTGACCGGTTCGTGTCGGCGAGGGTCCAGTGGCGCAAAGGGCCGCCGTTCTACCAGCCCTTTGCCGACTTCCTGAAGCTGATGCTCAAGCAGACGGTCGTGCCTGACGGTGCGGCGCGGATGACCTTCCTGCTCGCGCCGTTGCTTGGCCTGGTGGCGATGTGTCTGACTGCGGTCATGCTGTTCTACTCCAACTTCTTTCCCCACATTGCATTCGCTGGGGACCTGATTGTGCTCGTGTATCTGTTCGCCTTGCCGCCGCTGGCTTTGATTATCGGCGCGTCGGCATCGCGCAACCCGCTTTCCGCGGTCGGCGCATCACGCGAGATGACGCTCTATCTTGGGTACGAACTGCCGTTCCTTCTGGCGTTGGCCGTGCCGGTGATCAAGAGCCACGGAGCATTCCGGCTGGGCGACTTGGTGATGGCGCAGCAGGGCTCGGGTCCTTTCCTCGGTTCGCTCTCCGGGGCCATCGCTACGGTCATCGTCGTGATTTGCATTCAGGCCAAACTCGGGTATCCTCCGTTCGACATTGCCGAAGCTGAACAGGAAATCATGTCCGGCGTCCTGATTGAGTATTCGGGCGCACCGCTCGCTGCCTTCAAGCTGGCGCGGGCGATGATGCTCCTGCTGCTGCCATTGTTCCTCGTGACCGTGTTCTGGGGCGGCTTGGCGAACTGGTGGGCCGCTCTTAAGTTCCTGTTGGTCGTCGTGCTGGTGGTGCTCATCAAGAATACCAACCCGCGGTTCAAGATTGACCACGCGCTGCGTTTCTTCTGGCTGTTACTGGCGCCGCTGGGAATCGTGGCTGTGATTCTGGCGTTCGCGGGGCTATGAGAGATTCACGCATCTGGGGTCTGAAGAAGTCACCGTGGGTGTACCACCTGGCTGCGGCGCCGTGCAACAACTGCGACATCGAGATACTGGAGCTCCTGACGCCACGCTATGACGTCGAGCGGTTCGGTATCGTGCTGGTCGGTTCGCCACGCCATGCCGACGCCCTCTTGGTAACCGGGGTGATCAATCGCAAGTCACTTCCGCGTGTGCTGGAAGTCTACGAGCAGACACCGAAGCCATGCTTGGTCATTGGTGTCGGAACCTGCGCGTGCGGAAAGCAGATCTTCCGCAACTCGTACAACGTCGTGGGCCCGTACGACAGGTACATGCCGGTACACGCATACATCCCGGGCTGTCCGCCCAAGCCCGAGGCGATGATTCTTGGAGTGGTCAAGGCACTCGCCAAGCTATGAGAGACGCTGAAGCCAAGCTCAAGCAGTTGATACCGTCAGCCGAGGTGCATGAGCACAACCCGCGGCGGCTCTACATCAGGATTCCGCGGGAGCAGCTGACCGAGGCGGCCAGGCTGCTGCATCGGGAATGCGGGATGAGGTTGGCCATCTGCACCGGTATTGATACGCGGGACGGGTTCGAGGTGCTGTACCACTTTTCCGAGGACAAGACCGGCACGATGTACACGCTCAAAGTGCTGGCACCCAAAGACGACCCGAGAATTGAGTCCCAGGCGTCGTGGTTTCCTGCCGCAAACTGGATTGAACGGGAGATGCACGAGCTGCTCGGTATCGACTTCCCGGGGCACCCGAACCTGATGCCGCTGCTTACCTCGGATACGGACTGGGACAAAGGCAAGTATCCGTTGCGGCGAGACTACGAGAGACGGAATGAGGCCCATGAGCGATAGGCGAATCGTCCCGATTGGGCCGTATCATCCCCTGCAGGAAGAGCCGGAGTTCTTCAAGCTCATCGTCGAGGGCGAGAAGGTCGTGGATCTCGAGATCAACCTCGGATACAATCACCGTGGCCACGAGTTCATCTCGCCCGAGCTGACCTACGACCAAGTGCCTTTCCTGGTTGAGCGCATCTGCGGCATTTGTTCCAATTCGCACCCCCTGGCCTGCGTGTTGGCGATTGAAGACTGCGCGGGCATCAAGCCGCCGCCCCGGGCCGACTATATCCGCTCGATTATCCACGAGCTGGAGCGGATTCACTCGCACCTGCTCTGGGTCGGGCTGGCCGGTCATTTCATCGGTTACAACACGGTCTGGATGTGGGCGTGGCGTTACCGCGAGCATGTCCTTGAGTTGTTCGAGATGATTACTGGCAATCGGAATCACTATGCCATGAACAAGCCGGGCGGGGTCAGGCGCGATATCAAGCCGGAGCAGATACCGCAGATACTCGCGGTCATGGACGTGTGTGACAAGAAGACGATGATGCTGACCAAAGCGGTGCTCGACGACCCGATTATTCGCGCACGGCTTGAGGGTGTGGGCGTGTTGACGCGGGAGCAGGCGATTGCCTACTCGGTTACCGGGCCGACCGCGCGGCCTTCGGGCGTGGACATTGACGTTCGGCGCGACGACCCGCACGCTGCCTATGACAAGGTTCCGTGGGATGTTATCGTGCTGACCGAGGGTGACGTCTTCGCCAAGGCCAAAGCCCGGCTCCTGGAGATATTCGAGTCGTCGAGGATCATCCGGGGATGTTTGAAAGACCTGCCGGACGGCCCGATTGAGACGAGGATTGACGAAGTCCCACCGGGCGAGGGCATCGGCCACACGGAGGCGCCGCGTGGCGAGGTGTTCCACTACATCCGCTCGGACGGGACCAACCGCCCCCTGCGGCACAAGGTTCGCGCGCCCAGCTTCATGAACATCGCATCAAACGTCGTGGCGGTGCGCGGTGGCTCAATCGCTGACGCGGCCCTGACTTTGGCTGCGGTCGACCCGTGCTACTGCTGCACCGAGCGCATGGCCGCGTTCGAGGATGGTCGTCTGAAGTACTCGGGCAGGGAGCTGCTGCGGCTTTCGTGGGAGAAGACCGAGTCGTTGAAAGGCAGGTTCAGGTGAGTCTGGGTAACTGGCTCGACTTCTCCGGCGGTCCGATGGAGGCGTTTGTCGCTGGGGTCCTTGGTCTCGTGGGGCTGGCTGCGCTGGTGTATTCGCTGGCCCGGCTGCGCGGTCGTAGTTCAGAGCTCGTGGAGTACACGGTCTTCCTACTCCTTCTGGTCGGCAGCGCGCTCGGCGTGGTCTATGCGCGGAATCTGCTGGTGGTTTTCGCTATGTGGGAGCTTGCCACATTCGCGCTCTGGCGTTTGGTGGCGTTCTTCCGAACCGAGGATGACGTCAGCGCGAGCGCTTGGGCATGGTATGTCAATTTCGGAGCCGCGACGCTGATGCTCGTTGGTCTGGCTTTGATTCTGGTCGAAAACGGCAGTCTGAGTCTTGATGAGCTGTCTGGTCAGGCTGTTTCCTGGGCGCCAGCGGCTCTCGTCCTTATCGGGATTCTGGCCAAGTCCGCGACGCTGCCGCTGCATGTCTGGCTGCCCCGGGCCTATCGTGCTGCGCCGGCACCGGTGTGTGCTCTGCTCTCCGGTATTGCCGAGAACCTCGGTGTTGTGTTGTTCCTGAAGTTGTTCGTCGGTACGCTCGTGCCGCCCATCGGGTTCATGGAGTTCGTCGCAGTGCTGGCGCTGGTTTCAAGCCTGGTGGCGGGCGGCATGGCCCTTGTCTCCGGCTCGACCCGTTCTGTGCTCGCGTACTCGACCATCGGTCAGCTCGGGTTCATGTTTCTGGGTCTGGCTGTCGCCGGCTACTACGGCATCATGGGCGCGGTGCTCTATGTGGCTGCCCATGCTGTAGCCAAGTCAGGGCTCTTCTTTGCCGTGGGTACGGTGGAAGATGCCACGGGCAAGACCGCGCTTGACGACCTGGGCGGGTTGGCCCGCAGGTCTCCGGTGCTGGCCGGAGCCGCGGCGATGTTGGTGCTTTCGATTGTCGGGATACCGCCATTCCTTGGTTTCTTTGCCAAGCTTGGGGTGCTGATTGCCGTGGTCAGGCAGAACCTCGCGCTCGGGCTTGCGGCCGTGGGCTCGGCGCTGTTCACCGTGCTCTACCTCACGCGCCTGTACTCACGGGTCTTCCTTGGTGTGACAACCGAACGCGAGTCGGCGTCGGTCTCCCACCTGTCTGTGGTTCTTGTGGTCGTGATGGCGATTGTCTCGCTCGCGGCCGGCATTTTCTATAACGTGTCGGTCAATCTGCTGGAGACGAGTGTGGTCGGACTGGCCGGGGTGATGTGATGCATCCGTTCCTGCTGGTCATACTGGTTCCGGTCCTCGCCGGTCTGCTCGGCTACATCGCGGGTCGCTTGCGCAACGAGTTCAGCTTCATCGGCGCGGTCATCACACTGTACTACGCGGTGCGACTCTTCTTCCAGTCGCGCGGCAGCGTGCTGATGCTGGAGCCGATGTCCACAGCCGGAATACCGATCGCGTTTCGGCTCGATGCGCTCGCCGGATTCATCCTGCTCTTCACTGCCGTTTTCGCTATCCTCGTGGTTGTGTTCTCCTTCCGGTACATGAAGGGGAAGGATGGGCTGCGGGGCTACTACCTGTACCTGCTTCTGGGTCTGGCTTGTGCAAATGGCGTGGTCCTGGCGGCGAACCTTGTAGTGATGCTCTTCTTCTGGGGCGCAATGCTCGCCGTGGTGTACGGGTTGCTGTTGGTTGGCAGGAAGGGCGCAGAGGCGGTGGCGACCAAGGCTTTGGTCATCGTCGGGCTGTCGGATTTTCTGATGCTCACCGGAATCGCGCTGCTGATTCACGGGAACTGGATTGACCTTGCCCCCTCCGTGCCGCTGGCGCTGAGTCAGCCATCAAACATCGCGGCGTTCCTGCTCATCACGGCCGGTGCCCTCGCCAAGGCCGGCTCGATGCCATTCCATTCCTGGATTCCGGCCGCGGCCGAGACCGCGCCGGCAACGGTCATGGCCTACATTCCGGCTTCACTCGACAAGCTCCTGGGAATCTACCTGCTGACGCGCCTGGCGACTTACATGTTTGACATCGCGGGCAACCTTGCGGTCAGGAATACCTTGATGGCGGTCGGCTCGGTGACGATTCTGGGCGCGGTGATGATGGCGTTGGTTCAGAAGCGGGTGATGAAGCTGCTCTCCTTCCACGCCGTGTCCCAGGTTGGATACATGGTGCTCGGCATCGGCACCGGAATCCCGGTCGGGATTGCCGGCGGTCTGTTCCACATGCTGAATCATGCTATCTACAAGGCCGGGCTTTTCCTGTCGGCCGGTTCGGTTGAGCACTGGGCCAAAACCGATGATATTGACCAGCTCGGCGGCGTGGCCCGGCAGATGCCGGTGACCTTTGTTTCGTTCCTGGTGTGCGCCATGGCCATCTCCGGTGTACCGCCGCTGAACGGCTTCGCCTCGAAGTGGATGGTATACCAAGGTGTCATCGGGGTCGGACGTGAGGGCAATGGTCTGGCCGTTGTGTTTCTGGTCTGTGCTATGCTCGGCAGTGTGCTGACCTTGGCGTCGTTCCTCAAGCTGCTGCACTCGATGTTCTTCGGCCAGCGGCCTGGGAGTCTTGCCCGCGTGCGCGAAGTCGGATTCGCCATGTGGCTGCCACCCGCGGTGCTGGCCGCGTTATGCGTTGTTTTCGGGGTCCTGGCCTGGCAACTGCCCTTGCGCGGTTTCATCTACCCGAGCCTGCCGATGCTGATTGAGGTCCCGGGGATATGGCAGCCGGTTCTGGTCACATTACTGATGCTGGTCGCGCTGGCGGTCGGCCTTACGGTGTATCTGTTCGGAACCGGTGCGAAACCTGTGCCTGGCCGGACATTTGTCGGCGGCGAGAGGATCGCCGACGACGAAGAGAGTCGCGTGACCGGTACGGCTTTCTACTCGTCGGTCAAACACCTGCCGATTCTCGACGAGCTGCTGCGGTTTGGCGGCGCGGGTGCTTTTGATCTGTACAACTGGGTAGTCGGGGTGGCGCGCGGCCTTGCCGCGGTATTCGAGGAACTGGTAGATGCGGCGCTCCAACTGCTCTATCGGGCCTTGGGCCGCCTGACCCTGGCCGGCGCACGGCTGCTCTCGAGTCTGGCGACCGGGGTTCTGCCCGTCTACGTTGCGTGGGCATTTGTCGGCGGGCTGGTCTTTTTCCTGGTGCTGATGCTGAGGTGATGGATGACTGAGCTCTACGTTCTGCTTGCTGTCATGCTCGCGGCGGCGGTCGTGGCGATCGAGATAAAAGACCTGCTGGCCGCAGCGGTTGCCCTGGGTATTGTCGGGTTTTCGGTCGCCATTATGTTCATCCTGCTTCAGGCTCCCGACCTGGCGATTGTCCAGATTGTCGTCGAGGTTCTGACCGTGGTCTTCTTCGCCGCGGTCATCCTGCGGACAACTAACGTGGACTCGACTCTGGTCGGTCCTCTTCGCCGGGAACTGGTCTTTCCGACCGTGGTCTTCGCCGGGTTTGGCGCCCTGTTCTTTGTGCTGGCCGGCTGGGTCCTGCGTGAGCTGCCGCCGCTGGGCAGTCCGTTGATGCTGGTGGCGAGCGAGTACATCACGCACGGCCTGAAGGCGACCGGTGCGGCCAACGTGGTTGCGTCGGTCATCCTTGACTTTCGAGGCTATGACACGCTGGGTGAGGCGACTGTGCTCTTCACGGCGGTGGTCGGCGTGCTGACCGTCATGCGGCGTGCCGGCCGTCAGCACCAGGGAGGGGAGAGCTAGATGCGCGGCATGTCGATGATCGTCCAGGTCGTTGCCCATATGCTGGGCGGGTTGCTCTTCCTCTATGGCGTGTACATCGTGCTGCACGGACACCTGACCCCGGGCGGCGGATTCGCCGGCGGCGTGCTGATTGCTGCGGCGTTCATCCTCCTGTCCCTGGCCTTCGGCTCGGTCGAGCAGGCGGAGAAGAGCTCGTACACCTTCTCTTCGGTGTTTGAGAGCCTGGGCGGGACAGGGTTCGTGGTCCTCGCCCTTTCCGGGCTGGTCGCAACCGGCTATTTCTTCAAGAACGAACTGGTCTACTACACCGGCATACCGTTTCACCTCGTCTCAGGCGGAATCATTCTGCCGGCCAACGTCGCCATCGGCATCAAGGTCGGGGCGGGGCTGGTGGCGATTTTCCTGGCCCTGGGTGCTTCAAGGTTCGTGATGAAGGACTGAGAGCATGATAGCGCTGATGGCTTGTCTCCTTCTGCTGCTCATCGGCCTGTACGCGGTCGTGGCCAAGCGAAACCTCATCCGGATTATCATCGGGTTCAGCCTGATTGAGTATGCGGTCAACCTGTTCTTTGCCTTGGTCGGGTTCAAGACGGGCGGGCTGCCGCCGATTGTCACTGATTTGGCCATGCCGCGCAACTTCGTGGACCCGGTTCCCCAGGCCCTGGTGCTGACCGCGATTGTCATCGGTCTGTCTACTACTGCGCTGATGCTGGCCCTGGCGATGAGGGTCTACGAGAAGTACAGGACCTTCGATATCGTCGAAATCCGGAGGTTGAAGGGCTGATGGACTCCCGCCTGCTGCCACTGTTCGTCATCACACCGATGCTCGCGGCGTTCCTGATTCCTCTGTTTGCCAAGCTATGGTCTGGGTTTGCCGACATCCTGGCCAACCTGGCCGGAGCCGTGCTGCTCGGTCTTTCCGCGACCGGAGTCGCGGCCCTGGTCGGAGCTTCCCAGCCGGTGCTGCACCGGATGGGAGGCTGGTTGCCCCAGCTTGGTATCGTGCTGGTCTATGACCCGCTGACGGCGCTGGTCGCGCTGAGCCTGAACGCGGTTGGGTGCGCCGCACTGGTCTACTCGCTCCGCTACCTCGACCACTACACCGGTCGCTGGAAGTTCTACACGCTGTTCATGCTGGTTCTGGCCGGACTGAACGGGGTCACTCTGACCGGGGACCTGTTCAACATGTTCGTCTTCATCGAGATTTCGGCGGTGGCGTCGTATGCGCTGGTCGCATTCGGCACGGACGCGGACGAACTGGAGGCCGGGTTCAAGTACATGGTCATCGGCGAGATTGGCGGTTTTTCGATTCTCCTGGCCATAGCCCTGCTTTATGCCAAGGTTTCGAGCCTGAACATGGCAGTTGTGTCCCAGATGCTTGCGGCGCAGGGACAGTCGCCGCTGTTCTGGTTCATCATTGTGCTGCTGCTCATTGGTTTCGCGGTCAAGATGGCGATGGTGCCGTTCCATGCCTGGCTGCCTGACGCCCACCCATCGGCGCCCGCCCCGGTCTCGGCTCTGCTGTCCGGGGTGTTCATCAAGGTGCTGGGTGTCTATGCGATGGCGCGACTGGCGTTCAACGTATTCGGTCTCTCGCGGGCCGGAGCGCCCCAGTTCTTCAATCTGCTGGTCGGGTTCGGTCTGCTCTCGATCGTGGTCGGCGGTCTGCTGGCTCTCAACCAGAAGGACTACAAGCGACTGCTCGCCTACTCGTCGGTCAGCCAGGTTGGCTACATCCTTATCGGGCTTGGCATCGGTAACTACTGGGGAATCGTCGGTGCGCTCTTTCATGTTCTGGCTCACGCGCTGGGCAAGGGGACGCTGTTTCTTGCCTCGGGTGCGGTCGAGCACCAGACCGGCACCCGCGCGCTGGACAAGCTCACGGGACTGGAGAAGACGATGCCGGCTACTGCTTGGTCTCACATCCTCGGCACGCTCTCGCTTTCCGGTGTGCCTCCATTTGCCGGGTTCTTCTCCAAGTTGTTCATCGTTATCGGGGCGGTCTCGGCCGGGATGTACTGGCTGGCGATTGTCGCGGCTCTGTTCTCCGTGGTTACGCTTGGCTATCTGACCAAGGTGGTGCATCAGTCTTTCCTGGCTCGGCCGGGCGTCACGCCGACACCGGCCCGCGAAGCACCGGTGACGATGGTGGCTGCGATGGCGCTGCTTATCGCCTTGTCGCTGCTCTTCGGGCTCGGGTTCAGGCCGGTGCTCGACTGGTTTGTGGGCCCGGCCGCGCAGGTCCTGACCAATGGGCTCGAGTATGCCCGTTTTGTGCTGGGAGGCTAGGGTGGCGCGGCGTGTAGCGTATCTGCTGTTCGGTTTCGTCTTCTATGTGATTCTGGTCTGGACCTTTCAGGTCGAAGAGCTGGTTGCGGCTGGAGCCGGCGCTCTCCTTACCGCGCTGATTTTCGGCAAGCACCTGCCGATTGAGCCGGTTCGTCTGCTCTCGCCGCGGCGCTGGTTCTGGCTGCTCGTCTATCTGCCGGTCTTCGGCTATCAGTGCTTGAAGTCGAACATTGACGTAGCGCTGCGGGTGCTCTCTCCGGGCCTCCAGATAAGGCCGGGCATAGTCAAGATCCGGACGCGGCTCAAGACCGACGTGGCGCGGGTGTTTCTCGCCAACTCCATTACCCTGACCCCGGGAACGATGACGGTGGAGATTCGGGATGATGTCCTCTACATTCACTGGATTGAGGTCGGGACCGAGGACCCGGTGGCCGCGGCCCGGAGAATCATCGGGCCATTCGAGTTCTTCCTGTCAAGGATATTCGACTGATGGAGCCGGCATGACGATACTTATCTTGCTGCTTTCCCTTGGGGCGTTCTTCTGCCTGTACCGGGCTTTGAAAGGGCCGTCGATTCCGGACCGGGCAATCGCCGTGGACATCATGTCGGTCATCTTCACCAGCATTACTGCGCTGATGGCCCTGCGCTACAAGCTGCCGTACCTGATTGACCTGTCCATCGCGCTGGCGATCATCTCTTTCATCGGCAGCTTGGCTCTGGCCAAGTACCTTGAAGGAAGGAGCCTGGATGACTAGCGTTCTCGGCTGGGTTTTCCTCGGCACCGGAGTCGGGTTCACCCTGCTTGGTTGTCTGGGTCTGGTACGGTTCCCTGACCTGTACAACCGGATGCAGGCGGCGACCAAGTGCGTCACCCTTGGCACGTGCGGAATTCTCTTCGGCGTGTTCCTGCTTTCCGGCTTCACCGCGCTTGGGGTCAAGGCCCTGGTCTGCGCTCTGTTCGTGCTTATAACCGTGCCGGTTGCGGCCCACGCCTTGGCGCGCGGCTCACTGGTCTTCGGCGTGAAGCTCTGGAAGGACACGGTCAAGGACGAATTCACCGACGACCGCGGCGGCGAATCGATAATCGAGGGGAAACGGTGAGAGTACCTCTGCCCAAGATACGTGAGTTGGTCGAGGCGGTCCGCGCTGTAGTCAAAGGGCCCTTCACCACCAAGTTCCCGGTCAAAGTAGACTCGGTCCACCCCAACTTCCGGGGCCTGCTCAAGTTCAACTCCGACAAGTGCATCTGTTGCGGCGCATGCACCCGGGTCTGTCCGCCCCGAGCGCGCGAAATTGCCTTCGACCACGAGAAGGGCGTCATACGAAACATCCATCATGCCGAGAGATGCATCTACTGTGGCCAGTGTGTGCTCTACTGCACGACTCGTGAAGGTATCAGTCACACTCAGGAGTTCGATGCGGCGCGAACCGAGCGTAGCGCCGACTGGGAGACCTCGGTTGAGAAAGAAGCGGCCATCTGCGAGGTGTGCGGCGAGCCGTTTGCGGCAAAGGCACACCTGCTCTGGATTGCCCACAGGGTTGGGGATCTGGCCAACTCCAATCCGACCCTGTTTCTATCTCTGTACCAGGAGCTTGGTACTGCCGAACCGCGTCCGCCGCGCGGCGAGCCAGTTCCATATCGGTCGGATACGATGCGCGTGCTGTGTCCCGAGTGCCGTCGCAGAACGTATCTTGCCGAGCAGTGGGGCTACTAGCAGAATCCGCAGTTCACAATCCGGTACGCGCCTGGCTTCTGTTGACATGACCATCGGGTTGGCTAAGATAATAAAGTGTTTGGGCTTACCCACTGCCCACCTTGGCCGGTGCCTGCGGCCGGAAGGTTCGGACTTCGTCACCCAACTCAGCAATCAAGTCCGCGGTCGGCCCTGTGCGGCAGGGCAAGGTCCGGCTTTCGGTTCGAGATGAGCAGCTCTGCCTTGACACAACAGGCCCAGTACCAATGACCCCTACGTGCTGATGACAGAAAAAGGAGGAAGAATGCGCAAACAGCACAACGCTTTTGTCGCAGCTTCAGTCATTCTGCTTGTCCTATTGTCTGCATCGCTTGCCGCGGCTGCGCCGGAGAACCACAAGCCCTGCCTCTGCCGCGCAAGCATCACTCCCTCAGAGGGAGCCGCCCGCACCGTCTACGTCGCCATGGTTGACTACGAGGACCCGGATGGCGACGCACCGGCACGGGTCGAGGTCTACGTCAGCGGTCAGGCGTACCCAATGCGTCTTGCCTCGGGGCGTCCGGCCAAGGGCACCTATCGTGCCCGACTGACTCTGCCTCCCGGCGAGCACACGTACTACTTCTACGCCGAAGACGTGCGCGGCATGAGCGAGCGCTGGCCGCGGTACGGCGCCAAGCCCGGGCCTTTTGTCGGTCAGCGTGAGCGTTACAACCGGCTGCCGGTGCTGACCGACGGTGGTGTCTACTTCGAGGACGGCGACGACTATGCGGTCTACACGTTTACGGTCCACTACAAGGACCGGGACGACGTCGAGCGGCCGCGGCGCATCTGTGTGGCGGTGGACGGGATCTGGCACGACATGAAGCTGCACAAGGGAGAGCCCTTTGACGGCATCTACCTCTGCCGAGTCAGGTTACCGGCTGGTCCGCACGCCTACTATTTCGGAGCGATTGACGAGCGGGGCGACTGCGTCATGCACCCGAGGCACGGGTTCCTGCGTGGTCCTGAGGTGAATGCACGGCCGAACGTCGCACCGGTGCTGCTTGACCCCAAGGTCACACCGGCGGCGGGCAGCTCATCAACCGTGTTCAACTTCCTCGTCAATTACCGGGACATTGACTTGGACCCGGCCGCGCTGGCGATGGTTTACGTTGACGGCATCCCAAGGTCGATGCAGCGGGTCGCGGGCAGGTCGTATGACGGACTGTATTCCTGCAAAGTCCGCACTTTCGAAGGCCGGCAGCACGACTACTACTTCTACTTCGAGGACGGACGGGGTGGGGTCTGCCGCATGCCTGAGCGCGGCGTGTACCACGGCCCGGTGGTGACTAACTTCAACCTGGGCTGGACCGAGTTCTGAGATAACTCAATCGAGCAGAATACGGAGGTCTAGAGTGAACTCAAGACGAATCGCGCTAGTTGCCACGGTGGCGTTGGCCCTGGTCGTTGGCTGCAGCAAGAAGCCACCGGCCCAGCCCGAGGCTCCGGTCGGACCGGCGCAGGCCTGGGTCGGCCAGACCACCGAACACGAAGTGGTGACGACCGCCAAAGGCAGCATCAAGTATGTCATGGACTGGGGCGACGGCAGCAAGCCTGACACCACCAAGAGCGAGAAGGAGTCGGGTGTCAAGGTCAAGATGGCGCATCGCTGGACGAAGTCCGGCACAGCTAGTATCAAGGTGCTTGCATTTCTTGCCGAGGCTGAGGAAAAGGCTTCGGAGTGGTCGCCAGCCGCAAGCATCAACATCCTGCCCAACGACGCGCCTGTCATTGACAGCGTTATCGGACCGACCTACACTGCAATTCAGGCCGAGACGCGCTTCACGGTCGTTGCCCGCGACCCGGACAACGATAGTGTTTCCGTCACGATGAGGTTCGGGGACGGCAAAGACACGACATCTTCGGTCGCGGCCAGTCCGTGTACGCTGGAGCTGACCCACGTGTACTCTGATGCCGAAACGGTCATCGTCCAGACAGTGGCCCAGGACGTCAAGGGTGCGGCGTCGGATACGACCACGCTCGTGCTTGTGGTCGGTCCGGCCGGTGGCGTCATCAACT
>CAZQFS010000013.1:0-36303 GCA_964592755.1 uncultured bacterium | reverse complement strand
CTCGGTCAAGTTTGTGAAGATGGAGGGCGGACGCGTCGTTGACTACGGTCTAAAGGAGATCGGCGAGGCGTTCGACGTTCCTTCGATTCTGCGCGAACTGATCAAGGACTACAAGCCGGGTGAGGTGTACAGCTTTGTCTCCGGGCCGTCGGTGAGCCTGCGGCAGGCGCCGTTCCCGAAGATGAACCGACGCGAGCTGAAGGACGCGATTCTGTTGCGACTGGAGAAGTACTCGCCCTTCACTCTCGACGAGGCGATTCTTGACTTCAAGACTCTCGGTCCCCAGCGCGAAGCGGGTGCCATCAAGGACAACGTCATGGTTGTTGCGGCCCGCAAGGACATCGTCTCTGACCACATAAGTACCCTGCGCAAGGCCGGGCTGGAGCCCACTTCAATCAGCGTCATTCCGTTTGCGCTCCAGGCCGTGGTCAAGAAGTTCGCCAACGTGCGGCCGGACGAGTCGGTCTGCCTGCTGGACATCGGGGCCGAGTTCACCGACATGGTTTTCATGAAGGGCGAGCGCCTCGACCTGGCGCGGACGATAACGACCGCCGGTAACGCGATTACCGAGGCGATGACGGTGGCGATCACCACCGAGGAAGGGCAGTTGGCGCTCGACGCTTACGACGCCGAGAATCTGAAGCGGAAGCACGGCATACCGAGCGAGGACGACGCCGAGCGACTTCCATCGGGCATCATGGTCAAGCGGCTGGCCACGCTCCAGCGGCCGGCGCTGGAGCGGTTTGTCGCCGAGGTCAACCGCTCGATTGACTACTATCGCCGGGAGTTCGGCGAAACCAAGATTGACCGCCTGCTGATTTGCGGCGGCACGGCGGCGATGGGGGGCATGCGGGAGTACATCCAGACAAACCTCGGGATTCCGACCGAGCTGTTCGACCCGTTCCGCAGCGCCGGGCTGTACAAGAAGGATTCGGCGCCGGAGGACCAGATTGGTTATCGCATGGTCACGGCGCTCGGGCTGCTCTACGACCATTCGGCGGTTGACCTGCTGCCGGTCGAGATGAAGACGGGCAAGTTCGTGGCCCGCGATATCCGACTGGCGGTCGCGGGCGGTATCGTCTGGGTCGGTCTCCTCATCTTCATCTTCGTTGTTCTTGCCGGGTGGTCTCAGGCCTACGTCGGCCGCGCCAACCGCCTCCGGCGTGACCTGAAGGCAACCGAGGAGAGCAACAAGGAGTACTTCGCCCTTGAAGCCGAGGTCAGAGAGCTGGAAGCCAAGCAGCGGAGCCTGCGCGACGTGGTCGGGGAGAAGATCATCTCGGTGCCGGTGATGGCTCAGTTAACGCGCATCGTTCCGGCCAACATCCAGCTCAACACCTGCGCTCTGACCGGGCAGCGCAACGTCAAGCTGGCCGGGGCAGTATCGGGCGAGCCTTTCCTCCTCGACATTGACCTCTCGCAGTTCCTGATTGACTTGGAGAGCAGCCCTGCGTTCCAGCAGGTGATGCTCGTCTCCAAGTCCCGCGGCATGTTGCAGGGTGAGACCGTGCTTGAGTTCGAAATCCAGTGCGTTACGGAGTGAAACATGGCATTACTTGAACGTCGTGTCCTGCTGATTGGGCTGGTGGTGTACGGACTGCTGGCGATTGCCGCCTGGTTCCTGCTCTATCAGCCGCGACTCCAGTCCCGGCGGCGCACCGCGGCCCAGGTCGTCGAGCTGCAGAAGCAGCTTGATGAGACCAGGGCGCGGGTGAAGAACATCGGTCGGCTGCGGCAGCGGGTCGGTGAGTTGCAGGAGGCAAACGCCGCCTTCATCGCCCGGGTCATCCCGCGTTCCCAGATGCTGACCATGCTGCGCCGTCTGGCAGAAGAGGCCGCGGCGAAGAAGGTCCGTTTCCTTGAGATTGCCCCGCCCGGACTGGATACCCTGCTGCAGGAGGAGTCACCGGCCAGTCCGCTGCGCAGCGTACCGTTTCTGATTACTGTGCAGGGGCGATACCTGGACGTCGGTCGTTACGTCGAGTCGCTCAGGGATTTCCCGTACTTCGTGCGCGTGCCCGATTTCGAGGTTAACGCGCGGGAGGACATAAGGCCCGAGATTGAGGCGAAGCTGCTGCTCAATCTTTACGCTTCGAGTCTGGCGGCCGGGGGCCGGTTGTGAGACGGGGTGTCCTGGTACTCATCCTCGTCGCGGTTCTCGGATTCGCGGGCTATATGCTGCTGCGACCGAAGGGTGCCGCGAAGAAGGGCAAGAGTGCCCGGAAGACCGAGCAGGACTCGGCCGGAACCACGACGACGACCGGAGGCAAGCGGACCGCTCAGGCAGGTTCCAAACGTGGCCGGAGCAAAGGCAAGACCGCGGGCACGCTCAAGAGCATGACCAAGGAAGAGCGTCGCGCTGAGGTCAAACGCCGCCGGGCCGAGGAGAAGCAGCGTCGGCGCGAACTGAAGCGACAGGAGCGTGAGCGCCGACGGATGCTTCGCGGTTCGCGGCGAAGCCGCAAGGGCACGCGGAGCCGAAAAGGGCAGTTCTATGTGGTGAAGGCGATTGTCTCTCTGGGCAGTGAAAGCTACGCGCTGATTGACGGACGCCGGGCCCAGGTCGGTGACGTCGTTATGGGTCGTAAGGTTGTTGCCATTGAACCTGACCGGATTGAGGTCGAGTCGTTCGGACGACGTACGACGGTCCGGGTCGGTGAGAGCCTGCTTCCTTCCGGATACGGCGGTAGAGAGCCGCGGTCGCGGAGACGCAGATAGGCTCGGGCAGAGGTGAGATGACGTCGGCAAAGAAAGGAGCACCTTGAGACAGCGGATTCTGGTTGTACTCGGTACGGCAGTCGCATTGCTTGCGCTTTACACGCTGTTTTTCGGGGCGCGGAGCTCCGTTCCCGAGTTTCGCGCACAGGTAGAAGGCGCGGCCCGCGAGCTGCATCAGTCGGTAGCCGCACAGGCCAAGGGCCGGGCCAGGTCGAAGCGTGAGGCGCCTGTGGCTCCGACGCCGGCGATACCGGCGGCACCGAAGGATACGGCGGCCAGCGCGCCGCTGACAGACATGCAGGCAATCCCGGATGAATCCTGGGGTGGCGACCCGTTCGTGCGTGACTGGGTGATGGTCAACGAACTGGCCAACCTCTCGCTCAAGGCGATAACGGTCGGTGGTGAGCGTGCCTATGCGCTGGTCAACGACCAGATCCTTGAAGCCGGAGACTACATCAGCGGCAAGCGGATTGTCAGTATTGAAACCGACAAGATAACACTAGAACAGGGCGGACGGACGTTCACCCTGATGCTGGGGGAGTAACACATGATGAAGAGAACCATTCTGTTCCTGGCCGTTCTGGGCTTCGGCATCACGCTGATGGCACAGGAGACGGTCAATGTGACCGACATCGCAATCGACAAGCTGCTCGATGGCGTGCGGGTGACCGTTGCCTGTGATGGCGACCCCAACGTCAGCTCGTTCGTCACGGCCCAGCCGCCGGCCGTGGTCATTGACCTGATGGGTGCGGTCTCCAAGGTGACCATCGACCGGCTGGAGTCGAAGTACTTTCCCGTGACCGCGGTCACGGTCAAGGCGAGTGAGGCAACCAGCGGCGTGCGCGTGACCGTCCACCTGCGCGAGTTGATGGAGCACCGCGTGACCGCGGAGAAAGGACTGGTCGTCGTCGACGTTGGAACCGTGCCGGCAGTCCAGCCGCCGAAAGTGGAGCGTGACGACCCGTTTGCCGGCAAGCGTCTGACCATCTACGTGAAGGATGCCGAAGTCACCGATGTGCTGCGGATGATCGCCAGCCAGTTTAACCTGAACATCCTCACGACTCAGGACGTCAAGTCGGTTATCACGGTCCGGCTCAACGACGTGCCGCTGCGGGTCGGGCTTGACGCACTGGTCAAAGCCGCCCTTGCCAACATAGTGGAGGACCGGAACGGCGTGTTGATTGTCAAGCCACAGAAGAAGGAGATGTACGGCGAGGTCGTCACCCGGGTCTTCGACCTCGACTATGTGGAAGCCGCCGACATCGTCAAGATTATCGCCAAACAGCTCTCTCCGGTCGGCTACGCCGAGGTCGGACAGCGGCGTGTTGCCGACGGCGGGGGCTCGGAACGAGGCGGAACGGTGGTCGTCGGTGATGTGCCCGAGGCGCTGGACCGCGTGGCGCAGTTCATCGCCGACATGGACCGGCCGGTGCCGCAGATTGCCATCGAGGCGAAGTTCATCGAGACGATGCAGTCGGATGAGGACCGTTTCGGCATCCAGTGGACACTCGCCGCGAGTGCCAGCACCGGTCCGTTCAACCCGGACAAAGACTTCGGGGTACCGATTGTCACCCCCAGGCTGCCGTCTGATGTGCCTAGCTGGCTGAACCCCGGTCCCAACCTGGTGTTGGGTAAAATCAGCCTTGACCAGTTCAACGCATCGCTGGAGATCATGGCCTCGCGTGGGCGGTCGCGCGTGCTCGCCTGTCCGAAGACGATAACGCTCGACAACCAGACTTCGCTCATCAGCATGGGCACCGACGTGCCGCTCCGGGAAATCAGTACCGACCCGCGCACCGGACTGGTTTTGTCGACCTGGCGCAAGCAGTCGGTTCCGATTGAGCTGGAGGTGACACCGCGTGTCACGTCGGGTGGCAAGGTGACGATGAAGGTGAAGCCCAGTGTTGAGGCGATCACCGGGTTTGTCGGGCCGGCCGACGACCAGCGTCCGATAATTGCGCGCCGGACCGCCGAGACGCAGGTCACGGTGGCGGACGGCGAGGTCGCGGTCATCGGCGGTCTTGTCAAGGATGAGGAGACCCGCAACGTCGGCAAGATTCCGCTGCTGGGCGACATTCCGCTGCTCGGACACCTGTTCAAGAAGACGTCCATCAAGCACGAGAAGACCGAGCTGATGATCTTCATTATCCCTCACATCCTGCCGGCCGAGGGATAGGAGTAGGGCCCGTGAGCGGGCATGAACATAGACGAGCTGCTCCGTTATGCCGCGAAGTACGGTGCCTCTGACCTTCACATAACGGTCGGGAACCCGCCCATCATCCGGGTGAATGGGCAGCTCAAGAGAATCCCCGGGCCAGCGCTTGCGCCGGAAGACGCGCAGGCGCTGGTCTATTCCATCCTGACCGACGAGCAGCGCGCGGCGCTCGAACGAAAGCGAGAGCTGGACCTGTCCTACACCTGGGGCACGGCTCCGGCGGGCGATGCCGCGGTGTCGGTCGACTACGTCACGCCCGAGCGCGTTCGGGCCCGGGTGAACGCGTTTCTTGACCTGGCCGGAGTCGGCGGCGCCTTTCGCATCATCCCGGCCAAGATCAGGTCGCTGGAGGAACTGCCGGCGCCGGAATCACTGGCTGACCTGACACGCTGTCCGTCCGGCCTCGTGCTTGTGACCGGCCCGACCGGGTGCGGCAAGTCAACGACCCTGGCGAGCATGATCGACCGGATTGACCAGGAACGCACGGCGCGGATTATCACTATCGAGGACCCGATTGAGTACATCTTCCGGGGGCAGAACTGCCTCATCAGTCAGCGCGAAATCGGTACCCATTCCCGATCGTTCGCCACGGCCCTGAGGGCCTGTCTGCGCGAAGACCCGAATGTCATCCTGGTCGGCGAGATGCGGGACCTGGAGACGATCAGGCTTGCCCTGACCGCGGCCGAGACCGGACACCTGGTGCTCTCCACTTTGCATACCAACAGTGTCGCCCAGACCGTGGACCGTGTGATTGACGTCTTCCCCGCCGACCAGCACGACTACGTGCGCCAGATATTCGCCAATGTCATCCGTGGTATCATCTCGCAGACCCTGCTGCCCAGGAAGGACGGCCGGGGCAGGATAGCGGCGATGGAGGTGCTCATCGCCACGCCCGCGGCCAAGAACCTCATCCGCGAGAGCAAGTCGCACCAGGTCCAGTCACTGGTTCAGACCGGCTCGCAGTTCGGCATGCAAACCCTTGACCAGTGTCTTGCCACGCTCCTGCGCAAAGGTCTGATTACACCCGAAGCTGCGTACGCCGCGGCCAGCGACAAGAAGCTCTTCGCGCCGCCGGCAGCGCTTGAAGAGAAGCTGCCCGGCTCGTGACCTGGGCGCTGCTTGCCCTGCTCGGGCTCGCGTTCGGCAGCTTCCTTAACGTCTGTATCTGGCGCGTGCCGCGCGGCCAGTCAATCGTATCACCACCATCCCACTGCCCACGCTGCAACAAGCCGATCCGCGGATACGACAACATCCCGGTCCTGAGCTATCTGCTGCTGGGGGGGCGGTGCCGGTACTGCCGGAAACCGATATCGGTCCGATACCCCTTGGTCGAAGCGCTGACCGCGGCACTCTTCGTTGCGGCCTATGCCCGGTTTGGCTGGTCAGCACTTACCGTCAAGGCGCTCTTGTTCGTCTGCCTCCTTATCGTTACGGCCCTGATTGACCTTGACCTGCAGGTTATCCCTTTCCGGCTTAGCATTCCCGGACTGGGGCTAGGTCTGGCAGCGTCCTTGATGGCCGCGCCGCCCGGCTTCGGTGATGCGTTGGCTGCCGCTGGGGTTGGTGCGGCGTTTGTGGGTTTTGCGTGGCTGCTCTGGCGCTACGTCCTGGCAGGAGTATTCCGGCGGCTGGGCGTGAACCAGAAGGAAGGAATGGGCTTCGGCGACCTGCCCTATGCTGCGATGATTGGCGCGTTCATCGGGCTCAAGCCTCTGGTGGTAGCCCTTTTTGTGGCCGTGGTCGCAGGCGTGCTCGTCGGCTTCGCGACCCGGTTGCTCGGCCGAAGCAAGGCAGGTCAGCCGATGCCGTTCGGACCTTTCCTTGCCCTCGGCGCGCTCGCCGGCCTCTTCTGGGGCCAGGCCATCTTCGCGTGGTACGCCCGCCAAGTCGGGCTGGTGTAGCAGTTGCGCTACGGCCTGCGGGCCATCTCTGGACAGGGATTCCGGCCAGACGCTGACAGCACACGGTGCCGGTCATGCGGCCCGGCTGGACGAGCTGTCGTGTCGTGATGGCATCTGGTTTGAAGCTTTGAGACTCGCTGCCGGTTGCGGAGCCGTTGCTGCGTCGTTCGCCGCCCATGCCGGTATGCCAGAACCGCGAGTACGACTACCATGCGATGGCGGCCGGGCTAGAACCGAATCCCGACTTCCTCGCTCCGCTCGCTCTCCCGTCCGTCGCTGCCGACGCTCGTGACGCAGTAGACATAGAACCCGTTCTTGGATACGGACTTGTCGAAGTGCTGCTGTTCGTCCGGCCCGAGAGCAGCCACGAGGGATGGTTCCGTGCTGCCGGTCGAACGGTACAGCCGGTGTCCGACCAAGTCCTCCTGCACCGTTTCGTCCCAACTCACGATGATGCCGCCGTTCGTGCGCAAGGCTTTGACACCGGCGGGCGGGATCAGCGGGGCTTTCCTGAGTCCTGCTCGAACTGCGGTGCTAGGTGCGCTCACGCCGCCGAAGGCGTCCACGGCCTGGACAGCATACTCGTACCACTTGCCCTTCTCCGCGGTGGTGTCGGCATAGCTGTTCTGTTCGGCCGGCACCAACGAGTCATTCAACCGGACGAACTCGCCAGGGCTGCCCTGGCCTAGAACCTCCCGCCTCAGCGCGCGGTAGCCGTTCAGGCCAACAACGGACGTCTGCATGTTCTCCCAGTACAACTGCACGCACCTATCTTGAGGCTCCGCACTGAGACCCAGCGGTGCCGCCGGCTTGGTTGGGATCCCCGGCCGTACGTAGACGGTCTCGGAAAGCGGACCTTGTACGTGGCTGCGGCTCTCAGCCCGGACCGCGTAGGCGTACTGGTAGTATCCGCTCAAGCCCGGACTGGTGTCGTCGTACACGGACTCCGCACCCGTGGCCGGCAGCAGCGGGGACAACTGCCCCAGCTCACTGCCGAAGCCCTGGCCGCGATACACGTAGAACCCGGCCACGCGACCATCAGACCGCCAGCGCAGCCGCACGCCTCTATCCAGCGGCTCAGCGAGCAGCGCGTACGGAGCGGCCGGCTCGGCAAGGCTCTGGTATGTACAGGACACCCGTACCGATTTCGGCGATACTTCGTCGAGCAGGCCGGTCATGTCGAGGTAGTAGAAGTAGCGTTGCATCTCTTCGGCTGACTCGTCGGCGTAGTCCGTGTCGGTGGGCGGCAGCTCTGCAATCATGACGTAGCCGGTGTCGTACTCCTGGCTGCGATAGATGCGAATGCTCTTCAGGTTGCCCGGTTCGCGCAGCCGCCACGTGAGCCTGACGCCGCCCAGGGAGTCGTGACCCTCGGTTCCGATGCTGTCCGGCAGGCGGATATCCCGGAAGCTGTAGGCCGCGACTAAGGTGGTCTCAGAGGGCGCGCCGGTGTTTCCGAACGCGCAGGACGGTACGGCGTAGTACTGATACACCTGGGCGGCATCGATTTGCCGGTCCACGAACTGGAACACCGCCGTGTCCGTACCGCGAGGAGTGCAGTGCCCAATGGTCATCTCCTGGAACGGACCGGTCAGTCCGGTCCGTCGGTGCACAGAGAGATAACAGGCCGGCGTCTTCCCTACCGCCTGCCATGCGAGTGTAATCGAACTGTCGGTCTCGAAGTGAGTAGTCAGCCGCACCGGCGCGAAATCGACCGAGAGGGGCCAGTGCATGCGACCCGAGACGAAGGTTGGCCTGATGCTGTTTCCGGTGAGGAGTTCTGAGACCCGGTACTCGTAGTCAACTCCGCGCTCGGCAGATGCGTCCAGATAGCGCGTGCCGAGCGCAAGCTGCATTGCCACGGATGTACGCCAGTAGCCGAGTGAATCGATGTCGCGCCTGTCTTGGGCCCGGCGCCAGAGACTTTCCGCCACAGGTGCGGGCAGCGGGCCATGCCCAGGCACCAGCCCACAGGCCTTCTCTAGTCTGCTGCTGAACTCGGGCAGCGAACTCGGGGCCTCGATGTCGGCGAGAGCCTGCCAGTTGACCTCTCCGGCCTTCCTTCTCTCCAGCCGATAGCCGACGGCATCGGCAGCAGGCATCTGTCTGGAGGCGATGCGCGTACCCAGGAGCACGAAGATGCCGCGGGGACTGCCGGTCGCGAGTCCGGAGAACTGCTGCTGCGCGGAGACCCGGGTGCACAGCGCACCGAGAACGAGAACTGCAATCCATGTTCTGTGCATGTTAGCTCCTCTCCACTATTCAAACTCGAGCTTCGCGTCCTGGTCGCTTCCAGCCGTAAGCTTGATGCCCAGATGCAGCCCGTCCTTGGCTTCGGTGTACTCACAGAGTTCGTTGGCGCAGGTGGCGTCGCACAGCCCGCAGCCCACTCGGGCCCATCCTTGAATCAGGAGGTCATTCCGGCCGCAGGCCTCCCATTTCCCGGTACTCCAGTAGGTTCCTCCGAACCCGACCCCGGCGATTATCTCCCCGCCGGCCGACGCGCACAGGAACCCACCCGTGACCCCGACCTCCAGCGCCGCTTTGGCAAAGCCGTACACTCCCGTCTGATACATACCGACGCCGTCGGCGAAGTTCATTCCGAGGTACACATCCGCACCTGCAACTATCTGCCATTTCACATTGCAGACCAGGAAGAAGAACTCGCCGGATGGTATGATTATCGGGAGCTGGAACGAGCCTTCGAAGTAGAATCCGGCCACCCGGCTCGGGAGGCCATCAGGCAGCCTGCCGAACATCTGCCCGTAGAATGAGTAATCAATGAGCTTCCGTCTGATGGTGGCGTTCATGTCGTGGTCTCCGAAGACCACGGCCGATTGCGCCTGCATGCCGCCCTGCATTATCAGGCCACCCCAACCCAGAAAGTACCAGCCATCGTCGTCAACCCTCACTTCCAAGCCGCCGCTGACTGCGAAGCCGGACTGGTCAACCTGGAAGCTCATCTGGCCTACCATTGCGCGTTCCGCGAATATGTACTGCAGCCCGATGCCGCCGAACGGAACATCGACGTTCTTGACACCGATTTGCTCGCCGCTGGCCGAAATCTCACCCTTGACCGTGAATTCGAGTCGGCCGGCCGCGTTCCCGTCGGTACCCTTCAGGTCGCCGGCGAACATCAGACTGTCCCAATCGCAATCCAGTCGGGTCTGATTGGTGCCGGGCTTCCTCGTGTCCCCGCGGGGCGCGACCTGCAGCGAACCGGTCACACGTTCCAGGCGTTTCCTGCGGTCGCGCGAGACGTAGAAAATCTGGTACGGGTCTGGCGGGCCCGGCTCCGAGTTGTCCCAGATTCTGACCCAGGTGGAGTCCTTGTTTCGGGTCAGGGCGATTCGAAACCGAAACACGTCCTCGCCGGTCGGGCCGTATTTCTCGTATGCCTCGCCGAATGCCCGGAACGACTTCTCGCCGGCGATAGTAACCGGGAACTGCTGCGGAAAGGCGGTCGTACCTCTGAACTCGAGCGAGCAGCCGCTGGCAAAGAAACGCATGTACATGGGCTGCCACTTGAAAACGGCCTGTGACCCCTGCTTCACGTAGCTCACTGCCATTCGCTGCCGCTCCAGCCTGGGTACATGCAGGTCGCCGTCGCCGACCAGTTCCACGTTGTCCGGCCCGAGCACAATCATCTGGGGCTGGAAGGAGACCAGGTCATGCAGTACTACCCAATCGTACCGGCAGTAGAACTCCTCCTGGCCGTCGCTGAACAAGTGGATGGTCGTGATGGTCAGTCTTTGTCCGGAGCCGAATCCGTCCAGTCTGGGCGTGTGCCCGCAAACGCCGTTCTGGTCCGGCAGGACGCAGAGCATCCAGACCTGCTGGTCCGGGTAGAACTTGAGGTCGCCGTCAATGTTGAGCGGCACGATGCCGCCGATGGTCAGCTCATCAAGATTGAACTCACCCCGCTGGAACACGCTGTCATTCGGGTTCACGGTCAGGCCGGTGAAGGGAACGTTCACTTTGCCGGTCTGCAGTTGACCGTCCATTCTGAAGCCGTTCGCGTCCAGTTCCCAGGAGTCAGCCACCATTCTCCACTTCTGGATGGCGATGGAGACGGGGTCCCTTCCCTGCGCCGGTACGACGTGGCTCTTGTGCAGTACGACCGGCACGTCTGCTATGTCAACCGTCGGTTCGGGCCGGTTCTTCACCGGCACGTGCAGCGTCGAAACCAGCCGCACGGTGTCTCCATGCAGCCATGACTGATGCCGATGTGCCGTGGCTGCCAGGCTGTACACTGTGTACTCGAGATTGCCGCCTTGGTCGTTGACCACGTTGAGCCTCGTGCCTTGAGTGAACGGGTCAGCTCCCCCGGCCGCGATCGTCGGCATCTTGGTGTAGTCTACTCCCTTCGGGATTAGGCCGCCCGGGGCCGGCAGGGGCCGCGCGATGTAGAACCTGCTGCGCGGGAAGAGGATGTTGGGGTCCTTAAACGAGACCGCGTCTATCGCCACCTTGCCCATGACCGTCGGCCGCTTGCCGCCCACGCATGCGAACGAGTCAACCAAGATGGCCGCAGCACCTCCCGGCCGCGCGAGGATGGCCGGATGCAGGGAGTCCTGGGCCAAGAGCCTGACCGAACTGTGGTCCGTGGCCACCGGCAGGGAGAATGGCCGGACCAGCGGCTGGCCCGATTGATTGGTTTCCGACGTCCGGCTTATCCGCAGCTTCGAGAAGCGCAGCCGATAGAAGGAATCCTCAAGCCGGAACTGCGAGTTCTTCGGAAGGCGTACGAACGCACCGGAGATGAGAGTATCCCCGCCCTGCTGGGTCCACTCGCTGACCTCAATTCGGAAGCCCAGGAGCTGGGTGAGGTCGAGGCCGGTCTCGCCGAGCGTGAATCGGAGCGTGTCCTTGCTCGAGCCTTTGAGCCGGACGCGCTGTGAGCTGCCGATGAAGCCGGACTTGGCGGCGCAGAATGTCAGCGAGTCGCCGGGTGCCAGGGGCACCGGAACGTTGCGCAACGTACACCAGCCACTCGCAGCCGTGTAAGCCTCGACCGGAAAACTGAAGCCGTCTAGGTAGACGCACGCGCTCTCTACCGGCTGATTCACGAAGGAAACGTAGGCCGTGACTTCGGTGGCCGGAGCCAGTCTGACCCGGATAGTCTTGGTCTCCTTGCCCGCGGGCACGTGTACGTTCACCTCCTTCGGGAAAAAGTACTGGCCGTCCGGGCCCTCGGCCCTGATGGTGAAATACTCGCCCGAGCGAGGGAACCACTCGCACCGCGTCTCTCCGTCCTCGTTCGTGTGCAGGGTATCAGAGACATGCTTGATCCACACCCGGGCATTGGCAATCGGCCGGTGTGACCCGGGAATGTCGTCCTGCACCAGGACCTGGATACGATGCAGTCGTTTATACACCTTGAGATAGCCCATGTCGCTGGTACCCGATGGGATCTTGACGGTCAGCGTCTCGGAGAAGTACCACTCGTTGTCCGGGTCTACAATCACCTGCACGTTGTCCCCGCTGGCGACGTTTCCGCTGAACCTTGCCGCTTGAGGAGGCCGGACCAAGGGTGCGGTTGCAAACAGCGTGATACCGGGCGGACGGAATGAGACCTTGGCGTTGATGCCGACGTATTGCTCGTTTACTACTTTGCCGGTAACCTTAGCGGCGGGTCTCAGTTTGGTCAGGTAGTTGCGCCGCTCGCCCATCTTGAGCTTGGTCTGTGCGGTAGGGAGAAAGGACGTATCCGCGAACCCCGGGTGCTTTATCTTGATCTGGTATCGGGCACTGGTGTCCAGATGGTCGAAACTGTATCCGCCGCTTGGCCCAGTGACGCAGACCTGCACGTCTTCAGTGTAGGGCGGTGGCCAGAGCCGATGCAGTCTGACCGTTGCCCCCTCGAGTCGCTTTTCTGATTCCTCGTCTACATACCACACTGACCCGCAGATTCTGGGTTCCAGCGGGATGCACGAGATACTGTCCAGTACCGTCGCGATGTGAAACTCCGCGTTGTACCGGGCATTGTCCTGGTTGACGTCAAAAGTGTCTCGCCGCCAATAGTCGTACGAGAACGTACGCGGCCAAGGCTGGTAGTTGAACCTCGTACTGTCGGTGTGGCCCAGTATTCCGTACTTGTCGCCCTGCCCATGAGGCCGGCTCTTGACCAGGCGCTTGTAGTGACCGGCAACACCAATTGAGCTCGTCTTGAGTGAACCGACTACCTTCTGGTTGGGGGCCGACGGCGGGTAGTGTTCTCCGGTTTGAATGCCCTCATCGGCCGGGACGTACTCGGGCCGACTCGGAGTCAGCCGCGTCATGTAGAGGCGGATGTTCTCGAGGTACTGCGTCGCGGCCTGATCCGGATAGAGGTCCAGCCAGGCAGGCTTCGCGGTCACATCCAGCCAGTATTCGCGGACGTTTGCGACAAAGACCCCGGCTTCCTTTTCTTCGCCCGGTTGAATCATTACGTCCTTATCCGGGCTCAAGTAGTAGTAGTTGTCCACGATGATGCGGGCGACGAGGCGCAAGGGTCCTCTCGCGCGCGTTGCCCCGTGGTCGGGGATCGTAGAGACGTCCATCTGCGTGTCGGCGTGGACCACTTTCATGCTGTCGGCAAGCAGGAAGTTGAATACGAACCTGCCCTGGGCGTCGGTTCTGGTCGCACCCAGCACCTTTCCCTGCCTCGGCAGGCGCCCGGTAGTCACCCGGTCGTCGAAGACGTATTCCCATCCGGTGCGATTGTCCTTGAGCACGTAGACCAGCATCAGCCTTATGTTCACGTTCGAGAGAGGGAGTCCCACGTTCGGGTGGCCAGGGATGGGGGTCTTGAATGCGTAGCGCAGCTCGCCCGTTGCGTGCGTGTTGCGCGGCACGATGATGGGTTCTCCTGGCTGCGGCTGCTCGGGCGGGCGCATGCCCTGCGGAGGCCTGACCGGCGGCTTGACTTTCGGTGCGGTGCCGTAACGGAAAGAAACGACCGGGCTGCGGCCGTTGTTGCGAAACATGGCTTGGCGCTCGGGGTCCGATACCGTGACCCGGGCCGCATAGCGCTTGCCCGGCACCAGCGGCGGTTCTGATGGCCCGTAGACGAGCTGGGTGGTCCTTACCGTGCGCTCGAAGAGCGGCGGCACGGTCGAAGAGGCCATCGCTTCTTCCGGGTTGCGTGTATCCGGCACCAACTCGATTATCTTCAACCGGTACTCATAATTGGGGCGTATGGGTGCCCCGACCGGCAGCGTCCAACGGAACACGACGTTCTGGGGTGCGCTGGGCGGCAGGGTGCTGTTATGAGTCGGCATGATGATGGTCGGCGGCTCCAGTTGCCGAACCTGGAACGGCCCGGTGCAGCCAGCCGGCTCCGGGCCGGAGAGCGGCGCGCCGGTCTCGAAATCGAGCACCCGCACGCAGATACGGTAGGTACCTTCAGGAAGGCCGCCGGTGCGCAGAATCTGCTCCTTCGTAATGCCCTCAAAGGTCATGTGCCCGACGTCGAATATCTGCCGGAGCAGCGAGACGTCGTTGTTGATGTCTACCGGCACTCCCGGTTCCAGGACAATCGGGCGAGGCGGCTTGTACATGGAGTCGGTCGCGATCTTGATGCCCCGCTCCATGCCATAGAGCTTGGCGATGAGCCGGACCCGGAGTTGCGGTGAACCCACAGCCGACTGGACACGAACCCGAATCCGGTTCGGCTGGCTGATGTAGTCGGAAAGATAGGTCGAGAACGGCGGGAAGACCTGGGTCGTCACCATGACTGGTTGCTGCGCGCGGGCAAGTCCCAGCCCGCTGAGGGCCAGGCAGAGAAGAACCAGACGCTTGGTCACCGAAGCCTCCTTGTGTTGAGAGTCGGTTCTGGCGATGCCATACTGCTAGAAGGACACCGAATAGCCCGCGGAGCCGCGGAGTTCGGCGAACGTCTTTCCGCTGCTCGCGCGTGAGAAATTGCCGGTGTAGGAAAGGTTGCTCGTCAGCGAGTGACGGGTCCAGAAGCCATAGCCCGCACCCAACGTCGACGTCAGGGTCATGCTGGCCAAAGTGTCGCCGGAGCGGGTCCAGGCCAGGGCCGGACTCAGGCTGACCGAAAGCGCGTTGTTGATGAAGCCCTTGCTCGCCCCGAGCGAGAAGCCCACGTTGCTGGTGGTGTTCTGGTATGCGGCTACCGACGCCGACGTGACCGAGGTGGAGAGGTTCAGGCCCTGTGGCACCAGCGACAGTTGGTAGCCGACGGTGGTCATCCGGGAGTCGGACTGGCTCTGGTCCGCGGTAAGAGGGTTGCGGTCGGTTACCCACTGCAGGCTGTAGCTGGCGGACAGGCTGTGGCCAAGGCTGCCGGTGGAGAAGCTGGACCGTGGCGACACGGTCAGGCTGTGGGTGGTCTGCTCAACCCGGGTCGTCTCGGGCACCGGGATGGTGCCCGGCTTCTGCCTGGTCGCATACTCAGCGTACTGCAGGTCTGCGCCCAGGAGCTGGGCCGGGCTGACGCTGATCCCGGCTGACCAGTTCAGCCTTTGGTTGGCGAGCAGGTTGGCCCGACCGACATTGTCGGTCTGCAGTGATGCGGTGCCGGTCAGGCCCAGCTTCCCGCTGAGCACGCCCAGCGATGACGTGAAGTCGAGCGCGGAGACGTCGCTCTGCGCATAATAGGCCCCCAGGGTCTGGTAGTCAGGGCCGACGAGCCGATAGCCGAGGCGAGCCTGAAACGGCCCGGCCTGCAGGCTGAGCCCGGTCTGTCCGCCCAGGTAGATTGCGGTCGAGAGTCGCGTTCCGAAGGTCCTGGTGAGAAAGCTCAATGCCCAGTTCGATGGCTCAATCGGGGCTGCCCGGACGTCACGGGTCAAGTGGCTGAGGCCCAGGTCCATGTCCCACGACAAGACTCTCAGGAATTGCTGCTTGATGGAGAATCCGAGTGCGGAATTGTGGCCGGGCAGCACGTCGGTCTTCAGCGGTACGCAGGGTATAGAATTCAGGTCGTCCCAAGCCCTGAGCCAGGACAGGTCAACGTAGTTCGTGTTTGTGCCGTACCCCAGTTTGACGCTGTATCCCTTGCGCAGGAAGGCCGGGGTCCGGTCGGTCGTGTCCTGGTTGGTTGCCAGCGTGTCCTCGGGCACTGGGCGCTGGAACCGTCCATACATCGCGCCGAACCTGAATCTCCCGGGGTTAAGCTCCAGCCCGGCCCCGTAGAAGCTGTGGCCGGCCAGGGTAAAAGGGGAGAAGGTCAGACTGCGGTAGCCGAGGTGAGCCGTCGCCCACTTGTAGTTCGGGCTGACGCCGAACTGATTGAACGGCTGGCGGAAGCTGCGTTCCTGTTCGCTGATGACGAGGGAGAACGGCAGGCTGATGCCGAAGACCGACAGCGCCGGCTCGCCGGCGATGGTCCATGAGAACGGGACTTTGCGCCCGTCGATGCCGGAGGCCGTGTAGGTCTCCATGCTCGCCGATATCGAACCGGACAGACCGACCAGCCGATGCGATTCAACCACCGCGCCGATGTCCTGGCCGCGGGCCGGCACGAGAGCCAGACCCAGACCGAGCAGGCCGAGGAGCAGGGTCTTGGTTCGTATCACCACGGTGAGTTCACCTCCGCCGCGCTTCCTTGTGCCTGCCGGCTGAGCGTCCGCGATGCTCAGCGCAGGACCAGGACCTTGGACGTGCGGGCCAGACCGCCTGGCCTGATGAAGTACACTCCGGACGCCAGGCCGGAGAGGTCGTTGTCCCCGGGCCTGAGATTCCGGACCGCCCGACCGGTACGGTCATAGAGCGGGTAACCAGCAGCGGCGTCCGAACTCCGCAGCCGGAGGGTGGTTCGGACCAGGCTCGGCTCAGACTGGCGACACGAGGCCTGCGCCGGGGAATTCTCCTCTACGCCCGGGGTCGCGGCGTACTTGACCGTTGCGTAATCAAAGCCGGTGCCTGAACCCCGACTCGTGCCCGTGACGAAGACGTTCCCGGCACCGTCAACCGCCACCGCTTGTGCGCGGTCCACGTCCGCGCCCGGCCCGTCGTACTCCTCGACCCAGCCCGGGCTGCCGTCGGCCAGAGCCTTGATGGTGCCGTAGTTGACGTTGGCGCCGACATTGGTCGTGTACCCGGTCGCGAAGACGTCGCCGGTCGGGCCCACGGCGATGTCGCGAATCTCGTCGCCGCTGTTTCCCCAGCCGTTGGCGCGCCTGACCCAGGCCGTGTCGCCGCTCGGCATGTACTTGATAACCAGCCAGTCTTTGCCCGAGGTCGAGCCCACGCTGTACCCGGCGACCAAGGCATTGCCGGCAGGGTCTGTCGTCACTGCGAACGCGTAATCGTCGCCGTTGGCCTCCCCATTGTAGCGCCTGGCCCAGGCCGTATCGCCGCTGGGCAGATAGCAGATGGTTATGCAGTCAACGCTGACCGCACCGACGCTCGCGCCGGTGACGTAGGCGTTGCCCGCGGTGTCGAGCGCCAGCGCGTAGGCTGCATCTTCGTCGTGCGCAGGCCCGTCGTATTCCTTGACGTAGACCAGACTGCCGTCGGGTCGGTATTTGACAGTGCCGCAGTTGAGGTTGGCGCTCGTACTGGTGGTGTACCCGGTGACGATGACGTTGCCACTACGGTCTACTGCCACGTCATAGGCTTCGTCGTCACCATTTCCCCAGCCATTCGCGCGTCTGACCCAAGCCGTGTCGCCCGCAGGCAGGTACTTGATGGTTACCCAGTCGTTGCCTGTGCCGGCACCCGCGCTGACGCCGGTTACATAGGCATTCCCGGCGGCGTCAGTCACGACGGCGGAGGCGATGTCCGACCCTTGTGCAGGCCCGTCGTATTCCTTCACGTAGACCAGGCTGCCGTCCGGCGCATACTTGATGGTGGCGATATTGACATTGGAGCCAGTATTCGTCGTCATGCCGGTGACGATGACGTTTCCGGAGCGGTCGACGGCGATGGCGTTGGCTATGTCGTCGGCGTTTCCCCAGCCGTTGGCCCGCCGGGTCCAAGCGGTGTCGCCGGAGGGCAGATACTTGATTGTCACCCAGTCCTGGCCGTCGGTCGCGGCCCTGCTCTCACCGGTCACATAGACGTTTCCGACTTCATCGGTGGTTACGGCGTGCGCCTCGTCGCTGCCGGCGGTCCCGTCGTAGCGGCGGACCCAGGCCGTGTCCGGATGCGCGGAAACAAACCCGGGCGTCCACACGCAGACGATCGCGGCCACCAGCAGGGCGGTTCGCAGTCCTCCTGGTCGGTCTTCGATTCCAGGACATACTACTTCACGCATGCTTCCTCCGGGCACGAGTGTCTAGGCTGGACTTCGACCGCCGTCGTCACCCCCGCCCTATGCAGGGAGCTGCGGACTGCGCCCGGTCCGATGGCTTCTCGCCTCGTGCCTTGACCAGTTGGCAGTATAGCGAAGCTGCTGCATGTGTCAACTTGGTTGGCGTTTCACTGCGGGACCGCAACCGTCGGCCCGACTACAGCGCAGACTCGCTCCAGCAGGCGCGTTAGGCGTGCCAGCACGTGGCGGTCGGAGCGGGAAGCAGAGTGGCGAGGGCGGTTTGGGAGCCTGGGTCAGGCACCGGCCGGCGGCTCGCCGAGTTTGACTAGGCGGTACCACTTCTCAAACTCGGGCCAGAAGGCAGCCGCGGCTTGGGTAGTCTGCTCGGCGCTTCTGGGGCCAGGTCATCTTCGCGTGGTACGCCCGATTCGTCGGGCTGCCGCAATAGGTCTTGCGCCGCCTCCGGCGTCAATTGGCCTGCAACGTCGCCAAGTCTGCCAACTGAGAGGACCCGGCAGGTCCCGCCAAGGGATGCGGGCGAGGACGATCGGGTCGAGACCTCGGGCGGCGTGCATCTCAAGCAGGACGTCGGCAGCCAAGACAAAGGGGTCGCCTGAGCGCTGGTGCGGGTAGGGGAACCCGTCACGCACGTGCCCTCACTGTGTTGTACGTCTCTGGCGAGCAGGCTTGCCGGGATTCTTTGCTGTTTGCTCAACTTGACGTTTTTCAATGTGTTATGCGGCGATGTCGGCCCTTGGGGTGGTTTTGGAGGTGGCAGGGGGAGCGAATCCGGGAGTCGTTCCCCGTGCCGGAATGGAGGTCGGGTCTGGAGTCGGTTTGGCGTGCGGTTTTCCGGCCAGGCGCAGTGGCAGGTGTAAAGGCGCGCGGCGTGTCGCGCGCTGTGCCGGTTTGCCAGGCAAAGCCGAGAGTACGCGACTCAGCAGAGTCGTCAGCAGTGAAGCTGCCGGTTCGCAGTCCAGGTGGGAACGCGGCCGTCAGAGCAGGCTTGAGTGGGGCGCGAAGTCGAGGTCGCGGTCAACGCGCGAGCCGCAAGACCGGCTCATTGACGGCCGTCAGCCGGGAGTTGTGTCGCCGAGATTGCCACCCGGCCGCAGGTCATCGGCCAGGTCGGCCCGCAGGATTGCTCGTTGCCAGAGGAGATTGCCCGGACAGCGGGTAATCGCCGAGCCGGCTGTAGCGTGGGCCTTCAGGCCGAAGTTCGCTGCGGAAGAGGACAAAACGGTCAACCGGGAACAAGTCGCTTTCGAACCGGACCGCGGTGACGGCCGAGACGTCGGCCGGGACTTTCAGCCGACCCAGTGTCAGGTGGGGGCTGAACTTTCTCGACTCAGGGACGAATCCGATGCGGACCAGCGCGGCGACAACGGCGCGTTGAAGGCGGCAGACCTCGTCCTGGCCCGCGTTCATGCCAGCCCACACTACCCGGGCCCGCTTCGGGTTCGGAAACGCGCCCAGGCCGGAAAGCCGTGCCTTGAATCGGCTGTGGTCTAGTCCGACCGGAGCCAGGGCTGTCTTCGCCGATTCGATGAAGTCCGGCCGCTGCTCACCAAGGAACGCAAGGGTAAGGTGCATGGCCTCAGGCCGGACCCAGCGAACTCCAAGCACGCTCGGAATGCTGCGAACCAGTGCGCCTGCCTGGTTCCGTACCGACTCCGGAACCTCGACCGCAACAAAAGCCCTTATCAGTTCGTTCATTCCTGTCCGAGGGTCGCAAGGCACAGGGCCAGCGCGGTGCGGGCAGCCTGTTCCTTGATTCGGCGCCGGCTGCCGCTGAACCGATGCCTGTTCACCGTGACCCTGCCACTGGCGGCAACCGCAATGTACACCAGTCCGACCGGCTTGGCTCGAGTGCCGCCGCCCGGTCCGGCAATCCCGGAGACCGCGATGGCCACGTCCGCTCTGAATCTGCGTTGCGCGCCCCGCGCCATCTCGTCCACGGTCTGGTGGCTGACTGCGCCGTGCCGCCGCAACGTGGAGGCCTTGACTCCCAACAGGTCTGATTTAGCCTGGTTGGAGTAGGCGACGACTGCGCCTAGGAAGAAGCGTGAGCTGCCGGGTACGTTGGTCAGCCGGTCGGCAATAAGCCCGCCGGTGCACGACTCGGCCAGCGCCAGGCCAAGGCCGCGGCAACTCAGCCGCAGCCCAAGAGTCTGCTCGAGCTTCATCGCGAGAACCTGAGCACAGGAACCAGAAGGAGCAGCAGGCGCAGGACGAGATTGGCACAGCCTCCGGCCAGCACGTCGTCGACCATGATTCCCCAGCCGCCCGGCAGTCTCTGCGACCGGTCAATGAACGGGAGTTTGACGATATCGAAGAATCGCCAGATGAAGAAGCCGGCGACAAGGCCCCAGACCGACACCGGATTCAAGAAGAAGGTCATGAGCGTACCAACCACCTCGTCGATGGTGACCCGGCCCGGGTCTTTGCCCCAGACATTCTCCAGGTCGGCGGCAACCGGGACGCCAACCAAGAACAGCGCAACCGTCACGAGCAGGTGCACGAGCGGCGTCCGGGCGAGGAAGTATGCCGGGACCAGCACAAACAGGCTGGTGACCGTGGCCGGCGCGAACGGGAAGTAGCCGGTGAAGAGACCACTGCCGACCAGCGCTTCCAAGAGGAAGCGGACCCGGCCTAGCGGCGGCGCTTTGAGGGGAATCTGGTTTCCCACTCCACCACCGTGTTGGCGGCGATGAAGACGGATGAGTAGGTTCCCGTAATCGTGCCGACCGTCATCACGAAGGCGAAGTCCTTGATGCTCGCCGCGCCGAAGATAAGCAGCGCCAGTGTCACGAAGAGGACGGTGAGCGAGGTGATGACGGTCCGGCCCAGCGTCTTGTTGATCGAACTATTGCAGACATCAAAGAACGACTCTTTCCTCATCTTGCGAACGTCTTCACGAATCCGGTCCGAGACGACAATCGAGTCGTTGACCGAATAGCCGATCATCGTCAGTAACGCGGCGATGACCGTGATCGTCACCTCTTTGTTGAACAAGGCCACAAGACCAAGCGTTATCAGCGCATCGTGGACCAGCGAAAGGACCGCTCCTACGCCGAACCGGAAGTCGAACCGGAAACTGACATAGATGAGGATTCCGACCAGGCCGAGCAGCACTGCCAGCAGCACCTTGCCCTGCAGTTCTCGGGAGACCTGCGGCCCGACCGTCTCTTCGCCGAGGATTTCGAAGCTGTTGTCCGGGAAAGAGGTCTGGAACTGGCGCGTGACTGTGCTGCTGAACGACTCCTTGCCCGCGAAGTCCTTGGGCTTGACCCGGATGTAGAAGTCGCCCCGGTCGTCGCGCTGCAGCCCGGCTCCGCCTGGAGCAGCGAGCCGCCGGTGAAGTCGACGCCGTAGTTGAATCCCCCGCGCACCGCGACCGTCACGATGCTCGCAAGCATCAGCGCGGCCGAAATCGCGAAGAAAAGCCGCCGCATGCCGACAAAGGGAATGTTGGTGTCGCCGATAAGTCTCATCTTATATCCTCAGCTTCCTGACTTCGAACCGCGCCAGCCACCAGTCGAAGACCCACCGGGTCATGAACACCGCCGTGATGACGTTGATGATCAGGCCCGCGGTCAAGGTTATGGCGAATCCCCTGATTGGACCGGTGCCGATGAAGTAGAGCGCGACGGCCGTGATTATCGTCGTGGCGTTGGCGTCAACGATGGTCACAAAGGCCCGGTCGTAGCCTGAGTCCACCGCGGCCATGACCGTCTTGCCCCACCTGAGTTCCTCACGAATCCGCTCGAACACCAGTACGTTCGCGTCCACTGCCATGCCTATAGTGAGTGCGATACCGGCGAGCCCGGGAAGGGTCATCGTCGCCCGAAGCCCGGCCAGCACCGCCAGCAGGAAGAGGATGTTGAAGACCAGTGCCAGGTCGGCGAGCACTCCGCCGACCGAGTAGTAGATGACCATGAAGACGAGGACTACCAAAGCGCCAATCAGACTTGCCATGATGCCCCGCCGGATTGAGTCGCTGCCCAGCGACGGTCCGACCGACCGTTCCTCGACCGTGTTCACCGGAGCAGGCAGCGCACCCGAGCGCAGAACGATGGCCAGGTCGCGCGCCTCGTCCGGATTCACGTCATTGGTCGTGATCATCGCGTTGCCGTCCGGAATCCGGTTCTGAATCACCGGGGCCGACTTCACGACGTTGTCGAGCACGATTGCCAGACGCCGACCCACGTTCCGGCCGGTCACCTGCGCGAATACAGTCGCCTCTTTGCGTCCCAGTTTGAGACTGACTATCCAGGTGTTCGCCAGTCCCGGCTCTCCGCCCTGGTACGGCGCGGGCCGCGCGTCTTTGATTGCCGAGCCGAGCATCTCCGGTTCGGCCTTCAGCACGTAGAGCCGCCTGATGCCGCGGCCTTCGTGCCGTTCCTGCGGCCCGAGCAGGATTTCATTACCGTCGGGCCAGAACTGCCGGGACCGTTCGTACAGGGTTCGGAACTCGGGCATGTCCGATTCGTCGACCCCGAAGTCGCTGCCGACGGTCTGGATGTAGCTCAGGAAAGTGCCCTCTTCGGCTTCGCTGCCCAGTCCCTGCGCCGTGTCGGTTTCGGTCCTGGCCGTGTCAGGGGATGCAGCCGGCCCGCCTGTGGCATCGGCCCCGCCGGCCGTTGGTGTCTTCAGTCGGTCGTCAACCGTTTTCAGGACGTCGTAGGCGGCCCGTTCTTCGAGTACAAGCTGGAACTTGAGCTGGGCTGTCTGGCCAATCAGGCTCTTGGCCCGTTCACGGTCAACACCCGGTAACTGGATCAGGATCCGGTCTCGGCCCGCCTTCTGGATGATCGGCTCAAACACGCCGAACTGGTCTACCCGGTTGCGAATAACCTCCAGGGCGCGGTCCCCGGCATCGCGGGCCTCTTCGGCTGTTAGTTTGCTCTTGTCAACCTCGAGCGTCAGATGCATGCCGCCAACAAGGTCGAGACCGAGATGCAAGGAGCGTTTGTGCACAGAGGCTTTGTGCTTCCGGAGTTCGGCGATCTCGAGCTCGACCCTGGCGCTGTCGTCTCGGGTTGCTGCGCTGGCCAGCTTTGCGTCCAGGGTCCTTTCCTGCCCCGGGATGACGAAGTAGAGCTGGTAGGTAGGATACAGCGACCAGACGGCCAGCGCGACGGCCACCAGAATCGCTCCGAACTTGACACGCGCGTATCTCAAGAGTAGACCTCCAATGTCCGCTTCATTTCCATGACCGCATCGCGCAGCCCGACCATGACCGCCCGGGCCACGACCGCAAACCCGATGCTGTATCCGGTCGCAATCCGTCTTTCGGCAATCGGCACCACGTTCCGGTAGTCCAGGCCGTGCCCCACATGGACGCACAGGCCGGCCTCAAGTGCCGCGGCCGATGCCCGGCACAATTCATCGAGCAGCGCCGGACGCCTGAGCCACCCCCGGCTGAACCGGTCGGTGTTGAGTTCGACCACACTCGCGCCGAGCGCGGCCGCCTGCCGGCATTGGGCCGGGTCAGGCTCGATGAACAAGCTCACGCGAACCCCGGCCTGGGTCAGCGCCGCCACAGACCGGCGCAGCTTCGGGCCGACTCGCGTCAGGTCCAGGCCGCTCGTGGTCGTGACCTCGGCGCGGACTTCTGGAACCAGCGTCACCTGGTCAGGCTTCACCTGCCGGGCGATGCGCAGCGACTCCGCAGTATCGGCCATCTCGATTGTCAGTTCGGTCTTGACCGTCCGGCGCAGCAGCTCTATGTCCCGGTCGTTGATGTGTCGGCGGTCCTGACGCAGGTGCACGGTGACACCGTCAGCGCCGCCCAGCTCAACCAGGGTCGCGGCCTGAACCGGGTCAGGAATCGGCTCGCGTCGCGCCTGGCGCAGCGTGGCAATATGGTCGATGTTGATGGATAGGCTGTGCACGGTGACGGGGATTGTAGGCAATAATGCCACTGATGTCAAGGGAAAGAAGTTTAACATTACCGACACGGCGAGCGTGTGATAGGGTAGCGGCAATGCGGTTGTTTCATGCCCTGACGGCGAACTGCCTCTCCGATTGGTTCGGTACACGGGCGGGAGGTCGGGCCGTCGCTGAGCCCAGAACGAGGTGACGTGACCGCGCAGGTTCGGTCTTGACCTGGGGCCGGCCGACGCTAGGATACATGCGAGTGCTCCTGGCCGCGCAGCGCGCCGGGCCCGCCAACATCATGTCTAAGTCAGACTGCTTCTGCCGAGACCGCTCGTTCAAAGCGCTGGCGTTGTCTGGTCGGTGGTCAACGTGAGTCACCGCCGTTTCGTCACCGCGATAAACTGCATGGACGGCAGGACCCAGTTGCCGGTCAACGAGTGGCTGAGGCGTGCTTTCGGCGCCGACTACGTGGACACAATTACCGAGGCAGGGCCGGTGCGGATTCTTGCTCAGGCTGATGACCCGGCGGCGGTTGAGGCGATTCGCCGGCGGGTCGCGATCTCGGTGCTCCGCCACGGCTCGATGCACGTCGCAATCGTCGCGCATCACGACTGCGCCGGCAACCCGGCTGACAAGGAGGCGCAGTTGCAGCAGCTTGCCCGGGCAGGCGCGACGGTCGGGGGATGGGGGTTGGACGTGAGCGTCGAGCTGCTCTGGCTCGGCGAGGACTGGCAGGTTCAGCGAGTCGGGTGACGCCCCGGAACGCTGCCGGGATTGACCGCAGCGCCTTCCTGTGGCATACTTATGTGGGTTAGTTCCGAATCTTCAAGCGACAATCTCGTGCTGCCAGAGGAGCTTCGGGCCGGGTCAGAACGGCCTGGCACTTGAGTCGACGCGATTTTTCGGAGGTACGTTGTGGAAGAGATGGTTTTGTTTAACCGCTTTGGGAAGTCGGTCTATCGGCTGTGTGGAGCCGCATTCTACGACTTCCAGGGCAAACCCCGAGGTTTTCTGGTCGGGGACACAATCTATGACCTGCGCGGCCAGCATCGCGGTTTCTTTGCCAAAGGCGTCGCCTGGGACCGAATGGGGCGCGCACTCGGGTTCACCGAGGAGGCTCAGACCAACGGTCTGCGTCTGCCGATGACCGAGATACCGCCGGTGCCATACAAGAACCTGCCCGCACCACCGGCCCCGCAGGAAGCCGTCGACCGCGCCAAGCCGCCCCTGGTCCCGGCCTGGTCCCTGATGCAGCTTGAGAACCTGCTCATCTGATGCCGCGTTCTTGACCTCGGTCTGAGCCGGGTTAGAATACCGGTAAGCCCAAAGGAGTATCGATGCTCAAATACGTTGTGCCGGTTCTGTCGGTTCTGGCTACCCACGCTGCCGCCTCATTCCAGGTCGGAGGCAGAGTCAGCGAGGCGTGGGACAGCCATGAGTTTGTTGTCAGCAGCCGCTCTGAGCGGGCACGGCTTTGGTTTACGGTCCCGACCGGCTGCATCTACTCGGTCGCAGTTCGGAGCGACTCCGGGGAACCGGCGGTGACCAGGGTGAATATGACCGGCCCGGTACAGCTAAAGGGAGTCGGACGATTCACGGTTACAGTGACGTATGATTCAGGGGCGGGCGAGTGGCGTTGCCAGGATGCTGGTGGCGATGTTCGACTTCTGGAGCTGGAGAGTTACGTTGACCCCAAACACCCGGTCCGGTTCCGCTTCGATACTGAGTTGGACGAGACAACGTGGCGTTTCTCAGGACCGGCCGACGGGACGTTCCTGGTGCGGAATATCGGGGCAGGGGGCAGGGCAATTGAAGAACAGGACATGGCTGATGCCCCGGAGTTCGAGTTCCTGGGCACGGGCACCTTCACGGTGGAAGTCGCCGCGGCCGACGGAGCAGGGCGGTTCTCCGCGACGCTCAAAGAGTAGTCGCGCTTGACCGTCGCATCAGGCGCGAGTAGTATCCACCAAAACTGAGGAGTAATCAGATGTCGAAAACCGGTCTCTTTCTTTTGAGTGTGCTGAGCGCGGGCACGGTCGTGCTGAACGTCGGCTGCATGAGGTGCGGCGAGAAGGCGATGGAGCGGATTGCCGAGCGGAGCATCGAGCGTGCCGCCGGCAAGTCCGCGGGCGGTAAGGCGGACATTGACCTGGGCAGCAGTGTGGATATCTCTGGCCTGCCTGAGCAGTTCCGTTACGCCGGGGCCACGCCGAAGGGCCGCTGGACCATGACCAACGATAAGGGCACGGGTGCAGTCTATGTTCTGGAGTCGGCTGACCCGGTCAAGACGGTGGTCGAGTTCTACAAGCGGGCGCTGGCTGGCTGGACAAACCGGCAGACGATGGAATCAGACGAAACTACCGTACTGGCGGCCACCAGTTCGGATGAGAAGACGAGCGTCACCGTGACCATTGCTCCGAGCGAGGGCAAGACCGGCATCAACATCCTGCATGTGACCAAGTAGCCCGGTCAGGCAGCATCGGGGGCGCACGACACGGGGCTCGTCATAGAAGCGTCCCCGTCATTCCAGTACTGACCGGGAGTTAAGCCCGCGCGTCAGGGCGTAGGCACGATTTCGGGCAGGGCGGTGAAGATGAGGAAGGTGGAGACCTTCTTGCCGGGGTAGAGCTTGCGGCAGGGATCTGCGTAGTGGCGGAGCTGGCCGTCGTGGTACTGCCGTGCAAGTTCCGGGATGTCCTTCTTCTTCACGGGGAAGGTCTTGTAGTCGTAGATTCTGACTTCGTCAGGCGAGACAATCAGGCGGTCGATGCGGCCGGTAATGATGGTGTCACCGTCTCTGAACATCACCGGGAGTTCGGCAAAGGAGTCAGGCTGAGGCTTGACTACGGACCAGACAGGAGAAGAGTGAAGAGCGAGGAGTGAGGAGTGAATGGACTCGGACAAGGAGGGGTCGAGGCCGCGGAGGCGGAGCAGGCGCTGAATCTCCGAGGTCAAGTAACCCAGTGGTCGAGTGGTCGAGTGGTCCAGTGAGGCGGACAGAGTTCCTTTGGATATCATCTCCAGCAGCTTGTGAACCACCTCGCCGAGTCCGACCGAGTCTTCGCCGAACTTCTGGAAGTCGATAGCGAGGTTGCGGGTGACTGCGCGGATGGTGGCGCCCGGCTCGGGGGTTATCGGTGCGGTGTGCCGACGGGGGGGACTCGGGATACAATCCGGAATCCGGGAACGGATTCCGGTTATGTCCTTCGTTTCGGTCATGTCCCTCACGTCCTGCGCGGTCAGGCAGCAGATGCCGGGGATGCTTGGCTCCAGATTGAAGCCCGCGCCGTCCTCTTTCAGCCCGAGCAGCTCTTCAAGCCAGCCGAGGACCGTGTCCGCGCGCTTTTTGTACCAGACGCCGGTGATGAAGAGCGCGTCGGTCGCGCGCGTGCAGGCAACATAGCAGGCGCGCTTCTCTTCTTCCCATTCTTTCTGAGCAAACTCGGCGTGGAACTCGTTCTCCCTGCGCCGTGTCGATTTCTCGATATAGGAGACCCAGGCAAGCGCGGGCCCCTTTTCCTCGATGAGCAGTTTGTCTTCGTCTCGTTCCCTGAGGCAGACGTCTGCGCCCACGTAGAAGACCACCGGGAACTGGAGCCCCTTGGCGCCGTGGATGGTCATTATCTGCACGGCCTTGCTCGTCTCGACGCTGACGTCGGCCCGTTTCTCGTCTGGCTCCCCGGCGAGGTATTCTAGAATGCGCAGAGGGTGCTGGCCTTCAAGCTCCATCGTCTCGATGATGCTCAAGAACTTGCGGATGTTGGCGACGCGCTGTGGTTCCCAGAAGACCCTCCATGCCTGTCGCTCGGACAGGGCCTGTTCGAGAATCGAGGCCAGGGTCGCGCGGTTGACCCGGCCGAGCCAGTCGCGGAGCCGGGCGACGGCGGAGCCGAGGGTGCTCGTAACACGTTCCGAATCGAGGGTAACCCGGTCATGTCCCGTCGCGTACGCCTGCAGGCGGTCCCACAGAGTGCGAGGGCGGGGCCCGGTAGTTTCTTCAGAGGCGGCGAGCAGCAGTTCACGTTCGGGCACGGATAAAAGCGGGCCGCGCAGCAGGGCATACAGGGCAAAGCCGTCGGTGGGGTCGACCAGGAACGTGAGCAGGCTCTTCAGGTGGCAGACCTCGGGTTCGGAGAAGAACCCACCGCCGCCAACGGTGATGAAGGGGATGCCATGGCGGCTCAGGGCGTCGGTGAGGATGTCGAGGTGCGTGCGCTTGCGCATGAGGATGGCGATGTCGCCGTAGTAGCAGGGGCGGGCGACTTCAGTGCCGTCCGGCTGTCCGTCGAAGATGGCAAGTGGTCCAGCAGGGCTCCTGCGTCCCTGCACGAGGGAGAGGATGCGGCGGGCGACCATGTCGGCTTCGAGTTCACGGCGCGGGGCCATGTTCTCATCACTGCGGTCGAGCAGGATTTCGACGCGCCCGGGCGCTTCGTTCTTCCGACGGCGCTCAAAGGGCTCATACGTGGTGCGCCAGGCGGGAGTGGGCGAGTGGTCGGACACCGGAGCGGACATCAGCTTTGAGAAGAAGGCGTTGGTGAAGTCGATGATTGCCTGCAGGCTGCGGTAGTTGTACCTGATGTGCTTGTCGGCCACGCGGTCGCCGAGGTCATCATGCAGTCTCTTCCTGGCCTCAGAGAAGACCTCGACCTTGGCATCGCGGAAGAGGTAGATGGACTGCTTCACGTCGCCGACGATGAAGATGGTCGGCTCGATGCCCTGGTCGGCCTTGGCGCCCTTGCCGGCCCGCCATTCCTCGGTCAGCTTGAGGATGATGGCCCATTGCAGGTAGCTCGTGTCCTGGAACTCGTCCACCAGCAGGTGGTCGGTCTGCTCGTCAAAGGCGTAGAGGATATCCTGCCAGTGGTCGTCCTCGGAGATGACCTTGAGGGCCTGGTGCTCCATGTCGACGAAGTCGACCGTGCCCGTCTCCCGCTTGTACTCGTCGTAGGCGGCGAGGAAGCGGCGTCGGAACAGGTCGAGCATCCGGCCGAACTCATCGTAGTCGAGCAACGTGAGGAGCACGTTGCGGTAGGCCGCCATCTGCTCATTCCACTTTCTGACTTCTTCGGGAACGCCGCGTCGACGCGGTCCGCCGCCCGGATTGAGGAATGTCGGGCTGTGTTCTTCCAGTTGCTCCAGGGCGCGCGTGACCGCGTCTGCGGTCGCGGTCCTGGGGAACAGGCTTGAGTAGTTCGGTATCTTCTCGGAGCCAATCGGGTTGGACAGCAGTCGCGCACGCATGGCCTTGAAGCTCTCCTCGGCCGCAGGGGCAAGAACGGCGTGCTCGACCGCGACGCGCTTGGAATACAGCGTCGAGAACTGCTTGGTCAACTCGTCCCAGTTCATGCTCTTGCCGCGGCTGACCAACGTCATCAGGTTACGAAAGTCGGGGCTCGTGTGCGGCTCGGCTGCGATGCGGGTGAGCGTATCGTACAGCGCGCGGTTCCAGAGTGCACCCGCGCCGGCTTCTTCCAGTCCCTCGAGCGCCGGGTCCAGGCCGACATGGGGGGCGAACCGGCGCAGCAGGCTCAGGCAGAAGGCGTGGATGGTTGAGATGCGCAGGCGCAGGATGTTCTCGCGCACTTTCACGTACAGGTCCGGGTGGTCCTGGCGCAACCGCTTGAGGATGCGCTCTTTCATCTCGGCCGCGGCCTTCTCGGTGAAGGTGAGGGTGAGTATCCGCTCCGGTGTGACGCCCTCTTTGAGAAGGTCGATGTAGCGCCGGCTCAGTTCTTCGGTCTTGCCTGAGCCGGCCGGAGCGGCGACGATGAGGCTCTTGAGCATCGTCTAGTCCTTCTTCAGCTCCTCGCGACCGCAGAGGAACGCCTGATGGCACTCGGCGCAGGTGCGTTCGTCTGCCGGCCTAGGCGGGAACTCGCCTGCACGGATGGCCCGGGCTGTTTCGACCGCATTCTCGAGCGCGGTTCGGACCAGCACATCCACCGGGTGTTTGTCGCCGGTCATCCAGCGCACCCTGGCGTCGCGGGTCAGGTAGATGCCCATGTTATCGACCTTCACGCCCGGGCGGCCCTGTGCCAGCAGGTGGCTGTACACGGGCAGTTGCAGGTGAGTTCGGGACTCGATGACGTCTGCAGGGCCGGCAAAGCCCGAGCCGCCGGTCTTGTAGTCGAGCACGCGCAGCCGCTTGCCGCTCTCATCGTAGCGGTCGATGCGGCCCTTGAGCAGCAGGTCAGGACCGACCCGGCCTTCGACCCTGACTTCGGTACCGGCAGGCAGGAATCCCTCGGCACGGAGCCCGGATTCGCACTCGACGATGTCGTCAATGCTGTTCTCGAACAGGCGGCGGGTTACCTCGGCCCAGAACCGGTTGAGGCCGAACTCGGCGATGACATCGTCAAGGCTCGCCAGCGCCTTCTGCTTCAGTTGCTCCAGCGGGACGGGCCCGTCTCTGTACAGCCGGGCAAGGGCGCGGTGGACCATGATGCCCCACTGCTGCGGCCCGACCTCCAGCCCAGGCCGCTCCAGCTCTTCCAGACCGAGCACGTCGCTTAAGTAGAAGCAGTACGGGCAGGCGCGGTACCGCTCCAGTTGGGTGACGCTCAGTTTCACGTCCGGGCCGAAGGAACGGCTGAGCGCGCAGAGCACGTTGTTGTCCTGTGCGAAGTCTACGGGCCGGCCTGCCTGCGGCAGGGTTTTCCCGGCGGTGGCGCCGTCGTAGCGCTGTTCCTCCTCAGGCGAGAACAGGCCGGGAACCGGCTGCACGTTCTTCGGCTCGAGGTCGAGGAAAGGAGTGGGCAGGACCGGCTTCGCGTCGGCCGCAGCATGGTAGCTCAGCCACGGTGGACTAGGGCTGCAGTTCCGGGTCCGCTCGAAGTGGAATCGTTCATGGTCGCGGTGCCAGTCGATGTCGGGCAGGTCCAGCCTGCGCCTGACCGAGTCGGGCAGCAATGGGTCAACCGGGTAGCGCGAAGGCAGGCTCGTTTCGGTGAGTCCGCCGATGAACAGGTGCCTGGGCGTAAGACCCAGGGTTTCCGACAAAGAGAGTACGAGTACGCCGCGGGGCACACGTTCGGGTGTGCGCCGGGACAGGCCGACCAGATAGGTGAAGGTCTTGGTGAACCCGGTCAGGTCTGCCGGCCGGGCGCCGAAGTCGGACTCGAAGCCGACGATGGAATCGAGGATGTCGTAGAGTTCGCTTCGGTCTTCGAGCAGGAGCTGGGCCTCGGGCTCATCCGGCTTCAGGTCGTGGCAGAAACCGGCGGCTTCAAGCAGTTGCTTGAGCCCGTGAGAGAACTCGCCCAGGGTCTTCGGCCGGGACATGAACTTCTCGGCAAGGCCAATGGCCTGACGAGCGCGTTTCTGCAGGTCGAGGGCGAAGGCACGTTCCTCGTCATCGAAGCTGTACTCAGGCTCGAGCCGCTCGGCGAGGTGTTTCCACGCATCGGCGTCTTTGACGATGCCGGCTTCGCACGCGGCGCGGTTGAGCGCGGCCGCGGCGGCAGCGCGCCGGCAACCGTCCTTGTCCGAGCTCAGATGCAGTAGACCAGGCAGGAACTCAGACGAGAATGCCGCGGTTGTGGCGACGCGCTCATACCCGGTCTCAAGGGCGTTGAGCAGCTCCAGCACCGCGACGACGGGCGGAGACGCGGCGAGGTCCTGGGCCGGGTACACGGTCGCCGGAATCCCGTACTCGCGGAACGTGCGCGAGGCGAGCGGCGCAATCGCCTGGAGCCCGGGGAAGACGACCACGGTCTCGGCGAGGTCGAGCCGGCTGTCCAGGCTCTGCTGCTTGATGGCCCGGCAGATGCCGGTCACTTCGTCCTCCGGAGAGTTGAAGCAGAAGAGCGGCGGCGCGGGCGGCTCGGGCGCGGGCGGCAGACGGGTGACGGAGAAGGAGAGCTCCTTGAGGAACCGGCAGAACCCGGCACCGAGTCTGTACGCCGGGTCGTCACTGCCGTCGCCGTAGCCCAAGGCCAGCGTTGCTCCGGAACGTTCCACCAGTGCTTCGATGAGCCGTCGCTCCAGCGTGCTGGGCGCGACAAAGCTGTCCAGCACCAACAGCCGGATTGGTTCTTCCACCTTGACCCAGTCGGCAGCCAGACCGAGGATATCTTCGTCGTCGGACCAGCCGCGCCTCTTCAGGGCAGCATCGTAGGACTGAAGGACGTCGAGCGCTTCGAGCGCGCGGGCTCTGGGCTTCTCATACGAGTCGAGCAGGTCGGCAACCGTCTGCCGTGTGGCCTTCAGGTCATCGGTGGCCGCACCTTGTTTGAGGTCACGGATGAAGTGGGCGACTGCGGCGCAGTAGCCGATGGACCGAGCGCCGGGCCTGGGGCCACGTTCCAGCAGGCTCTGGACCAGCAGGGGCTTGAGTTCAGAGCGGAACCGGCGCGTGTCGCCGTGGTTTTCGTGCAGGTCACGGGCGAGTTCGGACAGGGTCAGAAACCGGGGCGGGATGAACGCTTCGGCCTCGACCGCACGCGCGAACCGTACTTGCGCATCGCGCAGCTTGCGCGGGCTGGGGCAGAGGTAGAGGACTTCGCGTGGCTCGACACCGGTGTCCAGGACCGAGCGCAGCAGTTGGTCGCTGGCATCCGGGGTACGGAACGAAGCGAGCAGAAGACGGCGTTTCATCAGCCGGGGAGAAGCCGCGCCTTCGCCGCAGGTGGCTAGCCGGCGCTGGCCTGACGGGCCTCGGCTTTGCGACGCTCGGCGCGGCGACGCTTCTTGAGCGCCCAGCGGTGGCGGAGGCGGCGGGTCTTTATCTTGCTTCTTGGCATAGGTCTCCTTTGGGTTTATCTGACCAGCAAGAGAGGTGTGAGTTCGGTCTCTGTTCGTACGAAGTACAGACCGGCGGGAACCTGACGGCCAGGCTTGGCACAGACCAGTCGGCCATCCGGGGAGAATGCGGTCGCTGCGGGCAGGGCGCGAGCCAGCAGGGCCCGGGAACGGCGGCCGGGCAATGGTTTGGGTGTGTCTTCGATGCCGGTGAGGGGCGCGCTGTTGACGCAGTAGAGCTGGGATGAGTCGGGTGAACTGCCGACGAGCACGAACGCGTGGCCGCAGTGGTCAGGGTCAATGGCGAGGGCGCCGGTGCTTGAGATGCCGTCGGTGCGGATACCGGAATTGAACCAGTATCCGCTGAAGTTGGAGCAGTGGTAGATTTCCTCCATGTTGACGTTGCCGTTGATGCGCTCCCACGTGCAGTGGACGTGGGAGCGGTCCATGGCAAAGCCGCGTATGCAGGCGCTGGCCGATGCGGTCATCAACTGATACTGGTCCCACTGGGTCGAGTTGGCCGGCCGGTGCAGGTACGAGGTAGTCCAGGGAAATCCCCAGCCGTCGTTGCCGCTGACCACGGCGAAGAGCTCGCCTGAGTCGCGGGCCGCGACCGCGGAGACGTAATCCACGTCGTTCGCGGTCGGGCCGAGCACTTCGTAGTACCAGACGGTGTCGCCCGGGATTCGGTTTTCGGCGTGATGGACGCGATAGGCCGGGTAATCGCCGCCCCGATAGGTGATGTGGGCGACTCCTGAGTGCTCGACCGCAAGCCAGGGGGATGCGCCGGAGCCGAAGCCACCAAGCCGGCTGCCCCAGAGTACCTGCGACTGCCACGCTCCGGACCGATTGGTTGCATAGGCGATGTAGTAGGCGCGGCTCTGGTCCTGAACTATCCAGGCAACGTGTGCCCTATCCTGCTCCAGTGCGAGGGTCGGCAGCCATTCGGCGAGCGAGTCCTGAGTCAGGCGGGTCTGCACCCAGGCGCCGGAGCGGTTGGTGGCGTAGACTACGTCCGCCGTCGTACCGACCGGCACGGTCCAGACCGCGTGAGCGACGCCGGTCAGGGGTTCGACCGCGACTGCCGAGTGGTTGTTCGTGGATTCGGCCACGACCTCGGGTCGGGTCCAGCCTGAATCGGCCGGCCTGCGGGCATACACTACGTTCCTGAGCGCCGTGCTTATCGCCTCGGTCCAGACGGCGTGGAGCGTGCCGGTGGAGTCGCAGGCAATCGCCTGCATTGATGCCCACTTGCGAGCCGTGGTGTGGGTGACGGTGTCGGTCGAGGTCGTGACCCACTGGCCGCGGGCCAGTGAGCAGAGCAGGGCCAGGGCGGCGAGAGCCCTAATCGGTGACCTTGTAGACGACGTCATGCTCGTGGGCGTGCACTCCCACCTTGACGCCGGCGTCCTTGCCGACCTCGATGCGCTGAATCGGAGCGTGTTCAGACTGCATCGACTCGATGACCTGGGTGTGGTCGGTAGTGTGGCCTTTGATGTGAATCTTGTCGCCGACGGCTATCGGGCCGTCAGTGGCCTTGATGATAGCCACGCCGACCTTGCCGAAGTAGTGGGTGACGATGCCGACTCTGGTTTCTGGCATTGCTTCCTCCTCTATGGGTATATCTTCTCCAGCATGCGCGGGAACGGGATGGTTTCCCGGATGTGCTTCAGGCCGCATATCCAGGCGACGGTGCGTTCCAGACCAAGGCCGAAACCGGCATGGGGGAACGAGCCGAACCGACGCACGTCGAGATACCATTCGTACGCGGCCCGGGGCAGATTGTGTTCGGCGATGCGCTGCTCGAGCTCGGCCAGGTCGTTCTCGCGCTCGGAGCCGCCGACGATTTCGCCGTAGCCCTCGGACGCAATCATGTCGAACGCAAGGGCCAAGCTGTGGTCCTCGGGCGCACGCTTCATGTAGAACGCCTTGATGGCCGCAGGGTAGTGGTGGACCATGACCGGTCGGTCAAACGCTTCGCCGAGCATGGTCTCTTCCTCGGCGCCGAAGTCGTCTCCGGGTTTCAGGTTCTTGCCTTTGGTCTGAAGCAGGGCGATGGCGTCTGAGTAGGCGAGGCGCGGGAACGGTTTCTTCACGGCTTCGAGCCTGGCGAGGTCGCGCTCCAGTTCGACAAGGTCGGGACGGTGTTTCTCGAGCACGCGCTCGACCGTATAGACGACCAGGTCCTCAGCCAGTTCCATGTCGCCTTCCAAGTCGAGGAACGCGGCCTCGGGCTCAAGCATCCAGAACTCGGTCAGGTGGCGCCGGGTCTTTGACTTCTCGGCGCGGAAGGTCGGGCCGAAGCAGTAGGTTCGGCGCACCGCGGCCGCGAGCGGTTCGTTGTAGAGCTGGCCGGACTGGGTGAGGTATACCTGCTCGCCGTAGTAGTCTACCGGGAAGAGCGTGGTCGTGCCTTCAACCGAGGCCGGAGTGAGAATCGGCGTGTCGCCGAGCACGAAGTCGCGTTCGTCCAGGAAGTCGCGCATCGCCTTCACCATGCTCGACCGGATGCGCAGGACCGCGGCCTGACGTCGAGAACGCAGCCAGAGGTGGCGCTGGGACATCAGAAACTCGATGCCGTGTTCCTTGGGCGTAATCGGGTACGGCTCGGCGAGGTGGATGAGTTTCAGGTCGGTTGCGGTCAACTCATATCCGCCGGGCGCGCGCTTATCCTCGCGGACCGTGCCCCTTATCTCGACCGAAGACTCCTGGGTCAGTTTGTCGGCCAGCTCGAACGCGGGCTCAGGCACCTGATTCTTGAGGAATACGCACTGGATGACGCCGGTGCCGTCGCGGAGCAGGATGAAGCGGATTCTGCCGGATGAACGCGTGTTGTAGACCCAGCCGGCAAGCATGACTTCCGTGCCGGCGGAGTCGGCGATGTGCTTGATGAGGGTTTCCTGCGGCATGGCTCGATTCTAGTTCTTCTACCGGGTAAGTCAACTCACGGGCGAACGACCCATTAACAACGCGGGCGGGCAGGTTGCCCTGCCCGCCCGACGATTCAGGACCGATTCTACCAGCGCTTGTTGCCGTACGAACCGCTGTCGCGCCGCGGCCGGCCGCCGCCGCCGAAACCACGACCGCCACCGCCGCCGCTGCGCTCGGTGCGCTCCCGGGCGATGTTGACGGTCAGGGGTCGGTTGTCGAGCGTGTGGCCCGACAGGGCCGCGATTGCCGCAGTCGCCGCGTCGGCGTTCGACATCTCGACGAACGCGAAACCGCGAGAGCGTTCCGTGAAGCGGTCTTTCACAATACTGACGGACGAGACCTCACCATGCTGCGAGAACAACTGGTGAAGCTGGTCCTCGGTTGCGCTGAAGGGAAGGTTCCCTACAAAAATGCGCGTGGCCATTATACTACCTCCGGACTGGTTATGCTTGGTTTTCGTTGCGGGGTCTACGGCTGTGGCTGAAAGACGCTCACGGACGATGGACCGGAACTGGACACAAGCGTTTGTCACGGGCCTGAGACGATTATGTTGCCGGTAGCAGGCCCAACCGACTACCGACATTACAGTATAGCGGCGCGCAGGGGTTTGTCAAATCGGGCCGGGCAGCGGTCGGATTGAGCGCGGTGTCACGTTCGCCGGCAGGGGAGAAGGCAGGCGGCATGAGTCTGCAGTTGATGAGAGAATC